>CABUQW010000075.1 GCA_902493895.1 uncultured Collinsella sp. | reverse complement strand
CCTTCTGGCTGTACTACTGGCTGCTGTCCAAGAAGATCAACCCCATGGTGCTGATCGTGGCCACCATGGTCGTGGGCATCATCGGCGCGTTCTTCGGCGTGCTGGCGTAAGGGCCCGGCTGCATAGACTGTCATTGCAACCTGGTAAGGGGATGGAGCGGGCCTATGCCCTCCATCCCCTTACTTGTATAGAGGGAGTTTGTATGTTCGCGAAGGATCGCGAAGCAATGCGCCTGACGCCGGCAGAAGTCAGGCTGATTCTTATTGAGTCCCTGCAATGGTGCGCCAACAACGCGGTGTACTTTTTAGGGCTTATCGGCGCGGCGACGTATGATCTGGCTGGCACGGCGTTTTTGGTTGCTGCCATTACGCTCGTACGCAATCTTATGACGTCGGCGGGCAATATGGTGTCGGGTTCGGTCATCGACCGTTTTGGTCCGCGCCGGACGTCGTTTGTGACGTGCGTGATTACGGCGGTGCTATCGCTTGGCGTGGGGTTGGCGCCGTTGTCTGTCCCCGGGCTTGTGTTTGCCGCGTGCGTCTTGGGGCTTGCGGGCGGCTTTATCAACACCTGCACGCATGCGTTTCCGGGATACCTGGAGTCGACCACCGAGGGCCGTACCCGCGTGAACGGTCTCATGGTGTTCTACAGCAATATCGCCTATACCGCTGGCCCGCTGCTCGGTGGTGCCATCGTGAGCTGTTTTGCCACGCAATCGGTCTATCTGCTCATGGCGAGCATGATGGGTGTGGCGGCCGTGCTCTCCTTGGGCTGTCACGAGTGTGTTGCTCCCGCAAAAGGGGAGAAGCCGAAGGGCGGCATTCTGGGCGGCATGGCCGAGGGCGCGCGACTTACGTTTCGCGACCACGACCTGCGCCTTATCTTTATCTCGGGCTTTCTGGGCTTCTTTGCGTTTGGCGCGTTCGATTCGCTGGAGTCGTTGTTCTATCGCGATGTGCTCAACGTGGATATCGTCTGGCTGGGCTGGCTGTCCTCGGTCGTGGGCCTCACTTCCTCGGTGGGCGCGTTCATCCTGACCAAGCTTTCTGCCCGCCATGTCAACCTGCGATTGTTGCTCGGCGCGCTCATGGCCGTGGGCATTGGGTCCATGGTGTACGTGGGCACCGATATGCTGGGGGTCGCGATTATCGGTCAGGCGATTAACGGTCTGGCCTGGGGATTCCTGGAACCGCTGCAGATGATCTTGATTCAGGAGCGCGCTGACATCAAATACCTGGGGCGCATTACCGGCTTTGTGCGTTTTGGCCTGATGAGCGCCGGCGTGCTGCCGCTGCTGGCGGCTCCGTTTTTGGCGGAGGCTTTGGGTGTCCAGACGGTACTGTTTGGGGCATCGACCATTATTGCGCTGGTAGGAACGCTGTTCTTTGTCACACAAGGGAGGCGCCAGAGGCGTTAGCTATACATTCAATTCTAATTTAATACCACTCACCAGAGAATTTCGACCGTTCACCGAGGATTGGAGCAGATTGATAAGTGGTATTAAAAACACATTAGGTGTATGTCTATAATTGGTATCGAAAATAAACGCGATGTATAGAGTTGCGTGCAGGACAGAAAGGAAAAGCCATGAAGGAAACCGAGAAGATCGAGATCATGCACTTTAGCCAGGAGGGCTACGTCGAGGACGGCAAGGCGCTCTACGAGACCGGCAAGAAGATGACCGCGCTCGCCGACAAGGTCGCCGACGAGGGCTACGACGCCGTGTTCCTGATGGGCGTCGGCGGCACCTGGGACGAGCTCATGCAGCTCGAGTACCTCATGAACAAGTTCGGCGACCGCGACCTCGAGGTCTACCTGAT
>CABUQW010000074.1 GCA_902493895.1 uncultured Collinsella sp. | reverse complement strand
CCTTCTGGCTGTACTACTGGCTGCTGTCCAAGAAGATCAACCCCATGGTGCTGATCGTGGCCACCATGGTCGTGGGCATCATCGGCGCGTTCTTCGGCGTGCTGGCGTAAGGGCCCGGCCTATTATTTGCCCCCAAGGGAAACGGCGACCCATTGCGGTCGCCGTTTTTTATTACCGAAAGCTAGTTGGAGGTGCTTCGTGATTCGATCTGACAATCCACCCGATAATGGCGTGAGCGGGGCGATGTATCTATTTGGCACGGCGCTCTTGTGGAGTTTTATCGGCATCCTCGTTCGCGCCAATTCGCAGTCAGCTCTTTTGATCGGTGCCGTCACGGCAATATTTATGGCGCTCTTTATCCTGCTCGTCGGCAGACCCGTCCTTCGCGTCAGCCGTCTTATTGTCCTTGTGGCCGTCTGCAACTTCGTGACGGGCACCACGTTTAACTTTGCCAACCAGCTCACGACGGTCGGTAACGCAATCGTCCTGCAGTACACCTCGATGATCTTTGTCATCGTCTATCAATCGCTCGCAACTCGCACGTTGCCCTCGGCTGCGAAGATCGCCTCCGTGGTGGTTGCTTTTGCGGGTATGGGGCTTTTCTTTTTAGGTGATTTGAGTGCCGAGGGCATGCTCGGAAATCTGCTTGCCGTCATTTCGGGCGCCACCTTTGGGCTGTGTTTCTTTTTGAACTCTCGCCCCGATGCGTCGCCCATGGTGTCCTCGCTCATCTCCTGCGGCATCTCGATACTGCCGATCGTCTATTTTGCCGGCGACCTAGGCTCCGTGAAACCCTTTGAGTGGGGGCTTATGCTGGTGCATGGCCTTTTTTGCAGCGGCCTTGCGAGTGTGCTGTATGCCAAGGGAATTGCGCGCACCAACGCGTTTGCGGCCAACTTGGTCTGCATGAGTGAGGTCGTGCTCGCTCCCTGCTGGTCGGCGCTCCTCTTTGGCGAGGTCTTTAGCTGGAACGAGTTCTTGGGCGCGGCGATGATCGTTTTGGTGATTGTGGCCAACTTGGCATCCGATGCTTTTGGCGACGGCTTTCTGGTGGCGCTTGTCCGCCATCGAAACAAAGAGCATGCCTAATGGGATGCGTCTGCCGTTTACGGTAAAAAACACCCCGCTGAGCGACTGGTATTAAATAAGGCGAACCTGCATACCTATAATTGGTATCAAATCATTTGTGCCTGGTATGGGTGTTAGCAGCACGCCAGGTGCGCTTCGGACCGTGTGGTCAAACTCCCGGATTGATATCAATAGCGCGCGCGACGGGAGTGACGACGGTTCGAGATTCCTTATTGGGAGGAACCATGCTTGTCCAAGCAATCCTCGTCGGCTTAGTCGGAGCGTTTGGATGTCTCGACTACCAGCTCGGCACCCTCTACGCATTTCGCCCCATCGTCCTGTGCCCGCTCGTGGGCCTGGTGCTGGGGGACCTGCAGACTGGCCTTGCCGTAGGTGCAAGCCTTGAGCTGCTGTTCATGGGCTCGATCTCCATCGGCGCCTACGTACCGCCTAACGAAACCGTCGGCGGCGTGCTCGCCTGCGCGTTTGCCATTCAGCTCGGTCAGGGTACCGAGACGGCCATCGCGCTCGCCATGCCCATCGCCGTCCTTGCGCTGACGATCGGCAACATTACCAATGCCTTGTTCCCCGTGTTTGTCGATATGGCAGACAAGTTTGCCCTCAAGGGGAACCTCAAGGGTATCTACGCCGTTCATTGGGGAATTGGAATCTGGGGCTGCGTCGAGTACTTCCTGCTGTGCGGCGGCGCCTTCTATTTGGGTTCCGACGCCATCCAGGGCTTGCTCGACTTCATCCCGCCCTTCATCATCGACGGTTGCGGCGTTGCCGCCAACATCCTGCCGGCCATGGGCTTCGCCATGCTCGGCCGCCTGGTGCTCACCAAGCAGCTCGTGCCCTTCTACTTCCTGGGCTTCCTGCTGTGCTCCTACGCCAACGT
>CABUQW010000073.1 GCA_902493895.1 uncultured Collinsella sp. | reverse complement strand
TCGGGCGGCAGGTTGAGGAGCTCGTCGCCGGGACGGTGCAGGCAGACCTTCCTGAGCTTGCCGATCTCGGAAGGCACGTGCAGACCTTTCGTCATGGCCTCCTACCTTTCTTTCGGGCCCTTGTCAGGGCCGATTCGTTAGCGCCCCTCCGTGTGAGGCGTTATTGCTGACGACATATTTATATCCAAAATCAGCTCATACTTCCACCTTGCCCCCGAACGGTTTTTTATAGGGGGTGAACGGCATACACATATACTTCACGCATGGCACACTTCATCTTAATAAAGCGTATTTACGTGCTTAAACGCGTTTTCAATCCAAAAACCAATTGAAACTAATCTTTATTAAACCACCCTCAAATTGCATATTTCGCGCAATGATATGAATAGAATTCGCAATTCTCGCTTCGTCTCAACCATTTTGATTTTTATTCAAAAAAAAGTTCGTCCTATTCATTTTTGGCAAACAGACTACCGTTTACCAGACGTTGGATACCGTTCACCGGAAGCTCAGTATAAGGCCCGTCGAATACCCAATCGATCTTGCGTCTCCATTTGTAACAACTTGACTTCTCGGTATAGAAAAACAGTCCCGCTTCCCTCATGGGAAACGGGACTGTTATCGATAATCGTAGGCAGATTTGAGCGGCCTTGAGAGCCGTCGGAATCCTAGCGATCGAACTCCGCCAGCGCCTCGCCCAAAAGCCTCAGGCCCTCGCGCAGAACGTCCTCGCTCGCGCAGTAGCCCAGGCGTGCGCCACAGGGAAGCTCAAAGCGGCTGCCAGGTACCAGCAGCACTCCCCTCTCGGACAGCAGGCGTCTGCAGAACTCCTCGTCATCCTCGGGAATATCCAGCTGGATAAACGAGGTGGACACGCCCTGCGGGGCCGTCCAGGAAACGCGATGCTGCGTATCGATCCAAGCCTGCGCGATATCGCGGTTGCCAAACACGATCTTGCGATTGCGCTCGAGAATCTTATCCTTGTGCTCAAGCACATAGGTCGCCAGGGCATCGTTGAACACGCCGCCGCAGATCATGGTGTAATCGCGATAGGTACGGATGCGGTTGGACACCTCTTCGTCGGCCAGGACCCAGCCCACGCGGGCCGCAGGCGTCGAATAGGTCTTCGACAACGAGTTGGTGACAATGGCCCTCTCGTACATGTCGACCATCGACATAAAGGACTCAGTGTTTTCGAGCGGCAGATACACCTCGTCGCACAGCACGTAGGCGCCCACCGAACGGGCGATCTCGGCAATCTGGCCGAGCATATCGGCATCGAGCACCGTACCGATGGGGTTCGAAGCGTTGTTTATGCAGATAAGCTTGGTGTTGGGGCACACCAAGCGCTTGAGTTCCTCGATATCGGGCTTCCAGCCGAGTTCCTCGCGAAGCTCCCAATACTCGACCTCGGCGCCCAGCGTGCGCGGAATCTCGTAGAGCGGCGCGTAGGTGGGCCACTCGGCGATAACATGGTCGCCGGGCTCGACCACAGCCATGATGGCGTTGAGGTTAGCGCCCGTGCAGCCATTGGTCTGCAGAATGTGATCGGGATTGACCTCCCGACGATACAGCTTGGCAACCTCGGCCTTAAACTCCGGCGAGCCCTCGATCCAGCCGTAGTTCATCTTCTCGCGGTCCAGGCGCTCGTAGAACGTGGCGCCGTCCTGTTCATCGAGCGCGCGCAGCTCGCCCATGGTGAGCGACGAGATCGTCGACTGGGCGATGTCCCACGTGGCGCTCTTCTCCCAAACGTTGAGCCATTCCTCAACGCCAATCGTCTTGATGTCCATGGCCAAGCTCCTTACAAAAGCAGTCATCCAATCGTGTTGACGTTCCTCATACAAGATTGGGGCGGTGCGAAAACCCGCACCGCCCCAATGGGAGACATCTAATGGCAGCTAGATGTATGTATTATGACCTGTACGGGTCCTTGAAGACCCTAGAGGTCCTCGCGCCAGAAGGGCATGCTCATGCAGCGCGGGCCGCCGCGGCCGCGGGAGAGCTCGGCGGAGGGCACGACGAGAAGGTCCAGGCCCTCCTTGTACAGCACGTCGTTGGT
>CABUQW010000072.1 GCA_902493895.1 uncultured Collinsella sp. | reverse complement strand
GGCGAGACGATCCTGTTCTCGATGTGCATCCTCGAGGAGATGCAGTGGAAGCGCACCCGCTACATCACCTCGGCCGACTTCTTCCACGGCACCCTCGAGCTCGTGGAGCCCGGCGTCCCGGTCTTCCTGTTCATGGGCGAGGACGAGAACCGCAAGCTCGACGAGCGCGTCCGCGCGTTCCTGACCCGCGGCGTGACCGGCGACACCGACATCAACGTTATCGACACCGCCGAGTTCGCGATTCCCGGCCTTGACGACGAGTTCCGCGTCATCGTGTCTCCGTGGATTCTGACGGTGCTCGTTACCGACCGCCTGGCTCGCTACTACGAGACGGTCACCAAGCACAACCTCAAGTATCGTCGCTACTATCACCAGTTCGACTACTAAAGAAAACGGGTGCGGGAACGCGCCGGGCTATTGAGAGGAACACAGAATGAGGCAGTACATCATCGCCAGCCATGCGCACTTCGCTACCGGCATCAAGGAGAGTGTCGAGCTGCTCTCGGGCGCTCGCGACAACGTCCACGATCTTTCGATGTTCGTCGATGACCGCATGGACGTGGCCGAGGAGGCCCAAAAACTGCTGGCAGGCATGGCTGCCGACGATGATGTCGTTGTCTGCACCGACCTCTTTGGCGGCAGCGTCAACAACGAGTTCACCAAGATCGTCCAGACGCGTCCCCGTACGTACCTCGTTACCAACATGAACCTTCCTCTGCTTATCCAGCTGCTGTTCTCTGACGAGTCGGCGCCGGTTGAGGAGACGATTCGCGCCATCGTCGCTGCGGACGATACGCGCGTGAAGTTTGTCAACGATCTTTTGGTCGATGACGAAGAGGAAGAAGAGTTCTAATCCGCAGCACCTACTGACACGCCGTAAGACGGCACAAGACCTTTGGGGGGTCACATTATGATTCAGCTACTTCGCGTCGACCATCGCCTGCTTCATGGCCAGGTCGCGGTCTCTTGGGTCCAGGGCCTTGGCTCCAACTGCATTTTCTGCGTGGGCGATAAGGTCGCCAACGACCCGGTGTGGAAGACGACGCTCAAGATGGGCAAGCCTGCCGGCTGCAAGCTCGTCATCAAGGATATGGCGAATGCCATCGAGGCCATTAACTCGGGTGTGACTGACAAATACAAGATGATTATCTGTGTCGCCACCATCGCTGAGGCAAAGCAGCTTGTTGAAGGCTGCCCGCAGATCAAGTCGGTCAACCTGGGCAACACCAAGCCCAAGGACGAGAAGCGCCCCGATGCTCGTCAGGTCTCTCGTCAGATCTTCCTGACTGCAGCCGAGGAGGCCGATGTGCGTGAGATGCTGAACAACGGCGTCGAGGTCGAGATCCGTCCTCTGGCCGATGACCCCAAGGTTGACTGCGCAAGCGTGCTCTAGGCGTTCAATTTCGAAGAGTCTGAGCTCTTCGTAGTGTCCTATTAGGAAAGGGGGATATATGCTTACCCAAGCAATCCTCATCGGACTTATCGCCGCATTTGGTAAGTTCGACTGCCAGCTCGGTACGCTCTATGCGTTCCGCCCCATCGTCCTGTGCCCGCTCGTGGGCCTGGTGCTGGGGGACCTGCAGTCCGGCCTCGCGATCGGCGCCAGCCTGGAGCTTCTGTTCATGGGCTCGATCTCCATCGGCGCCTACGTGCCGCCTGATGAGACGATCGGCGGCGTGCTCGCCTGCGCCTTCGCTATCCAGTTGGGCCAGAGCACCGAGGCAGCCATCGCGCTCGCTATGCCCATCGCCACGCTGTGCCTTGCCATCAAGAACATCCTCAACGCCGCCCTGCCGATTCTGGTTGACCGCGCTGATGTCTTCTCCGGCCAGGGCAACCTTAAGGGTGTCTATGCGATGCACTTCCTGATCGGTTTGACCGGTATCATCATGGCGTTCCTGCTGTGCTCGCTGTCGTTCTATCTGGGTGCTGACGCCATCCAGGGCATGCTCGACTTCATCCCGCCCTTTGTCCTTGCTGGCTTTGGCGTTGCCGCCAACATCCTGCCGGCCATGGGCTTCGCCATGCTCGGCCGCCTGGTGCTCACCAAGCAGCTCGTGCCCTTCTACTTCCTGGGCTTCCTGCTGTGCTCCTACGCCAACGT
>CABUQW010000071.1 GCA_902493895.1 uncultured Collinsella sp. | reverse complement strand
TATGGCGACGAGTACGGCCTGGAGGGCCTCACCGATCCGGGCAACCGCCGCACCCTGCCGACCAAAGACCAACTCCACGACTTCGACACACTGGCCATCGTTAAGAACGCGTCTGCCGTGCGCCGTGCGCTGCCCTTTATGGTCGATGGCGAGATCAAGGCCTTTGCGCTCAACGACGAAGTCTTGGCTTACACCCGCACGGGCAATGACGGCGAAGCCGCGACGGTTATCATCAACCGCAGCCTGCGCAATTCGCACCGCGTGACGATTCCGGCGCTCGGCGAATGCGCGAGCGACGTGATCAGCGGTCACGAGTGCGAGATCCACAACGGTACCGTCACGCTCGACCTGTACCCGCTGGGCTCTTCGATCATCTATCACCATGCCGAGCAGCGCCTGCAGGAGCCGCTCGATCATGGCGCGGGCGTTTTGTGCCACATCACCTCGGTGCCGACCGATGACGGCAAGCCCGGCACAATCGGTGCGCCCACGCGTCGCTTTATCGACCATCTGGCCGCTATGGGCATGCGCTACTGGCAAGTCCTGCCCGTCAACCCCACGGACTTCTTCCGCTCCCCCTACGCCGGCCCCTCGGCCTTTGCAGGCAATATTGACCTGCTGCCTGAGAGCCACGAGGAGCTGGCCGCCGACTTTGCTGCATGGAAGGCCCACGGCGGTGAGGATGCCGACCCGCTGTACACGGCGTTTAAACATCGCAACGCCGACTGGCTCGAGAAGTACTGCGTCTACATGGCCGTTAAGAAGTACTTTGAGGGCGAGTCGCGCCACGATTGGCCGGCAGATGTCGCGCGCTACAACGAGTATCTGATCGATGACAAGCGCTTCCACGACGAGGCCGAGCTGCAGGCGTACATGCAGTATCGCTTTGACCTTGCCTGGTGCGAGCTCATGAACTATGCGCACAAGAAGGGCATCGAGGTCATCGGCGATATCCCGATGTATGTCTCGGACGATTCGGCCGACGCGTGGAGCGAGCCCGAGAACTTCTGGCTGTCCGATACCGGCAAGGCGATTGAGATTTCGGGCGCGCCGCCCGACAACTTTGCGCCCGAGGGCCAGGTGTGGGGCAACCCCACCTTCCGATGGGATCGCATGAAGGAGAACGGCTATCGCTGGTGGATGGACCGCCTGCGTCGTGCGTTTTCGCTCTACGACCGCGTGCGCCTGGACCACTTCCTGGGCTTCCACAGCTACTTTAGCATTCCCGCCGGTAAGGCCTGTGCCGACGGCCGCTGGCTGGCAGGCCCGGGCAAGGACCTGTTCCAGACCGCCTATGACGAGCTGGGTCCGCTCAACTTTATCGCCGAGGATCTGGGCTATCTGACGCCCGGCGTTCGCGCCATGGCTTCGACCTGCGGCTTCCCCGGCATGGACGTGCTGGAGTTTAGCGACTACGACGTTCGTTGCGGAATTCACCCCACACCGGGAAAGATCCTGTACACCTCGACGCACGACACCTCGACACTTGCCGGCTGGTGCACGCGCTCCTTTGCAGGCGGCGATGAGCCGAGCGGCATTACATTGGCAAGCGAGCTCATGGGCAATGCCCTGGCAAGCGATGCACCGCTCGTGATGATGCCGCTGCAGGACGTGCTGGGACTGGGCGACGATGCACGTATGAACGTGCCGGGTGTAGCCACAGGCAACTGGACATGGCAGGCTGACGAGGCCGACGTTGCGGCAGCCGAGGAGAAAACTGCGAAGCTCCTGCGCAACACCAATAGATTCTGGGGCGAAGCGTGATAAAACCCACGATATAGGGTACAGTTACAGCTGTTTGAATTTTTGCGGGCAGAGCGATCTGCCCGCTTTGTGCTGAAAAGGAAGTATTATGGCGCGCTACGATTACAAGTGCACGAGCTGCGGCAACGTGTTTGAGGTTGAGCACCCCATGTCCGAGACGCCCGAGGTCGTATGCCCCAGCTGCGGCGCCCCGGCATCCAAGACGTTCTCGGCCAGCGGCATTAAGTTCGACGGCAGCGGTTTCTACAACACCGACCAGCGAAGCGGCGGCTCCAGTACCAGCGCCACAAGCGGCTGCTGCGCCAACTGCCCACATAACCACTAGAAACCGAACAGCCCCGCGACCGACACCGATCGCGGGGCTGTTTCTTTCGCTACCCAGGTTTCCTCGTGAGTTGTGGTGAAATAAGGACTGTTTGGTGGGCTGAAGCCGCTATTGGGGGTGCGGACGATTTCTTGGACCGCGCCTAGGCGTATCCAAGCTTCCTGCGGTACTCCATCGGGCTCAGCCACCCGAGGGACTTCTTGATCCGCTCCTCACGATAGTACACGAG
>CABUQW010000070.1 GCA_902493895.1 uncultured Collinsella sp. | reverse complement strand
CGACGCCGCCAAGGCCGAGCAGGACGCTTCGACTCAAGCGCTTATCGAGTTCTATCGCGCGCATCGCAAGTAGTCGCTGCTGTTAACGCATCGCGCCTTATAGTCAGGGGCCCGTATCCTATCGGATGCGGGCCCCTTTGCTTTGCCGTGGTCCCGGGGCGCACGGCCTTTGTGGAACATCGCCGGGGCGCCGCGCGCTGCGAGAACCCTGCGCCTAGATCTCGGCCTCCGCATGGCCTCGCTGCGCCTCGGGCAGCTCCCCGTAGAGCGGATGGTCTTCGAGCCTAAAGCGCTCGACCTGTTCGGGAGTGCGACCGCGTACAAAGAGCCACGAGCGATCAATCGGCGTCGCCATGAGCGTGCTGGGTAGCGCGTCGGCGCGGTCGGAAAACACCCGGGCACTCTCGGGATCCTGGAACGCCAGCACCAGATGCGTGTCGCAGTTGCCCATGATGGAGCGTGCGCGTGCCTCGCCATAGAGCGCATCGAGCTGGTTGGTCGACTGCAGCAGCAGCGTTGCCCAGATGTTGCGGCTTCGGATAATCGAGAGCACGTTGTCGATCTGGGGGATCTGCAGATTTGCGAAGTCATCGAGCATAAAGCGCACGGGCACGGGCAGGCTGCCGTCGGGCTTCCTATCGGCCTCACGAATGAGGCCCATAAACGCCTGCGAAATAAAGAGGCCGGTCAGCGGATCGAGATTGCGGTCAATATCGCTCACGGTTACAAACAGGGCGCAGGGGGTGTGTCCCATGGAAGCGAAGTCCACCTGATGGCACTCACGATAGAGCTGTGCCGCACCGTCGAATCCCAGACACATGACCTTTTCGGCAAGGATGCCGACGATGCTCGCGTGCATGCGCTCGGCATTTTGCGTAATGGCGTAGCGCCGCCATAGCGAGAGGGCATAGCTTTGGGGGTCGGTCGTGATCAGGTCGTCAAACAATCGACCCGTGGCACCGTCCTGCAGGTGCTCGATCAGCTTGATGACCGAGCTGATCGTCTGCTCGTCGGCGGGTAGCTGTTCGGTGACGTAGGCGATAAGACACGACAGCAGGTTTGCCGCCGCATGATCCCAAAAAGGCTGGTTGTTGTCCTCGATGGGGCAGATGGCCTTTGCCACCGAGAGGATGTCCTGCTGGTTGGGCCTGCCGTCCGCCTTGCGGCGAATGTGCCTTAGGGGGTTGTAGCCGCAGCGCTCGATGCCGGGCGCAAGGGCCGGGACGGTGTTGAGGTCGGCGAAGTTGAGACATTGTACGCGGTAACCGTGGGCTGCCAGCACGGGTCCCACTTCGCGACAGAGCGTGCCTTTGGTGTCGAGCACGATGGTGCTTGCGTTCATTTGCAGCAGGTTGGGCTTGAGGACGTTTCGGGTCTTGCCGGCTCCCGAGGGGCCGATCACAAGTGCGTTGTTGTTGAGTCCCGTTTGGCGGGTGTCGCAGGAAAGCGTTCGATCCTTGGCGAGGATGGTGGACGATGCGGACTCAGATGCGGCGAGACGGCTGGCGAGGTTAGACATGGGCGACCTCCTTGGTGGTCGAGAGAATTTCGTGGGCAAAGCCGAGCTCGACGGCGCGCTCGGCCGAAAGGTAGGTGTCTTTTGCAGTGAGGGACTGGATGCGCTTGGGCGTGAGGCCGCTGCGGTCCGAGAGGATTTGCGTGAGGGTCTTGCGGGTCTGCATGAGACGCCGGCTGGTTTCCTGCAGCGCAAGTGCCGAGCCGCCTGCCCCCTGGGGGATCAGCGGGTCGTGAATCATGAGCTCTGCATGGGGCGCCATACGGCGATCGTCGCCGCCCATAAAGATCACGGCGCCCATGGACGCGGCGAATTCCAGGCAGACGGTGCGGATGGGGCACGATGCGAGGCGCATGGCGTCATAGATCGCAAGGCCCGATCGCACGCTTCCGCCGGCGCTGGCGACAAATATGGTGATGGGGCGGCTGGGGTCGGTGGCATCGAGCAGGCGGATCTGCTGGCATAGGTCGTGGGCCATCGGGGTTTCGATGTTTCCCATGACGGAGAGCTCGCGACGGGCGAGCATCTCATCGTAAATGCTGGTGAGCGTGATGCCTCGGGCGGATTCACACATGGTGAGGGGGCTGATGATGGGGGAATGATTGGTGTCCATGAGGACTCCTTTCTGTTGGTTGTGTTGTGGAATAGGATTGTTGCCCGCGGAGGGGCTGGCGGGCTACAGGGTTCGTCCGAGCCTGAGATCGAGCTCGGTTGTGGGGCAGGCTGCCTGTTCGTGCGGCTCGCAAGCGCCAAGGGCTCCAAAGCGATAGAGCGTTGCGGCGGGCGTGGTGTAGGCGAGCCGCAGCTGATGCTCGACAGGGGCACATCCGTCATTTTTGTAATGAGCCGCGTAGTACTGCGCGATGCTGGCGTTCATCTCGCTGCCATTGCGATGGCGCTCAAACTGGCGTCTGCAGGTCTCGATGATCTTTGCTACCGACTTGGGTGCCGTCGCGGGAACAAGGGCGAGATAGCCCTCAAATAGCTCGTTGATGCTCAGGAGGCACAGCAGGTCGATCAGCGTCCTTATGGCTGCTCCCTCGGCAGAAAAATGCGCGGTCATGCGGTTATATCGGTTGCGGTCGACGATGGCCGCATGGGGTCTTGGAGTTTTCTGCCCTGTGGTCCCGGGCTTTTGCCGCGCCTGTGTATTGAGCTCGACGTTGCAGCGCTTGAGGCCGTCCAACGGAAGGAACAGTGCGGTGCGCAGGGTGTTCCGCTTGCTTTCGAGTTCATGACGCTCGTCGGGTTCCCATTCGAGCTTGAGTTTCGTGTCGAGCGCCGTAAGCATATGGGCTAGGCAGCCTACGGTAAGAACGTACGAATCGTTGTCGCGTTTTGGGGCATAGGGGTCTGTCAGCTTGCGAATGTCGGGGTCGCCCATGATCTTTGTGCAGCGCTTCAGCAGTTGAGGGTGGTCGGCCAAGATCGTCGCGAGCGGTAGCGACGCGTAGTTCTTGATGGTCGCGGCGGCAAAGGCGGCGTCATATTCGTTTGCATATGCTCGCTCAATGCGGGCATCCAGAATGCTTTTCTTATCGCCGTCTTCAGCGCGGTGGTTTGTCATAGCTTCTCCAATCGGTTGATGTTCGTGCTGTTTGTTGATGTGTTGGTTGTCGTGAGTGATGTGCTTGCCGTGGGTGATGTGCTGACGTTGGGTGCTATGCGGTTTTCAATGAGCCCGTGAGGCAGTTGCTGCAGGGGCGGGATGGAACGGCCCATGCAAGGCGGAAGGCATCGTGCTCAAAATCGAGACAGCAATGCCCTGGGTGCCTCACATGTGGCAGTTACCTCATTAAGTTGTCATTGCGTTTGGGGTTGTACTTTGCCGATCTTCTTTCTCTTACACGCTAAAAACTGAAATTTCATATGCTCGATCTACTTAAAACCGCAACGGCGGTCTTTTATCAACTTATATGTCGGAACGCGTCTTTGCAAGTACTTTTTTGCGTTTGTTTCAAATGCCTTGATTGGCAACTTCATCCGAACACTTCCCACATTCATCCGTACATGTACGGATGAATGTGGGAATCCGATACCCTGAGGGCCGGACCGGCCGGCCCCGGGAGATCGGAGGACGG
>CABUQW010000069.1 GCA_902493895.1 uncultured Collinsella sp. | reverse complement strand
TTCTCAAAACAAAGCAGGCGCCCCGGCCCTCGCCCGTATTGCCCCGCTGAGCGAGCTATAGATGCCACGCACCGACACGCTAAAGCATGAGCTTGAAATTGGTGCTATATTCAGCTTGAGTTGTTTAATGCTAGTACGGGAGGCTGATATGGGGCTGTTCAAGAAGAAAAACCCGCAGGATGCCTTTGATCCCGATGTGTTTACCATCACGGATACGATTTTGGACCCGCCGCGGTTTACGTTTTTGCCGGCTATCTACCAGGATGCCACGCGCCGCAAGTGGGCTGTGCATCAGCGCGGCGGCGAGCCGAAGATTTTTGACTATGCGGATGTGCTGCAGTGCGAAGTGGCCGAGGCGGGCGATCCGGAGGCCGAGGAAGCGGTCTCAAAACAGGAATTTGCCCAGCGTATTCTGGCAAATCCCGCTAAGGCGGCAAAAATGAACGCTGCCAAGCGTAATATGTGTCTTGGTATGGGCGTTGTTGTGGCGGTTCAGACGGGAAAAGACGAGGTTTCCAAATTAGAGATTCCCGTTATGACCGATGAAGTCAAACGCGATTCAAGTCTATATAAGTCGTATCGGAATGTCGCCGAGAAGATTAAGGCCGAATTTGATGCCATGGGAGGGCTGGCCTAATTTTGGCGGCATACGTTTCTGAATGAGGAGTCTGTGCAATGGCAGGCGAATCTTATGCAATTCCCCCCAAAGATCGTGCTGTTGAGGGAATTCTTTGGTATATCCAGCACTATCAGCTCGGCGGCGGCGATCGTCTGCCGGCCGAGCGCGTGCTGTGTGAAGAGATTGGCGTTTCGCGTACGGCGTTGCGCGCCGGTATCATGCGGCTCATTTCGTGCGGAACGCTCGAAAGCCGCCGCGGATCGGGTACGTATGTGTGTCCTCCCAAACCGCTCAATATCTTCCAGGAGACGTATAACTTTTCCGATGCCGTGCGGACTGCCGGCTTGCATCCCTCTTCTCGCTTGGTTTCCACCGAGACTCTCGAGGCGGATGAGACACTTGCCGACAAGCTTGGGGTTGCCGTAGACGCTCCTTTGCTTCGCATGCAGCGCGTTCGACTTATTGAGGGCGAGCCGGCATCAATCGAGACGGCTCACGTTAACCTGTCCCTGTGTCCATCGCTTCCCAATCACGACTATACGCAAGAAAGCCTGTACGATGTTTTGCTTCAAGAAGGCGGCGTGCGCGTGGAGCATGGGTGTGAACATGTTTCGATTTCGCGCCTGAATGCCGAAGAGGCCGAACTGCTTCAGCAGGACGAGGGGACGCCTGTTTTCTATCAGAGCTCGATTGAGTTCGATAAGGACATGCGTTTTGTGGAGCATTGTAAATCGGTGATTTTGCCTACAAAGTTCCGCTTTGCCGATAACGGCGAAGAGAACGGCATGAGGAGCGTGGCAGGTGAACAATGGCTGAAACAGTAGATGCCACCCCGGTTTATATGCGCATTCGACGCCGCATCGAGGAACGTATCGAGCGCGGTATATATCCCACGGGTTCCATGATTCCGTCCGAAAAAGACCTCGCCGAGGAATTTGGTACGACACGCTTGACCATCCGAAGCGCTGTCGATGAGCTGGTTCGGCGCGGGCAGATTCGCCGTGTTCGGGGAAAAGGTGCCTTTGTGGCGCAGAAAGTACCTGCTTTTTTTGAACGCACGGTCGGTTTCCGTGAATCGGTCCGTGCTTCGGGCGGCGAGCCGTCCGTCCGTATTCTCGCGCGTTCCAAGCGTTATGCGGGGCCATATTACGCCGACCTGTTTGGCATCGCCGAGGACGACCTGCTCTATTCCGTTCGACGCCTGAACTGCATAAACGGTAGCCCCGTATCGATTGAGACGGCGCTGATTCCCTGCCTGCTGTTCCCAACCATCGAAGATATTGACGTGTCGGTCTTCAGTTTGTACGAGACCTATGAGATGCTGGGCCGAAAGCCAGTCATGGCACAGGAAAAGCTCGATATCGAAGCGCTGGGCGCACGAGATGCCGGCCTCCTTGGACTGGAACAGGGCGATCTTGTTTTGCTTTTGGAATGCGTGAGCTATGACGCGAGCGGTCAGGCTATCGAGTATGTAAAGTCCTTCAATCGTGGCGATACGGGCGGCTACACCTATACGTACTAGCTGGTATTTTGTGAATAACGGCTGGGAAACTAACCAGTTTTGATCGTTGGGTCAGCTGTATATACAACCTTACAGGGCTCAAAATCGACCGTTCGCCGAAGGGAATAAATTAATCGACAAAGAGGTATCAAAAAGCCGTAACCTGTAATCGTGATTGGTATCAAATACTAATGATTTGTTGCGAGGTGAGACGATGAAGATGCTCGATTACGTTCAACTCGCCCATGTGCGTATGGGAGAGAACCTCGAGCGTTCGTCTGAGCTGGTAGCGCAGCTCGTTGATATTTTCCAGTCCGGTTCTTTTGACGCGCTGCGCATCGTTGCTTCGGGTTCGTCGCGCCATGCCGCCGATTGCGCCCGCGATTACCTGCAAGATGCGCTGCAGATGCAAGTGTCCGTTGTGACGCCCGAGGCCTTCGTCGATTTTGAACACACCTATCCGCAGCATGCGCTCAACATCGCCGTCTCGCAGAGTGGTTATTCGACCAATACGATCGCGGCGCTCGATTACATGCGCGCACACGATATGGCTGCAGTTGCGCTCACGGCAAACGTCGAGGCACCTATCAAGGAGCACGCTGACATCGTTCTTGACTACGGTGTGGGCGTCGAGTCGGTGGACTTTGTGACTCTGGGCGTCGAGGTTCTCGTTGAGTACCTGGTGCTCTTTGGCGTTTACGGCGGTCAGGCGCGCGGAACGATTGACGCCAAGGGCGTTGCCCAGCGTCTTGACGACCTGCGCGAGGCCATCCAGGCCAATGCCGTGATGTGCAAGACCGCCGAGGCATATGTCCAAGACCACATGCTCGAGCTTTCTGAGCACACGCCCGCCATGGTCGTCGGCAACGGCCCCAACTATGGCGTTGCCGAAGAGGCGGCCCTCAAGCTGAGCGAGACCATCAAGATTCCTGCCATGCATCACGAAGGCGAGGAGTTCGTCCACGGTCCCGAGATGCAGATCGTTCCGGGCTATCTGGTGTTTATCGTCGACGATCCGCAGGGGTCGGAGCGTCTTGCGAATATCGCTGATGCGCTATCGAACGTTACGACAAAAACGGTGCTGCTCACGGCCCATCCCAAGGGTAGGGCTCACGAGGTTGCGGTGCCTCAGGTGGCTCCGCTGCTCAGCGCAATTCCCAATCTTGTGTTCTTCCAGACGATTGCGGCCATGATAGCCGAGCGTCTGAAGTCATGGGACGTGCACCCGTATCTTGATGCCGTCTCCAAGCAAATGGAGGTCAAGGCAGAGGGCTACGAAGAGTCAGTCAATGCGCTTAAGGCCAAAGCGGCCGAGTGTTACGGAATGTAAGCGGGTTTTGATGCCCGTTGGCATGGGGGATGTGGAAACAACCCCAGAAAGGAGAGACAAATGAAGGAAACCGAGAAGATCGAGATCATGCATTTCGACCAGGAGGGCTATCTCGAGGACGGCAAGGCGCTCTACGAGACCGGCAAGAAGATGACCGCGCTCGCCGACAAGGTTGCCGACGAGGGCTACGACGCCGTGTTCCTGATGGGCGTCGGCGGCACCTGGGACGAGCTCATGCAGCTCGAGTACCTCATGAACAAGTTCGGCGACCGCGACCTCGAGGTCTACCTGAT
>CABUQW010000068.1 GCA_902493895.1 uncultured Collinsella sp. | reverse complement strand
TCGACCAGTCCTCCTCGATCGTGGGCATCAGCGTCATGTCCTCTCAGGCGGCTGCTGCCGGCCCCGTAACGTTCCTGTCGTTTGCCGCGCTCATCTCCTTCTCGCTGGGTTTTATGAACTTGCTACCCATCCCCCCGCTCGACGGCGGCAAGCTGGTCATCGAGATCATTCAAAAGATTGCGGGTCGCGAGCTACCTCTCAAGGTTCAGACGATTGTGAGCTATGTGGGCATCGCGCTCTTCGCACTGCTGTTTGTCTATATGCTTCGTTCCGACATCCTTCGATTTATTCTGTAGGGGAGTGTTTGGATTGTCTTTATCCCATTCTTTGCCGCGCGAGCTGACGCGCCCCGTGCATGTGGGCGGCGTGCAGATCGGCGGCGGCGCGCCGGTGGTGGTTCAGTCCATGACCTGCACCGATACCGCCGATGCCCAGGCGACGCTTGCGCAAGTGTGTGCGCTTGCCCAGGCGGGTTGCGATGTTGTGCGCGTGAGCGTGCCTACCGAGGCTGCGCTCGAGGGCTTTCGCACGATTTGTGCCGAGTCTCCGGTGCCGATCGTCGCCGATATTCACTTTAACCATAAGCTCGCCATCGGCGCCGTCGAGGCTGGTGCCGCCAAGCTTCGCATCAATCCCGGCAATATCGGCGATTGGGCTAAGGTCGATGCAGTCATCGACGCCGCCGGCGCTGCGGGCTGTGCGATTCGCATTGGCGTGAACGCGGGCTCGCTTGAGCAGGATATCGCCGAGCGCGACGACCTCACGCAGCCCCAAAAGCTCGTGATGTCGAGTGAGCGCTTCGTTAGGCACTTTGAGGACCGCGGATTTACGAACATTGTGCTTTCCGCCAAGGCCCATAGTGTACAGACGACGCTTGATACCTATCGAGCCCTGTCGCGCGAGATTCCTCATGTTCCGCTTCACCTGGGCGTGACGGAGGCGGGGACCAAGCTCCAGGGCACCATCAAGAGCTCTGTAGGCTTGGGTATCTTGCTTTCCGAAGGCATTGGCGACACCATGCGTGTTTCGCTCACAGCTGATCCGGTTGAGGAGCCGCCGGTCGCCTGGGGAATTTTGCAGTCACTGGGCCTGCGTCGCCGTGGCCCCGAGATTGTCTCGTGTCCCACGTGCGCCCGCTGCCAGGTTAACCTGATTCCCATCGCCGAGGAGGTCACCGAGCGGCTTAAGAACTACTCCGCGCCGCTTTCGATTGCCGTCATGGGATGTGCCGTTAATGGCCCCGGTGAGGCTTCTGATGCCGACCTGGGCGTTGCTTGCGGACGTGGTCAGGCCTTGCTCTTTTCGCATGGCCAGATCATTGGTAAAGTAGCTGAGGACCAAATTGTCGACGCGCTTATGGCCGAGGTCGACAAGCTTATTGAGGAGAAATAAATGACCCGAGCAATGTATATGTCTAAGCTCTATGCGCCGACGCTCAAAGAGGATCCGGCCGACGCCGAGCTTGCGAGCCATCGCCTGCTTCTTCGCGCCGGCATGATCCGCAAGGAGGCCGCCGGTCTGTATTCCTACCTGCCGCTTGCTTGGCGCTCGATCCGCAAGATCGAGAACATCGTGCGCGACGAGATGGACGCCGCCGGCGCCCAGGAGCTCATGATGCCCATTATGGTCGATGCCGAGCTGTGGCGTGAGTCCGGCCGCATCGACGCCTATGGCAAGGAGCTTGTGCGCTTTGACGACCGTCATGGTCGCGAGTTCGTCCTGGGCCCCACGCACGAGGAGACCGTCACGGCCCTGGTGCGCAACGAGCTGCGCTCCTATAAGCAGCTGCCCGTCAACCTGTACCACATTCAGGACAAGTTCCGCGACGAGTTCCGCCCCCGCTTTGGCCTGATGCGCGGTCGCGAGTTCATCATGAAGGACGCCTACAGCTTCTCCGCCACGCAGGAGAGCCTGCAGGAGGAGTACGACAAGATGAAGCAGGCCTACGCTAACATCTGCGAGCGCTGCTACATCAAGGCCCTGCCCGTTGTCGCCGACTCCGGTGAGATCGGTGGCGATACCTCCGTCGAGTACATGGCTTTGGCCGACGCCGGCGAGGCTTCGCTGGTCTACTGCGACGATTGCGGCTTTGCTGCCGATGACGAGGCGGCAAGCACCAAGGTTGTCGTGACCGAGGGTCCTGGCGACGGTACGCTCACCAAGGTCGAGACTCCGGGCATGGGCACCATCGAGGCCGTTGCAAAGTTCTTCGGCTTCCCCGAGAACGGCACGCGCAAGTCCTTGGCTCTCATCGATGCCGAGGGCAAGCCAGTCGTGGCCATTGTTCCGGGCGATCATGAGCTCAATGACTGCAAGGCCGAGCATGTCTTTGGCAAGGGTTATCGCATGATGACCGATGAGGAGCTCCAGACCTACGGTCTGCATAAGGGCTTTATCGGACCGGTTAACCTTCCCGAGGGCATTCGCCTGGTGTGCGACGAGAGCCTGCGCGAGTCCAAGCAGTGGGCCTGCGGTGCCAACGAGGTCGACTATCACTATACCGGTGCCTGCCCCGAGCGCGACTTTACCGTCGACGAGTGGGCCGACCTGGTAACCGTCGTCGCCGGCGATCCCTGCCCGCACTGCGGCAAGCCGCTCTCTGCTGCTCGCGGCATCGAGGTCTCGCAGGTCTTCCAGCTGGGTACCAAGTATTCCGAGGCCATGGGCGCCACCTTTATGGACGAGGACGGCAAGGAGAAGCCGCTTATCATGGGTTGCTACGGCGTGGGTGTGTCCCGCTCGCTCGCTGCCGTCGTGGAGCAGCACAATGACGAGCACGGTATCGTCTGGCCGGTCTCCGTTGCCCCGTACGAGGTCGCGGTGATTCCGCTTGATCCCAAGAAGGAGGAGTGCGCGACCGTCTGCGAGCGGATTGTTGATGGCCTGTGCGCCGAGGGCATCGAGGTCGTCGTCGACGATCGCGATGAGCGTCCCGGCTTTAAGTTTGCCGACAACGACCTTATGGGCTTCCCGTATCAGGTGGTGCTCGGCAAGCGCGGCCTTAAGAACGGTACCGTTGAGCTCAAGGACCGTGCCACGGGCGAGCGCGAGGACGTGGCGATCGATGAGGTCGTCGCCAAGGTTGCCGAGCTTGTTAAGGCGGCTCGCCGTTAATCGACGATTTCGCTTGTAGTTCGATATACGGGACGGCCCCGCATTTCTCCAGATTGGGGAGATGTGGGGCCGTCCTTTTATCTTGTGGCATCCTTGATATCTAAAAGAAAACCCCACAGCCCATATGAGCTGCGGGGTTTTCTTGTGCCTCCGATGCGAATTAAATCGCTCAGATATTACTGATAATCGACGACGTCGATCCAGTTCTTCAGGAACTCATCGTTCACGTTGCGCTTACGAGCGAGCTCGGAAGCGGCGACGATGCTCGTCCACTGACGCACGACCTGCATGGGCATGTCGGCGCGGTCGCAGTAGAGCTCCAGGTAGGCCTCAGCCTGATCCTTGCTGTTGAGGGCGAAGAGCAGGTAGGTGGTGGCAACGTCGGCAGCAGGGGAGCCCTGGGTGGCGTGTGCCCAGTCGCACACATAGAGCTGGCCGTCGTCGCCGACGATGACGTTGGAGGGGTTGAAGTCGCCGTGGCAGACCTTGAACTCCTTGGTCATGCCGTCCAGACGCTCCTGAAGGTTGTAGCGCGTGGTGGCATTGAGCTGATCAAGGCTGTCGATCATGCGGGCGAACTTGTCGCGCTGACGGTTGAGCAGCGGGGAGGTGTAGCCGTGGATCTCGATCTGGAGGTCGACGAACATCTCGAGGTACTCACCAAAGCGCTGGGGCTCGGCAGTCATCTTCTCGGCAAGGGTGGTGCCCGGAACCTTCTCGGTCACGAGCGCCCAGCCGTTGGCGTTCTCGAGCTGGGAAACCTCGAGAGCCTTGGGGCTGCGGATGCCGCACTCATTGATGCGGGCAAGATTCAAAGCCTCGTTGAACACGTCGGAGACGGGCTTGGTCTCGTTAAAGACCTTGACGATCTTGTCGCCCAGGTCGTAAACGACCTTGTTGCCGCGACGGACGAGCTCGGTCTTGGAATCGGGGAGCAGCATGATTGCATCCTTTCAACGATGCGATAGAAGCAACGGCGGGGG
>CABUQW010000067.1 GCA_902493895.1 uncultured Collinsella sp. | reverse complement strand
GCCGTCCTCCGATCTCCCGGGGCCGGCCGGTCCGGCCCTCAGGGTATCGGATTCCCACATTCATCCGTACATGTACGGATGAATGTGGGAAGTGTTCGGATGAAGTTGCCAATCAAGGTTGCAAGAACCCATTGGGGAGCGCCTTCTAAGACGGTTCGTCTATGCCACATGCATAAAATATAATATAGATACCAATCATGTAAGCCGCAGGTCAAGAGGTCTTTTAATTTAATACCAGTTGATATTTACCTGTTAACGGTTTTGCATTAAAGCAGTTATATTCTGTGGAATTGTGTATATGTTTAAACAACTTAACTTTGACCGGAAAGCCGATCGGAGGGATAGTCGCCCCAGCTGTGGTGCAAACTAACCCGTCCCCCTTGCACCAAAAAGGGCGCCGACCGCGATGGTCGGCGCCCTTTCTTGTAAAAGCTCTAGAGTCCAGCGCTTATTTGTTGACCTGGCCGGCGCGGACGGCAGCCTTCTTGCGGTCGGTGGCGTTGAGCAGACGCTTGCGCAGTCGGATGTTCTTGGGAGTGATCTCGACCAACTCATCGTCGGCGATGTACTCCAGCGCCTCCTCCAGCGAGAAGGTGCGAGGCGGCACCAGCTGGACGGAGATATCGGAGGTCGAGGAACGCTGGTTGCCCAGGTTCTTGGTACGCGCGATGTTGACGACCATGTCGCCGGCCTTGCTGCGCTCGCCCACGATCATGCCCTCGTAGCACTCGGTGCCCGGCTCAACAAACAGCTGGCCGCGCTCCTGCAGCGTACCCAGAGCATAGGCAACGGCCTTCTCGGTGGTCATGGAAATCATGGCGCCGTTCTGGCGGTTGCCGATCTCGCCGGCGTAAGGACCATACTCCAGGAAGGTGTGGTAGAACACGCCCTCGCCGTGGGTAACGTTCATGATGCGGTTCTTAAGACCCATAATGCCGCGGGTCGGGATCTTAAACTCGAGGTGCGTCACGATGCCCGAGGTATCCATGCTCGTCATGATGCCGCCGGAGGTACCGAAGACCTCAACGACCTTGCCCGAGTACTCGTCCGGGCACTCGACGACGGCCTGCTCGACAGGCTCCATCTTGTTGCCGTTCTCGTCCTTCTTAAACAGAACGCGGGGACGGCCGACCTGGAACTCAAAGCCCTCGCGGCGCATGGACTCCATCAGGACGGACAGGTGCAGAATGCCGCGACCCGAGACCTCGACGCCGCTCTTGTCCTCGAGCTCCTCGATCTTCATGGTCACGTTGTTCTCGGCCTCGTTGAACAGGCGCTCCTTGAGCTGGCGGGCGCCCACGATGTCGCCGTCGCGACCGACGAGCGGGGAGGTCGAAGCCTCAAAGACGATGGACAGGGTCGGCGGGTCGATCTCGATGGGCTCGAGCTCAACGGGGTTCTCGGGGTCGGTGTAGACATCGCCGATATCGGTGCGGTCAATACCCACGACAGCGGCGATATCGCCGGCGCCGACTTCCTGGCACTCGGTGCGGCCCAGGTAGTCGAAGGTAAAGAGCTGTTTGACGGTAGCGGTGGCGCTGGAGCCGTCGTTCTTGACAACCAGGATCTGGTCGCCCTGGTGGATGGTGCCGGAGTATACGCGACCGATGCCGATACGGCCAACGAAGTTGGAGTGGTCAATAGTCACGCACTGCATGGCCAGCGGGGCGTTCTCGTCAACCTCGGGCGCGGGCATGTCGTCGATGATCATATCGAGCAGCGGGTACATGTCCATGTTGCCATCCTCGGGATCGAGGCGGGCAAAACCATTCATGGCGCTGGCGTAGACCACGTGCTCCATGGCGAACTCGAGCTGGTCGTCGGTGGCACCCAGGTCGGCCATAAGGTCCAGGCAGTCGTTGTAGGCCTTCTCGGGGTTGGCGCCCGGACGATCGATCTTGTTGATGACGATCATGATCTTAAGGCCGGTGTCGATAGCGTGACGCAGCACGAAGCGGGTCTGGGGCATGGGGCCCTCAAAGGCGTCGACCAGCAGCAGGGCGCCGTCGGCCATACGCAGCACGCGCTCGACCTCGCCGCCAAAGTCGGCGTGGCCCGGGGTGTCGATGACGTTGATCTTGACGTCCTTGTACTCGATAGAGATGTTCTTGGCGAGAATCGTAATGCCGCGCTCGCGCTCCTGGTCGTTGGAATCCAGAACGCGGTCCTCGACCTGCTGGTTGGCACGGAAGGCGTCCGTGGCACGCAGGAGCTTGTCGACCATCGTCGTCTTGCCGTGGTCGACGTGGGCGATGATGGCAATGTTCCTCAGATTGTCTACGCGCATGTAGTTCCCCTATCTTCTATCTATATACAACCGGCACGCGTATGCGACCCGCCCAGCGATACAACGCTCGGCGGGAATATTGAGCCTTTTACCGAAAACTCGTTTATTTTAGCGATTTTAGATGAGAGGGGTTTCCTCACCTGCAGGTTCAGGGTCGCTCCACATAAAACCATCGCCGGCGCCCATGCCCTCATACAACACATATGCCGAAAAACCGCTCTCGAGCGTCGTCTCAAAGAAGCTCACGAGCAGGGCGTCATGGTAGCCGCCATCGATCTCGACACAACCGGTGTAGCCGATGGCGTAACGGGCGATACGGCCCAGACCCTCGTCCTTAAGGCCCATCTTGTGCTCGGAGATAAAGTTGGTGGCCGCCTCCAGGCACGCCTCTTCGCCGTCCTCGTCGAGCGCCGCCAGATATCGGTTGGAAGCAGCGTCCTCGATCGCCACAACTACGCCCGGATTCTCGCCGGCGGCAAGGTCGTCCAAGAACGCACCAATCAGGTCACACACCATGGCGTCGAGCTCGGCGGAGACGTTACCGGCGTCCTGCATATCCTGTGCCATCTTTAGACCTTCCCATCGAGTCTGGCGTCGTTACAGTTCTTGTGCCTCGGCGGCGATCCTGGCAGCAGCGTCGCGGGCGCGCATCATATCCATTGCGCGCTTGTCGAGCACCTTGATCTGATTGGTCAGCATTACCGCATCGACCACACCCCAGATCACGAGGCCCGTAGAGATCGAAAACCCAAGCGCACCAACTGTACCACGAAGGCGCGAGCAGATTGCCGCGACAAGGGCGGAGACGACAACCATCTTGATAAACGAACCGCGGCGCTCGCGAAGCGTGCGGGCCTGCGTCACATAGGCAATGCGAGCCGCCTCAGAAGCCTCCGAGCGCATCTGGGCCTCACGCGCAATGGTCGCCGCCTCAGCCGACATACCGCCGGCCATCAGCGAACGCCCCGCATCCTGGCCGCCCCGCATTTAGAAGTCATCGGGGGAGAGCGTGTGGACGAACTCGTCGAACTTCTCGAACTCCTGCTCGTCGTCAACTTCCTCGGCATGGGCAGAAACGGTGCCCAGGCGATTCATGATGTCGTCCTCCACAAACATGGGAGCATTGCTGCGCACGGCAAGGGCAATGGCATCACTGGGGCGGGCGTCAATCTTGTGCTCGTCACCATCGGCCAGTACGACGATCGTCGCGTAGAACACCGGCGGCTCGGCGCGAACGATCTCGATGCGCTCGAGCTTGGCGCCCAGGGCGCTAACAGTATCGAGCAGAAGGTCATGGGTAATCGGGCGCTCGGCGCGGCCGCTATCGATGCCGCGGCTAATAGCCGCGGCCTCAAACGAACCAGTCTGAATGGAAAGGGAACGCAGTGGCGCGGGCGAGTCCGACTTGCCGCAGCGCTCACGAAGCACGATAAGCGATGGCACGGGACCGGCGGCCATGACGATGGTCTCTATGTCGACACGAACCATGGAACACCTCCGGTACGTAGCGGTTAACACACGGCAGGGTCGCCGCATTG
The DNA here is from genome assembly GCA_902493895.1 of uncultured Collinsella sp. Lineage (GTDB taxonomy): Bacteria > Actinomycetota > Coriobacteriia > Coriobacteriales > Coriobacteriaceae > Collinsella. The sequence goes on along the minus strand of CABUQW010000067.1, from coordinate 412 downwards.
AATAGCTATACTACCCAATCTTTCGCACAGCACACAAAACCAAAATGAGATTTATCGCAGACAAGAAAAAAGCCCCGAGGCAATGCCCCAGGGCTCTTCAAAGTTTTGATGGTGGACCTGACAAGATTCGAACTTGTGACCTCCCGGTTATCAGCCGGACGCTCTAACCAACTGAGCTACAGGTCCATCATGGTGGAGGTTAGGGGGATCGAACCCCTGACCTCAGGCTTGCAAAGCCCGCGCTCTCCCAGCTGAGCTAAACCCCCACGGAGACAGTAATAAACACCCCAGCGGCGACTCGGCTCTCGCTGGGGTGTTTATTGCGAAAGAAAGTGGTGGACCTGACAAGATTCGAACTTGTGACCTCCCGGTTATCAGCCGGACGCTCTAACCAACTGAGCTACAGGTCCAT
>CABUQW010000066.1 GCA_902493895.1 uncultured Collinsella sp. | reverse complement strand
GAGCGCGGCGTCGCCAAGGACTTCGACTTCTGCGACATCGACACCTTCGATATGTCAGACCCGGACGCCTACACACAGTACGACTGGTCGCTCTACGGCACCGTGATCAACTGCGGCGCCTACACCGCCGTGGACAGGGCGGAGACCGCCGAGGGCCGTGTCATCGCCTGGAAGGCCAACGCGACCGGCCCCGCCCTCCTCGCCCGCACCTGCGCCGGGCACGGGATCACGCTCGTGCACGTGTCCAGCGACTACGTCTTCGACGGCACCGCCGAGGTGCATGACGAGGACGAGCCCCTCAGCCCGCTGTCCGTCTACGGCCAGACCAAGGCCGCCGGCGACATCGCCGTGGCCGGGTGCCCGCGCCACTACATCATGCGCTCCAGCTGGGTCATCGGCGAGGGCCGCAACTTCGTCAAGACGATGAAGGGCCTGTCCGACCGCGTCGCCGACCCCGAGGACGGGCTCGAGCAGGTCACGGTCGTTGACGACCAGCTGGGCCGCCTGACCTTCACGCGCGACATGGCCGAGGCCATCTTCCACGTGCTGGGGACGCACGCCCCCTACGGCACCTACGACTGCACCGGCTCCGGCACCGTCAAGTCCTGGGCCGACATCGCCCGCGCCGTCTTCGAGGCCGCCAACGGCAACGGGGACAGGGTCGTGCCGGTATCGACCGCCGACTACTACGCGAGCGCCGCGGGCCCCGTCGCCCCGCGCCCGGTCCACTCCGCGCTCGACCTGTCCAAGCTCGAGGCTGCCGGCTTCCGCATGCCCGACTGGGAGGAAGAGCTGGGGGAGTACATCAAGACGCTCTAGCCGCTATTAACTTTTCGAGAGTAAAAGCCGCCGTTCTTTAACGGCGGCTTTTCTTGTTGGTGGCTATCTGCGCAGTGGTGCCAATAGTATTTTGCGGAAGATCTACCTCTCGCTTGGCATGGAAGTAGGGTGGCCGGGCTGGTCGTCGTAGGCGTATTTGCTGTACACGTTGACCTCCCACTGCTTTTTTTCGACCTTTGCTACAGAATCTAGGATGAAGCCGGTCGCAAGGCTCAGGCCGCACAGGAACATAAACGAGGCGGCGAGCATAGCGGTGGGGAAGCGCGGGACGAGGCCGGTCTGGAAATATTCGACAACGATGGGCATGCCCAGGGCGAGGCCGAATACCGCGAACAGAAGCGCAACGAGGCTGAAGAACTTCAGCGGGCGGTAGTCCTTGAACAGCGTGCCGATCATCGCAACGACTTTAATGCCGTCGCTCACGGTGTTGAGTTTGGACTCGGAACCCTCGGGACGGTCGCGGTACTCGATGGGCACATCTTTGATGCGCCAGCGGTGGTCGACGGCGTGGATCGAGAGCTCGGTTTCGATCTGAAAGCCCTCGGAAAGCACTGGGAAGGTTTTAACGAACGGGCGGCTCATGGCGCGGTAGCCTGTCATGACGTCATCGAAGCTGTAGCCATAGATCCACTTGATCATGGCGCGGACCAGATTATTGCCAAAGCCGTGGAAGGCACGCTTGTTCTCCTCGGCGTAGGTGCCGTTGGAAAGGCGATCGCCTACGGTCATGTCGGCCGTGCCGTTAAGGATGGGCTCGCAGAGGGCCTTGGCCGCCTCGGCGGGGTAGGTGTCGTCTCCGTCGACCATCAGGTAGCAATCGGCGTCGATATCGCGAAACATCTGGCGGCACACGTTGCCCTTTCCCTGACGGGGCTCAAAGCGGACTGTGGCGCCGTGCTCGGTGGCAATGCGTGAGGTATCGTCCGACGAGTTGTTGTCATAGACATAGACCGTCGCCTGCGGAAGCTCGCGGTGAAAGTCGTCGATGACTTTGCCGATCGTGAGCGCTTCGTTGTAGCAAGGGATGATGACGGCGATGGATTCAGAATTCACTTAATGCTCCTTATACATTCAATCCTAGAAAGTATAGCCGTTTGGGCCTGGCATCCTAAGATGTGGGTTAGTTCTCCAGTTTTGTTGCGCGAATCGTTTGCATGGCCGTCGGGTCTATACTGTTCGTTTGTCAACGATTACGAGTAAAGGAGTTGCATCCGTGTCGGATCAGACAAAGCAACAAGAAACTCGCAGTCTGCCTGCGACGTTTGCTAAGAACGAATTTGAGAAGGACGCGTTTATCCTTCGTCAGCTGGTTACCAAGGATTTTAAGATCAAGTATCGCCGTAGCGTTCTGGGCGTCGCATGGTCGGTGCTCAACCCGCTGCTGATGATGATCGTCATGGCCATCGTGTTCTCGACGATTTTTGGCCAGGGCCGCAATGGCTCAATGACGCCCGAGATGTACCCGCTGTACTTGATCGTGGGTAACATCACCTTTGCCGTCATGTCTGAGTCTACTAACCAGGCCCTGACGTCGATCGTGGGCGCTGCCCCTCTGCTCAAGAAGGTTAAGGTGCACCGCTGGGTTTTCCCGGTGCAGAAGGTGCTCTTCTCGCTGGTCAACTTTGCCTTCTCGCTGGTCGCCGTCGCCATCGTCATGCTGTGGTTCCGCGTTATGCCTTCTTGGCACCTGATTCTGTTGCCGGTTTGCCTGCTGCTGCTTATGTGCTTCTGCATGGGCCTGGGCATGATGCTCTCTGCCCTTACGGTCTTCTTCCGCGACGTTATGCATCTGTGGAGCGTCGTCATTACGGCGTGGACTTACATTACGCCCATCTTCTGGACGACTGACTATATTGCGCAAATGCCGCATCTCGTGCGTATCTTGATGTATGCGAACCCCATGTTCAACTACCTGCAGTTTATGCGCGATATCTTCCTGTTCCAGACTACGCCCTCGCTTATGACGTTTGGTATGTGCGTCGCTTGGGCGGTTCTTGCGCTTATTATTGGCTATACCGTGTTCCATAAGTCCGAGCGCAAATTTATCCTCTACATCTAAGGAGTGCTGTGATGACTGAATCTGTTGTTGATTACAGCGAGCAGCCTCTGGCTGTCGAGGTCGACGACGTCACCATGATCTTTAACATGGCGTCCGAGTCGCTGACCAACCTCAAGGAGTACTTCATTAAGCTTGCCAAGCACGAGCTGTTCTTTGAGGAGTTTAGGGCGCTTAAGCACATCTCGTTTGATATTCATCGCGGCGAGGTTGTGGGTCTGGTCGGCACCAATGGCTCCGGCAAGTCTACGATGCTCAAGATTATCGCTGGCGTTCTTGAGCCTAGCGAGGGCAGCGTTAAGGTGCACGGTAACATCGCGCCGCTGATTGAGCTTGGCGCCGGCTTTGACCCCGAGCTGACCGCCCGCGAGAACATCTATCTGAACGGCGCCCTGCTCGGCTATACCAAGGAGTTCATCGACGCCAACTTTGACGGCATTATCGAGTTCGCTGAGCTGCAGAACTTTGTCGATATGCCGCTTAAGAACTTCTCTTCGGGCATGGTGGCGCGTATCGCCTTTGCAATCGCGACGATTACCGAGCCCGATATTCTGATCGTTGACGAGACGCTGTCCGTCGGTGATGTGTTCTTCCAGCAAAAGTGTGAGGCCCGCATCCAGCACTTTATCCAGAGCGGCGACGTGACGGTTCTGTTCGTTTCGCACTCTATGGAGCAGGTTGAGCGCATCTGCCAGCGTGCCGTTTGGATTGAGAAGGGTGACCTTCGCATGGACGGCCCGGTCGATGAGGTCTGCAAGGCGTACCGCGAGCAGTTCAACTAGGTTATAATTACTTGCGCCTGACAGGCTTGTGCTTGCTTGGGCGTGCGGTTATTTGCTCCATTAGCTCAGTTGGATAGAGCAGGGGACTTCTAATCCCAAGGTCGACGGTTCGAATCCGCCATGGAGCACCATCGTTTATTAAGCCCAGACCGCTTGGTGGTCTGGGCTTTTTTCATCTTGTGTGTTGCTGGAGCCGAGCGCGAGCAAGCCGCTGCTGTTTGTTGGGGTTGGCATTTTACTTTTCGAGATGCTCTTTCAGCAGCTCCAACGCGTGGGCGTAGCCCTTCAGGCCCTCTCCGGTGATGGTGGCGAAGCAGGCCAGACGGGCGTAGCTCACCTGGCGGAAGTCTTCGCGGGTCTCGACTGCGCTAATGTGGACCTCCACAGCCGGGATGGCGACGGCTTTGAGCGCGTCCAGGATGGCCACGCTTGTGTGCGTGTAGGCGGCCGGGTTGATGGCGATGCCGTCGACCTTTCCGTAAGCCTCCTGGATCTTGTCGACGATGCTGCCCTCGTGGTTAGACTGGAAGACCTCGACCTCGTCGAAGCCCTGTGCGGCACCCGCTTCCTGGCAGATCTGCACTAAGCGATCGTAGTTGTCGCTGCCGTAGATGCCTGGCTCGCGAATGCCGAGCATGTTGAGGTTGGGGCCGTTAATGACGAGTGCTTTCATGGTTGCTTCCTTTGCAGTTGAAAAACCACCACAAAGGTGCCTG
>CABUQW010000065.1 GCA_902493895.1 uncultured Collinsella sp. | reverse complement strand
GCGGAGAGCTCCTTGGTCACCGAGGCGAGCGTGAGCGACATGTTGGTGCCGGTATCGCCGTCGGGTACGGGGAAGACGTTGAGCTTGTTGATCTCCTCGGCCTTGTCGGAAACGGCAGCCGCAGCGATCGGAAAACAGGTGCGAATGGTCTTTGCAATCATGGGTATTTGAATCTCCGTTTTCGGATGCTAGTTCAGACGGCTCTTGAGCGCGTCGATATGGATGCCGATCTTAAGGCTGGCGGGATCGATCTGGGCGATCTCCTGCAGGGTGAAGGCAACGGAGCTCGAAAGATTGTGGCAGACGGACTTCATGTTGACGCCGTTCTCGAGCACGACGTGAAGATCGACCGTAAGGCCGTTCTCGTCGGCGGAGACAAGCACGCCCTTGCGGAGGCGCTGACCGGCAAGCAGGCGCACGCTCTCGGCGCCCTGGAGCTGCTCAGCCATACCGACAACGCCATAGCACGTCATCGCGGCATAACCGGCAATATCGGCAATAACGTCGTTCGAGACGCTCAGGCTGCCGTTAATGGTCTCAGACACAAGAATCTCCTTTTCTTGGTGCTCGCGGCACCATGTCGTGGGAGCAATCATTGCATTATTCTACAACGACCGCGCCATGTTGAGGTGGCGGGCCTCGGGATTACATCCTCGACACGAAATGTTGATACGGTAACGTTCGCGAACGGCGATCGCGGCATGAAAAAACCCGCCGCATATGCGACGGGTTTTGTAACCTGGCTCCCCGGGTAGGACTCGAACCTACAACAGCGCGGTTAACAGCCGCGTGCTCTACCATTGAGCTACCGAGGAATTTAAAGCCCAACAGAAAGGGCTGGAAAATTCTGGCTCCCCGGGTAGGACTCGAACCTACAACAGCGCGGTTAACAGCCGCGTGCTCTACCATTGAGCTACCGAGGAATAGGTGCGTGCTCTCAAGCAACGAAGTTTATTATACGGACGAATCAGCTTAGGGCAAGAACTTTTTTAAGATATTTTCCGACCTAATCATTGGGGACGTTCTTAAACGACTAGTCATTCAAGAACGTCCCCAACGACTACATGAAAGCGCCCCCAAGCGAATGTGCTTGAGGGCGCCTCTTGCTTGACTAGCTCTCGATATAGTCCTTCAGCTTGCTGCTACGGCTGGGATGGCGGAGCTTGGCCAGGGTCTTGGACTCGATCTGGCGGATGCGCTCGCGCGTGACGCCAAACTCACGACCGACTTCCTCGAGCGTGCGGGGATGTCCGTCGACAAGGCCAAAGCGCAGTTCGATAACCTTGCGCTCACGATCGGCAAGCGAATCGAGCACCTGGGTGAGCTGCTCCTGCAGCATAGAGAAGCTGGCCGCATCGGGCGGAACGATAGCCTGGGAGTCCTCGATGAAGTCGCCCAGCTGGGAATCCTCTTCCTCGCCGATGGGGGTCTCGAGCGACACGGGCTCCTGCGAGATCTTCTGGATCTCGCGGACGCGGTCGGCGCTCATGTCCATCTCGGCACCGATCTCTTCGGGGGTCGGGTCGCGGCCCAGGTCCTGAAGGAGCTGACGCTGCACGCGGACGAGTTTGTTGATAGTCTCGACCATGTGCACGGGAATACGGATGGTACGGGCCTGGTCGGCGATAGCGCGCGTAATGGCCTGACGGATCCACCACGTGGCGTACGTGGAGAACTTAAAGCCCTTCTGGTAGTCGAACTTCTCGACGGCGCGGATCAGACCGAGGTTGCCCTCCTGAATCAGGTCCAGGAACAGCATGCCGCGACCGACATAGCGCTTGGCGATGGAGACGACCAGACGAAGGTTTGCGCTGATGAGCGCCTGCTTGGCTTCGAGGCCCACGTTCTCAATGCGCGTAAGACGACGCATCTCGGCACGCGTGAGTTCGAGCTCACCAGCATCGGCAGCCTCGAGCTTCTCGGTAGCCTCGAGACCGGCCTCGATCTTCATAGCCAGATCGACCTCTTCGGAGGCGGTCAACAGGTCGACCTTGCCGATCTCCTTGAGGTACATACGGACCGGGTCGCCGGTCAGCATCACCGTGGAGGCATCGATGCCACGCACGCGGGAGCGTGAACGGGACGTGCGCACGGTGCGCTTCTTCTTGTTCTTGGAAGAACCCATCTCAGCGTCGGCCTGACGGGCCATCTTGAGCTCGTGATCGTCGAGCGAGCCGGAATCGTGCTCGTCGTCGTCATCGAAATCGTCGGTATCGGTATCGGTATCGGTATCGGTATCGTCATCGTCGACACCCATGGGGGCGTCGTCGTTACCGCTCGCGGAGATAATCTGGATGCCGCTGTTGCGCAGCGCGGAATACACCGCGGTGAGCTGCTCGTCAGAAACATCGATATCCTTCAGGGCGACCTGAATCTCGTCCTCGGTTACCGAAGTCCTGTTTGAGCCGTTGCCCATGAGCTTTGCAACGTAGGATTCCAGCCCAGTACCCGTGCTCTCAGTCTTTTTTGGCACAGATTCTCCCTTCATAGTCCACAGGACTCAATACTTTAGCACACACATTGACGTCTATACCCAAAAAGAGGGCTGGATATAGGCGAGAATACGCTGGTTGACCACAACATCTAGGCTTGTTCGGTGCCTGCGGCCTCCAGGCCGATCAAACGGAAAGGGTCCGCCACGCCGCCGATCGACTTTTGCAGTTCGCGTTGACGCTGCGAATCCTGCGCGGCCTGCACGGTCAGCGCGCGACGGGCCTCATCATCGAGTGAACGGTCCTGGCGCAGCTTGGCCTGTGCGGCACGCATGCGACGCTTGATGGTGTAGAGCTCAAGCGTATCAAGCATAAACACGATGTTCGTCTCGGTGGGGTGCTTGCTCGTCGCGGAGATGCGCCCGGCACTCACAAGCGTTGCCGCATCGGGACACACTGAGCGCGCCGCATCCATGCAGGCTGCAGGATCGGTTCCCGGCGGCGTTGCCAGAACGGCCCATGCAATGGACTCGTGACGCGGGTCAACCCACTCGATGGAGCAGATGCGGTCGGCATACGTGCGGAACAGGTCGGGGTAGCTCGTGAGCATCGTCAACAGCTCGCGCTCCCCTGCCAAGGACTTGCGTTCAAGATCGGTAAGAACCATCGGCGCCGCCGCAGCCGGTGCGCCCGAACCGTCAGCCACAGGCACAGCGCCCATACCATCAGGCACATCGATCGGCGGCAGGTCGTCGACGACCTCCACGGGCGCGGCGCCGTAGGCATCGAGCGGGACGTAGTCGTACGGCTCTTCTTCGACCGGCGCGGACACCGGCGGCGTCGCGCCCGATGCCCAAGCACCGCGACCGGCATCGCGAGAACCCGACGCCCGACCGCCCGCGCTACCGGACCGCTCAGTCTGTGCCCGCTGGCGCTCATAGTTCTGCTCACGACGTCGTTCCGCATCCTCGCGCTTGGCGACATCGCGAAACACACGACCCGAGCTCGCGCGCACCGTCTCCAGATCCAAACCCAGCAGATCGGCAATCTGGATAAAGTACGTGTCGATCATATAGCTGTTGCGCAACGGATAGATAAGCGTCAGCGCATCTTCCAGCGCCTTAGCGCGACCGCCCGGCGTGGTGATGTCACTCGACTCCTGCAGCGAACGGTAGACAAAGTCCATAAGCGGCTCGGCAGCGTCGATGCGCGTCTGCAGTGCCTCGCCACCATGTGCGGTGATGAACTCCATGGGGTCGTTGCCGTCGGGGAGCACCACGCAGCGCAGGTCCATGGAATCCTGCTCGATAAACTGAATCGCGCGACGGGCGGCCTTCTGGCCCGCTGCATCGCCGTCGAACATATACACGATGCGCTTGGCAAAGCGAGTGAGCGTCTTGACGTGATGCTCCGTGAGGGCGGTGCCCAGCGTGGCGACAACGTTTTTAATCCCCGCCTCCCAGCAGGCGATGCAATCGGTATAGCCCTCTACCACGATGGCGGTATCCTGCGCGACGATAAACTCCTTGGCCCAATTAAAGCCGTAGAGGTTTCGCTTTTTATGAAACACGCTCGTCTCGGCTGTGTTGAGATACTTAGGCTGGCCGTCGCCCATAATGCGACCGCCAAAGGCAATGTTGTGACCCTGCTCGTCAAAGATGGGGAACATCACGCGGTCGTAAAAGCGGTCGGCAAGCTGCCCGCGCCCGCGACTCACGGCAACGTTGGCGTCGATCATCTCCTGCGGGGTAAAACCCGCCTGGGACAGGTGCGACACCAGCGCGTTACGGCCCGGTGCAAAGCCCAGGCAGTAGCGGCGGCAGACGTCGCCGCCCATGCCGCGGCTGGCAAAGTACTCGCGCGGACGGCCGTCCTTACCGCGCATGAGCATGGTGTGGTAGAACTGGGCGGTCTCGGCGCACAGATCGTAGATGCGGGCACGCTTGGTGCCGCGCTCGCGGCGATCTCCGG
>CABUQW010000064.1 GCA_902493895.1 uncultured Collinsella sp. | reverse complement strand
GAGCTTACCGGCAAGGGCGCCGTCTTTACCGGCGAGGTGGCAAACGACCGGGCGCACGGCCGCGCATGGATCATGCCTCTCTCCCCTGCCTGCATCGTCATGGAGCATTTCATCACCCCGACGCGCGATATGTACCTGGCCGAATACACACCCGAGCCATACGCCTGCGTGAGCGAAGTCAGCGCGCCCACACTTACATGCATGCCCGAGGCTGGCATAACGCCCGCGAACCTCAAACCATTGCATGGACCGTGGCCAAACAATGCCGTTTGCAGCTTTATCCAAGATAGCTGTGGCGAGGAATTAAGCCCGCTGTTTGCGGGGGAGCTCTATCACTCGCGCTCGGTGCTCTTTTTGCCTGGATATTTTGACGAACTGGAGCACCGCTATCCCACCGAGTTCGCGGGAACCTTTGAGGCGTTTGCCGAGCCATGGCACGAGGAGGCGACGTCTGCCATCTGCCACACGCTGCGCCGGATTAACGAGGACCGCGCCCGCACCGTAGGCGGACGCGTCTATATGCAGGGCATCGTGGAGACCATGGTCGCGGAGCTCGCCTGTTCGCGCGCGGCCCACAAGCAGGCGCGGCAGGCGGCAGACACACGCGTCAGCATAACCATTGCCGAAGAAGCAACGGCAATGATTGAGCGCGCGCTCGACAAAGGCAGACGTGTGGGTATCAACGAGGTGGCCGAGAGGCTCTACACAAGCCGCTCCAAACTATGCGCCACCTTTAAGGCCCAAACTGGCGAGCCCTTGGGCGCCTACATTCGCAGACGCCGTATGGAGCGAGCACAGGACCTTTTGGCAGATAGCGCGCTCACGATAGCGCAGGTGGCAGAACGTCTAGGCTACCCTCAGCAGGCCGCCTTCGCCCAAGCCTTCAAACAATACACCGGCATGACACCCACGGCTTGGCGAAGCAAGTATCGCTAAGGCCCAAGCTCCCTGGCCGTAACGGAGCGATTAATTAGCCGCCGCCCGTCAGCTCACCCAGGATCTAAACGTCAAGATGCGCACAATCAAGCGCCTTTTTGATAAGAGGGACAGATCGATCAGCCAAATACAACGGAATGTTGAGCACCCCGTCGTCGAGCTTTAGGTTCTTAAGCGAGTAGCGGACCCTCAATGGAGTCGTCTCCGCATGCTTGTCGGCATAGTACTTAAGGCTCTTGGAATGAACGACCTCTCCCGATTTGACCTCGACGGGAACGATTTCGTTTCCGACTTGAATCAAAAAATCGACTTCGTGCTTCGGCTTCTCGTTTGTCCAATAACGCGGAGCAGCATCTAACTGTGAAAGTAATGCCTGAAGCACATAGTTCTCGGCGAACGAACCTTTGAACTCCGAAAATAGCGCATCCGAGATGGCAAAAGCGGACGCATCCAGCCTTGCCATGCGGCGCAGCAAGCCGACATCAAGACAGTAGACTTTAAATGCCTTGAGGTCATCGTACGCAGAGAGCGGCACACCACCGGCAGCATTAAGGCGAACCGCCGTGATGAGCCCAGCATCGGCAAGCCATTCCAGAGCATCCTCGTATTCTCGAGCACGAGCCCCCTCGCGCACCGCACCCCAAACGAACTTTTTGTTCTCGCGCGCCAACTGAGCTGGAATCGAGTTCCATATTTGCGAAAGCTTGGCGAACTGCGCACGGCCACCATGCTTGGCAAAATCGCGCTCGTAGGAATCCAAGAGATCAGACAACACCTTATCGACCTGAACGATATCGCCCGTCTCCGCCCACCGGCCAAGAGCCTCTGGCATGCCGCCACATGCAAAATAACGACGAAGATGCTCGACGAGACGGACATGGAAGAAATCGGGCACTGTCTCGATCTGATCCAGGCCGCCAAGGTATTCGTCGTAGTTTGCAGCGCCCTCGGCTTTCAGAAACTCGGAAAAGCTCATGGGGCGCATCTCCATGAACTCGACCTTTCCCACCGGAAAAGCGCTGGTCTCACGGGACAAGCGAACGCCCAACAAAGACCCTGCGCATGCGACGTGATACTCGGGGGCCTCGTCACAGAAGTATTTAAGGGCGCCGACTGCAGAAGGACAATCCTGAATCTCATCAATAATAAGCAGCGTCTCGCCGGGATCGATAGGCTGTCCAAGTGCCAGGGAAAGGTTTGAGATGATCCGTCGAGGATCGCGCGTACCTTCGAAAAACTGAGCGTACTCGCTCTGTACCCCAGGTGACGGCTCCTCGAGCGTCAGATACACAAAATTGCGGTATGAGGTTCGTCCGAACTCCTTAAGCGCCCATGTCTTTCCAACCTGGCGCGCCCCCTTAAGAATAAGCGGCTTACGATATTCCGACGCTTTCCAAGCGTTAAGCTTGGCAATGATATCTCGCTGCATGACCGAACCTCCCGCAAAGAAACTTCCGTAAACGTGATATTTCCCACATTTTACCCTAGGTAAAACGTGACATTTATCACATTTACGGAAGTTTTAAGCTCATTTCGCCACACTTTCATCACATTCAAAAGGCGGAGGCGCATTTTGCGCCTCCGCCACCATCTTTCCTATCAGCCTACCTGACCCGAACGGCCGAGTCGTCACAGAACCCGGGAGCCCCGGCAGGGCGGGTGCTTGCTCAAAATGAGTTCCGCACGCAAAGAAGGCCACTTAATGTGGCCTTCGTCTTGCGCAGGACTGTTTGAAATTTTGAGCAAGCACCCGCCCTGCCGGGGCTCCCGGGTTCCCGCTTACGAGAGCGACGTTCTCAGCAACTCGTTGAAGAGTTTCGGGTTGCCCTTGCCGCGGCTCGCCTTCATGCACTGGCCCACCAAAAAGCCAATGACCTTCTGGTTGCCGTCACGATACTGCTGCGCCTGATCGGCACAGTTTGCCAGCACCTCGTCCACGATCGGCTGCAGCGCGCCGGCATCGCTCACCTGGCGCATGCCACGCTCGTCGACGATCTTGTTGGGGTCGTCGCCGGTCTGAGCCATGGCCTCAAAGACCTCGTGCGCCTGGTTGGAGCTGATGGCATCGGTCGCCAGCAGCTTGGCAAGCGCTGCCACCTGAGCCGGCGCGACGCCGGACTCGGCCAGCGAGACGCCCGCGCCCTTAAGATAGGCGATCATCTCGTTCACCAGCAAGTTTGCGACCGTCTGGGCCTCCTTGCCAGCCATACCGGCAGCGGCAGCCTCAAAGAACTCGGCAAACTCGGGGTCGCCGGCAATCTGCTCGGCATCGGCCGCCTTAATGCCAAAGTCGGCCTCAAAGCGGGCGCGCTTGGCATCGGGCAGCTCGGGGATCTCGCCACGGCAGCGGTCGATGAACTCGTCGTCCAGATCAAACGGCGCCAGGTCGGGATCGGGGAACAGACGATAGTCGTCAGCCGTCTCCTTGACCCGCATGACCACGGTGCGCTTGCGGCTGGGCTCCCAGTGGCGGGTCTCCTGATAGATGATTCCGCCCTCCTCGAGCACCTCGGCCTGACGGCAGATCTCGTAGGCAAGGCCGTCGTGCAGGCTCTTAAACGAGTTGAGGTTCTTGAGCTCGGTCTTGGTGCCCAGCTTGGTCTCGCCGCGGCGGCGCAGCGACACGTTGCCGTCGCAGCGCATGGAACCCTTCTCCATGGAGCAGTCCGAAATGCCCAGCGTCACAAAGATGCGACGGAGCTTTTCCATAAACAGACGCGCTTCCTCGGGCGTGCGCAGATCGGGCTCGGTGACGAGCTCAATCAGCGGCGTGCCGCAGCGGTTGTAGTCGACGAGCGACTCGGCCGCGGCGGTAATGCGGCCCTCGGCACCGCCCACGTGCACCATCTTGGCAGCGTCCTCCTCCATGTGGATGCGCAGGATGCGGATGGGCACCGTGTAGGAACCGTCCTCGCGACGCTCGGGCATCTGCAGGCTGGACGCGTCGTAGCTGGCCAGGTGGCCGGCACGCTGGTTGCCCTCGCGCATGGTCGACGTCATGGACGTAGACAGGCCCTCGGCGTTGGCCGAAGCGCTCGCCAGACTCTGGGCCTCGGCCTCGCCAAACGCGCAGTCGGGGCGCTCGGCGGCACCGCGACCGGTCACATCCAGATCCAGGTGACCGTACATGGCAAAGGCGACCGGACCCTGCGTGGTCTGGAAGTTCTTGGCCATATCGGGATAGAAGTAGTGCTTGCGGTAGAACATCGAGTGGCGCTGAATCTCGCAATTGGTGGCGAGACCTGCCTTGACGATGCTCTCGATGGCGCGCTTGTTGGGCACCGGCAGGGCGCCGGGCAGGCCCAGGCACACCGGGCACACGTTGGCGTTGGGCTCGTCATCGTGGCTGAGCTTGCAGTTGCAGAACATCTTGGTATCGAGTGCGGTGAGCTCGGTATGGATCTCCAGGCCAATCACGGCCTCCCAATCCTGCAGGACCTCGGAAAGCTCCTTCATTACAGCTCGCCTCCCTTCCCGGCAAAATCGGGCGCGACGGAAAGCGCGGGCGCACCCGTGGCGGCATCGGCAAAGCCGCGCTCCAGGGCGCGGGCAAACGTGAGCAGCTGACGGTCCTTAAAGGCCGGACCAACCAGCTGGGCAGAAACGGGCAGCTTGGTGTCCTCGCCCAGGCCCAGCGGCACCGAGATACCGCCGTTGCCGCAAATGTTGAGCGAGATAGTGTACAGATCGGAGAGGTACATCTGCGTGGGGTCGCTGATCTCGCCAAACTTAAAGGCCGTACGCGGCGAGGCGGGCATAAGGATGGTGTCCACCTTGGCATACGCGGCGTCGTAGTCCTGCGTGATGAGCGTGCGGGCCTTTTGCGCAGCGTAGTAGTACTTGTCGTACACGCCCGAGCTCAGCAGGTAGGCGCCGAGCATCTGACGGCGCTTGGCCTCGGCGCCAAAGCCGTGGGCGCGCGAGAGCGAGCTTTGGTCGGACAGGTTGGCGCAGCCCTCCTCCTGATAGCCGTAGCGAATGCCGTCGAAGCGGGCCAGGTTGGAGAACGCCTCGGCCGGGCCGATGACGTAGTAGGCGGCGATGGCGGCGTCCAGGTGCGGCAGGTCG
>CABUQW010000063.1 GCA_902493895.1 uncultured Collinsella sp. | reverse complement strand
GTCATGAGGTCGGCGTCGTTGTCGGCGGCGGCAATATTTTCCGCGGCATGGCCGGCGCTGCCGGTGGCATGGAGCGTGCTCAGGCCGACTACATGGGCATGCTGGCAACCGTTATGAACGCGCTCGCCCTGCAGGATGCCTTCGAGCATAACGATGTTCCTTGCCGCGTGATGAGCGCTATTCAGATGAATGAGATCTGCGAGCCCTATATTCGCCGTCGCGCCATCAACCACCTTTCCAAGGGCAACGTCGTTATTTTTGCCGCCGGTTCGGGCAATCCGTACTTTACGACCGACACCGCCGCGGCTCTTCGTGCGTGCGAGATCGGCGCCGAGATTCTGATTAAAGCCACCAAGGTTGACGGCATCTACGACAAGGATCCCGTCAAGTGCGCCGATGCCGTCCGTTTTGACAAGATTACCTATCACGAGGTTCTCGTCCGCGGTCTGCAGGTTATGGATTCCACGGCTACGGCACTGTGCCAGGATAACCGTATGCCGATTTTGGTCCTCAACATCGATGGCGAGGACACCGTCAAGCGCGCGCTTTCGGGTGAGCCCGTCGGCACGCTCGTCTATCAGGAGGATTAAGCATGGCAGATAACATCACCGCCCATATGGACAAGTCGCTCGAGTCCCTCAAGCATAACTTCTCCAAGGTCCGTACCGGCCGCGCCAATGCCAACATTCTGTCCGACATCACCGTCGATTATTACGGTGTTCCCACGCCGGTCACGCAGGTTGCCGCCGTCAAGACCCCCGAGGCCCACATGCTGCTCATCGAGCCGTGGGACAAGGCACTCATCAATGCTATCGTCAAGGCCATCGGCGCTTCCGATCTGGGTATTACCCCCAACTCCGATGGCACCGTCGTTCGTCTTCCGTTCCCGGCTCCCACTGAGGAGCGCCGTCGCGAGCTCGTCAAGGAGTGCCGCGAGTACGCCGAGCAGGCCAAGGTGTCTATCCGTAACATCCGTCGTGACTTCAACAACAAGCTCGAGCGCGATGAGGAGCTCACCGAGGACGATGTCCGTCGCGAGCAGGCCAAGGTCCAGAAGCACACCGATGAGTATGTCGCCAAGGTCGAGGAGCTTCTGAAGGAAAAAGAAGCCGAGGTCATGGAGATCTAAGGTGCAATACGACGAGCATAAACTGGTCGAGTACTTTGCCGACGCCCCTGCGGGCGTCGGTTTTTCCGACCTTGACCTCAATAACATTCCGCACCATATCTCGTGCATCATGGACGGCAACGGTCGCTGGGCCACGTCGCGCGGTCTTGCGCGCACTGAGGGCCACAAGGCGGGTATCGTCTCCCTTCGTGAGATTATTACCGCCTGCGTGCGTCTGGGCGTCGACGTGCTTTCTGCCTATGCGTTTTCGACCGAAAACTGGAATCGCCCTCAGCACGAAGTCAACGTTCTGATGCACCTGTTTGCCAAGACGTTCATCGACGAGCTGCCGCTTCTGAAGCGCGAAAACGTGCGCGTTGTCTTTTTGGGTGACATTTCCGCGCTGCCCAAGAAGACCCGCGACGTTTTTGAACGCGGTCTTGCTGAGTGCGCCGATCACACCGGCATGACGCTGGCGCTTGCCGTCAACTACGGCGCGCGTGCCGAGATTACCCGCGCTGTCCGTCAGATCGCACTCGACGCTGCCGCCGGTAAGATCGATCCTGCCGCAATTGATGACGACATGGTGGCTTCCCACCTCTATACCGCCGGCCTTCCCGATCCTGAGCTTGTGATTCGCACTTCTGGTGAGCTGCGCCTTTCGAACTATCTGCTGTGGCAGGTGGCTTATTCCGAATTCTACGTCACCGATACCTATTGGCCCGACTTTGATCGTTGGGGCCTTGTCGACGCCATTTTGGCCTATCAGGGCCGTGACCGTAGGTTTGGTGGTCTGAGCAAGACCGAGGAGGCTTAATCGTGTCCGATCGTCCCAAGGCAACTGCTCCCAAGACATCTGAGCGCAAGGCTGTCGCTGCGGGAGCGCCCGCAGCGAAGAATGGCACCGGTTCGTGGCTTGCGGGCTTTATCACCCGTGCCGCCGCCGGTATCGTTTATGCCGTTGTCTTTATCCTGTGCCTGGTTTTGGGTATCGTGCCCACGGCCATCTTTGTTTCTGTCATGAGCGGTCTGTGCTGCTATGAGTTTTTCCGTATGACAAGGCTCGATGGCAAGATGGCTAACGAGCGCATGGGTATCGCTGCCGCCGTACTCTTTCCGCTGTCGGCGTTGGGCGATTCGATGTTGCTGAATGCCCTGCTTTTTGCCCTGATGCTCGCTGTGGGCATTTGGTATGTCTGGTCGCCGCGTACCCGCATCTCTGATGTGGCCGTGACGCTCATGGGTCCCATCTACACCGGCTTTATGCTGTCGGCTATCGTGCTGCTGCGCGATGCCGTGCCCGGTTTTGCCGGCGCCCTGCTTTCGGTGGGCGTTTGCGCGTCCCTTTGGGTCTCCGATTCGTTTGCCTACATCGTGGGTAGCCGTATCGGCAAACACAAGATGGTTCCCAAGATCTCTCCCAAAAAGAGCTGGGAGGGGTTTGTCGGTGGCATCCTGGGCTCGGTTTTGATTTGGCTCATCCTGTGGGCGACGCACTTCTACAAACTCAGCCTGCCCTATGCGCTGCTGTGCGGCGTGGTGGTGTCCATTTTGGGTGTTATCGGCGACCTTATCGAGTCGCGCATCAAGCGCGGTGTGGGCGTTAAGGATTCCGGTAACCTTATCCCGGGCCACGGCGGCATGCTCGATCGTAGCGATTCGCTTATCTTCGGCTGCATCACCGCGCAGCTGATGCTGATGATCGGAGGCGTGCTGTAATGTCATTCCAGACGACGTATGGCCCCGATGGACGCCTTCGTGTTGCCATTCTGGGTTGTACGGGCTCCATCGGCACCCAGGCGCTCGATGTGTGCCGCCAGCATGCCGATCGCCTGCAGGTGACGGCGCTGTCCGTTAACTCCAGTACCTCCGAGCTCGTTGCCGCTGCCCGCGAGTTCTCGGTTTCGGCGGTTGCCGTGGCCGATGTCGCTCATGGCGATGACGCCGTGCTGCAGGAGTTGCCCGAGGGAACGAAGCTCGGCGTTGGCGCGCAGGCGGTTTGCGAGCTCGTGCGTCGCGACGATGTCGACTGCGTGCTCGTCGCTATTGTGGGTGCCGCCGGTCTCGAGGCAAGCCACGCGGCCTTGACCTCAAATAAGCGCCTTGCCCTTGCCAACAAGGAGTCCCTCGTCGTCGGTGGCGACTTGCTTATGCCGTTGGCGCAACCGGGCCAGCTTATTCCAGTCGACTCTGAGCACTCCGCCATCTACCAGTGCTATCTGGGGGAGAACCCACGCGAGGCTCATTGTATTTGGCTCACCTGCTCGGGCGGTCCGTTCTTTGGCCGCACGCGCGGCGAGCTCGACCGCGTGACGCGTGCCGATGCCCTCGCACATCCCACGTGGGCCATGGGTGCCAAGATCACCATCGACTCCGCCACCCTCATGAACAAGGGCCTGGAGCGCATTGAGGCCATGCATCTGTTCAACTGCGATCTCGATTTCATTAACGTGGTCGTGCAGCGTCAGTCCAAGATTCACTCTATGGTCGAGTTCGCCGACGGCTCTGTGATGGCGCATCTCGGTGCTTCCGACATGCGTATTCCCATCCAGTTCGCGTTCTCGTATCCCGAGCGTTGGGATACCCCGGCGCCTCGTATCGATTTTCGCGAGCTGGGACAGCTCACGTTTGATGCTGCCGACATGGATACCTTCCGCTGTATGGCACTGGCCGAGCGTGCCGGCAAGACGGGTGGCACCATGCCGTGCGTGCTCAATGCCGCCAACGAGGTCGCCGTTGATGCCTTCCTGCACGATGGCTGCAGCTTTACCGATATCGATCGCATTGTGGAATCCTGCATGGATGCCCACGATATGCAGGCTGTCGATTCGTTTGAGCAGCTTCGCGACATCGATGCGTGGGCGCGTGAAAAGGCTGCGCAGGTACTCGCCGCAACCCGTTCCTAACCCATAAGGATTGCTTTTTCGTTTTATGGATACTGTTCTGAGCGTTCTTTCATCGGTCTTTTGGGGCCTGCTGATGCTTTCCGTCCTCGTGTTTTTGCACGAGGGCGGCCACTTTTTGGCGGCGCGTGCCTGCGGCGTCCGTGTGACCGAGTTCTTTTTGGGCCTGCCGTGCCGCTTTGACATCCATTACACGTCGCGTCGCATTGGAACCAAGTTTGGCGTGACCCCGCTGCTGCTGGGTGGCTACGCTGCCATCTGCGGTATGGATCCGACCGACGTCTCGTGCGCCGATCGCGTGCTCGCGGCTATCTATCGTCATGGTCGCGTGACCGTGGCCGACCTTGCTGTCGAGCTCGAGCTTTCCGAGGAGGATGTGCTCGAGGCTTGTGCTCTGTTGCTGGGCTGGGGCTCCATCGCGCCCTGGTATGAGGAAGGGGAGAAGCCCTCGCCGAGCTACTATCCCACCAAGTATCAGACGCTGCCGCGAGACGCGGCGGGCTACACCACCTTTGACGGCCGCCGGTTCGATCGAGAGCATGCGACTGCCGAGGGCGATGCATGGGAGCTGCCGTGCGGTGAGGCCGAGTTCCTTGCGCAAGAACGTTCGCACACCTATCTTGGCCAGGGCTTTCTCAAGCGCGCCTTTATGCTGCTCGCGGGCATTATTGTCAATATCTTGACGGGCTTTTTGCTGCTTATGAGCATCTACTCTATTGCGGGTGTCACCGTGCCGATGGATACCAACGTGATCGGTCAGGTTGACGAGGGGTCTATTGCCGCCAAGGCGGGTATCGAGGGCGGCGACGCGATCCTTTCGGTTGACGGAGTATCGTGCTCTACCTGGATGGACGTTTACGATGCCATCGGTAAGGCTGCCGGTAAGGACGATATCGCCATCGAGTACGAGCGTGACGGCAAGCAGCATTCGACCGCGGTTGCGCTCAAAGAGGACGAGCGCCTAGGTGTGTATGCCTCTACGCAGGTGGTCCGTTTAGACCCCATCACGTCGGCTCGACTTTCGTTCTCCTATGTCGTGCAGACAGCGGAGGGCGTGATGCGCCTGCTCCAGCCGCAGCATACGATGGAGAT
>CABUQW010000062.1 GCA_902493895.1 uncultured Collinsella sp. | reverse complement strand
GGCTCCAAATTGTTTACCGTTCATCACGATGTTGGTGATACGACGGCTAGGAGTGTTATCGCTTGCATGGGTGCCACGCCGCGTCCGGCAGGTTTCGCTGGCGAGGATACGTATCGCGGTCGTGGCGTTTCGTATTGCGCGACGTGTGACGGCATGTTCTTCCGTGGCAAACAGGTCTTTGTAATCGGTGGTGGCAATTCGGCATGCGAGGAAGCTCTGTTCTTGTCAGAAATCGCCAGCAGCGTGACCATCGTTTTGCGCCGCGATCAGTTCCGTGCCCCCGATGGTGTGGTTCAAAAAGTTCTTGCAAAAGATAATATTTCAGTTAGGTACCAAACTAGTATTGTGGAGCTCTCGGGCGAAGCCATGCCAACGACGATTACCTTTAAGGACAATGCATCCGGTGAGACTCATACCGATTCATTTGAGCCCGGCTCGTTTGGTATCTTTGTCTTTACCGGGACGCAACCCCATACCGAGCTTGTTGAGCATCTAGTCGATCTGGCGCCTGATGGCGGCATTCTGACTGATGAATCCATGGCGACCCGCACGCCAGGTCTATTTGCCGCTGGCGACATCCGTTCCAAGCTTTTACGTCATGTTGTGACCGCCGTTTCTGATGGAGCCATAGCGGCAACCAGAGCATACGCATTTCTCCACGGATAAGTACGATAATATATCTTATGTAAGGTTGTTGTCTTTTAACAAAGTGGTTGGACGGTGTATCAATGTGCTGTCCAACCACTTTTACTTTCCGGTTATATAGTATGCAAAACTAGATAACCTAGAATACAATATAGCTAATGAACGGAGGATCCTTATGAACCACGCCAAACGCGTTATCCCGATGTCCGATTCGTCGGTCAGCATTAAGCCTGAGGATATTCAGCCCACTGTGCTGCCCGATGCATTTATTCAGTCCGATATCGTGCGCAAACTCAATACGTTGAGTCTGCCGCGCTATGACCAGTTGCCCAATGTGACACTCTACCGCGACCAGGTTATTGAGTATGTTGCGCTTTGGATGGAGCCGCTGTCCATTTGCGTTGAGCAGCCTATCATTACGCCATCGATGATCAATAACTACGTAAAGGTCGGCCTAGTGCCTGCTCCGGTCAAAAAGCAATATGGCCGCGAGCAGATTGCCCGCCTGATCGCTATCTGCATCTTTAAGCAGGTGCTACCTATTGCTGCGGTGCAGGCACTCTTTAACATTCAGCGTTTGAGCTACGATGCCCCGACGGCCTTTGATTATGTGGTCGATCAGCTCGAGGCATCGATTCGTGCGGCGTTTTCCGTCGAGCAGACTCCCGTGCCCGATACGGCGCATCAGGTAACGCGTGAGTCGCTGCTTGTGCGTAGCGCGGTATCGTCCTTCGTTTCGAAGGCTTACTTGATGAGCTATCTCAAGTTCAACGGGTTTAATAGCTAGCCGACGTATAAAACGGGCGGGACAAAGAGCCATCTGTCGCTTTGTCCCGCCCGTATTTTTGCTTGGTTGGACTTTATTTGCCCGAAGCTACGCCCATGCCGTAGCCGATGATGAGGCCGTGCATCTCGGCGTAATAGGAATCCAGGCCGTTGCAGGGCATGATGATGGTCTTGGAGCCGGGCCAATGCTCGACTATGCGGTCAGTGAGCGCCTGGGCTCCAGCTTCGTTCTCAACGTGATCTATGACGACCTCACCGCCCGTAAAGCCCTCGGCTTCCATAGTGTCGATGATCTTGTTGAGCATCTTCTTTTCGCCACGCGTGTGCCCGACGAGTTCGATTTTACCGGCCTCACTCGCTGTGCCCAAAATACGGATATTGAGCTTGTTGGCAATGACGCCGGCTGCCTTAGGGATACGTCCGGCTTTGGCGAGGTTTTCGTAATTGCACAAACTGAAGAGGATTTTGCTGTTCTGTTCAAGGCTATCGAAGTATGCGCAAGCATCCTCGAATGAGACATTCGGATTGCTTGCAAGATAGCGGTCGAACAGCAAGAAAATGAGGTCCATTTTGCCGCCAGCTGCGCGTGAATTGACTAGATGAATCTGTCGGTCGGGCTCCTCGGCAAGAACCATATCGCGAGCCGTGGCTGCCGCGTTGTAGCTGCCCGACACGCCCTCAGAGATCGGCATGCAGATGGTCTTGTCTGCCAATTTGAAGAGCTCGGCCCACTCCCCTACGCTGGGACAAGCGCTCGAAGAAGCGTTCGTCTCCGCCTGAACAGCGCAGTTGAGCTCATGAACATCGAGCGAAAGGTCATCGACGAATTCATGCTCCCCCACTCGAATTTTGAGGGGCGCAAATGCAAAGGTGGTATGGGGCGCGGTCGGTTGCCAATCGCGGAGGTTGCAGCTTGAATCGGAGATAAGTGCCCAGCTCATAGAGGGTCCTTTCTAATCGTTCCCATTCAATTATAGCCATCTTGCAGACCGATTGGGCCGCTATCTAGTATTCAAAACTAGATAGCGGACTGCACTAAAGGCAAAAGAATGGACCCCATGACTCAAAGCCACGAGGTCCATATCCGTTTGCTTTATCTGAATACTTAGTAGCGCACGAAAATGTAGTTGTTGTTCATGCCGGCGGCAACGGAGCTGATGATAACACCCGTGTTGTAGTCAGAAGCATGAATCATCTGACCACCACCGATGTAAATGCCGGTGTGGTACGAGTTGACTACAACGTCACCGGGCTGCGGATCGGACACACGCGTCCAGCCCATAAAGGTGCCCGTGGTGCCCAGGCGGCAATAGCGACCAGTAAGGCAATAGCTTACAAAACCAGAGCAGTCGAAGCTGTTCGGGCCAATTCCGCCCCAGGAATAGGCGCAACCAAGCTTGCTGTATGCACGCGAGACAACAGAACCGCCGTCGACGGACTGGCTCGGAGCAGAAGGCGTCGGAGCCGGAGCAGGCGTGGAGGGCTGCGGCGTCGGAGCAGGTGCCGGCGTAGGAGCCGGAGTGTTGCCGCCCTGGTTGTTGTTATTGCTGGTCTGGCCACCGTTGTTGGTGTTCTCGGTCGTACCGGCAGTCTCGTTGCTCACCGTGGCCTTCTCGGCGGTGCTGGCGTTGATGCCGGCCTGCAGCGCGGCGTTGGCCTCGGCCTCGGCGGCAAGCTCGGCCTGCAGCTGCGAATCCAGGGAGTTTACGACGTTCTGGGCTTCAGCCTGCTGGGCGTTAAGCTCGTCGACCTTCTTTTGCGTGGCGGCGACGTTCTTCTCCTGCTCGGCCTGCTTATCGGTGAGCTGCTGCTTAAGCTCCTTGACCTCTTGAATGGTCTGAGCTTGCTTATCGGAAACTTTGCCGTAGTAGAACAGACGGTTGAGCATATCGCTCAGGTCATCGACACCCGTCAGAACCTGAAGCAGGCTTAGACCGCCGGTTTTGTACTCGCCGGCGACATAGGTTGAGAGCTTAGCCTGACCATCGGCGATCTCCTGCTGCTTTTGCGTGATCTCGCCGGCAGTCTGATCGAGCGCCTGCGTCTGCGTGGCGAGCTCATCGTAAATCTGCTGAGTTTGGGTACCGATCTGCTCGAGCTTCGTACGAGCAGCGGCAAGGTCGGATGCGGTATCGGCGTAGGCAGGAGCCGCGAGGCCCAAGCCCAAAACACAAGCGAGGGTTGCCGTAGCAGCGCAGCGTGCCATGTTTTTGTGCGTGTTTGCTGTGCGCATGTAGCTTCCTTTCCAGTAACTAAGGGTAACGGCTAGTCCACCGTCACCAGGCTAAAGAGCTCCACATCGTCATCAGACGGCGTGAGCTTCTCGCGCGGGTTGAGAAACGCAAGCTCAAGGATACAACCGTAACCGATAAGCTTTGCGCCCATATCTCGCACCAGTTTACCTGTTGCCTCGACGGTTCCGCCCGTCGCGACCAAGTCGTCCAGAATCAACACGGTATCTTTAGAGCTGATAGCGTCGGCATGGATCTCAATGGAATCCGTTCCGTACTCGAGCTCGTAGCTCTGGCTCACAGTCTTGCGCGGTAGCTTGCCCGGTTTACGTGCGGGAACAAAGCCGGCGCCAAGGGCTACAGCTACCGGTACGCCAACCATAAAGCCGCGAGCCTCGGGACCCACGACCTTGGTGATTCCCATGCCGGCAAAGTGCTCGGCGAGGGCATCGGTCATGGCTTTGAGCGCCTCGGGATTGCCAAAGAGCGGCGTGATGTCTTTAAAGATGACTCCGGCTCGGGATAGTCGGGGATGTCGACGATTTGAGATTCGAAGTCGTACATTGCATGACCTTTCAATGGGTTCCCGAAATTTCAGCAGCGGTTATTTGCCCGCGGTGGCGGTGCCGGATTGCGAAGGGGGGACGACCTTGAGCGGCTTGACGAGAGAATCCTTGTGCGAAGCCGGCGCGGCTATCTCTTCGTTTTTGGCCTTGGTGGACTCGGAGCGAGTGATTTCCTCATCGAGTGCATCGATGTCGGCGTCCTCGACCACGGCGTTGAGCGACTCAAAAACGCGGTTCTTGAGCAGCGCGGTGTGCACGCCCTCCGTCAGGTCGTGAAGCTTCTTAAACGCACGCTCGAGCTTGGCGTCGCGCTCGTCATCGGAGGTATCCATGCCGAGCATGCTCACAAGCACCTGCTCAAACATCGAGGACTCGCGGTTGGCGGAAGACACGTACTGACGCAGGTTGCGCGGCTCGATATGGAAGCGCGACAGCTCGGAGCAGTAGCGGATGATCGGAAAATCGCGACCATCGACAAGCTCGCGATTCTGCGGACTCTTGATGATGCGAATGAGGTCGTTCTCGGCGAGCGAGCGGATAAACGAAATTTCGACGCCCAACATATCGGGAATGGTCTCGATGGGATGCAGCTTTTGCTTAGTCTCCTTGGGCTCCGTCTTGAGCGGAACATCGGATAGCAAGCCCACCTCGTAGGCGAGCGTTGACAGGTCCGTGGCGTTTTCCAAGCGCTGCTTAATCACGTTGAGCGGCATGTAGCGGGTCTTCTGCAAGTGCAGGATGACCTCCAGACGATCAACGTCCTCCTTAGAGTACTGACGGTATCCCTTAGGCGTACGATGAGGGGTAATGAGCCCCTCATCCTCTAGAAATCTAATTTTTGAGTTCGAAAGATCGGGGTATGCGCCTCGAAGTAGGTTGACGACTTGGCCGATACTCAGATAGTTGCGTTCGGCCATGCCCTACTCACCGGTTTCGATGCGCTCCGGCGTGCTCTCGTGGTAGATGAGCGTAAACGTACCGATCTGAACGGAAGAACCGTCGTGCAGCGGGGCTGCATTGACAATGGCACCGTCGACCCAGGTACCATTGAGCGAGCCCAGGTCCTCGATGCGAGCGCCGAGGCCCTCGCGAATAATGCGCGCGTGGCTGCGCGAAACGGTCATGTCATTAAGGAAGATGCCGTTCGCGGGATCGCGGCCGATGGTGGTCACGTCGTCCTCGAGCTCAAAGGCGGCACCAGTCTGCGGACCCTTGACGATGGACAGGACGGGGGCGGTGATGCGCACGTTGGCCATGAGGTCGGGAACGGTGACGTCGCTTGAAGGCACGCGGAATACGCAGGTAGCGTCAGCAGTCTTATCATTCTGAGGCATATTGTTAACCATGTTGTCCATGACAACCCCTAACTTATCGCGGACGTGCCGCAAATAATGAACCGTACGTAATCATACCCCAACGAATCAGTCTTCGATTTCAGGGTTCAGAAAGTCGATGTCCTCGTCCTCGGGATGCGCGAGAGCCTGTTTAATGGCCACTCCGCCCTTAATGGAGTAGATGACAGCCGTGAGCATGGAGAAGATCACGCCGCCGTACACAAAGAAGATGCCGAGGGGCACCGAGCTTCCGTTGAGGCCCGGGAAGGCCGTAAGGGTTGAAGATAAAAGGTGCAGGCCGTCAATAACGGGGAAACCGAGCAGCATGAGTGAGAAGCCGGTCATGAGCAGCGCCGTGGCAATCTTTCCGGGAAAGACCACATCGATGGGGCGACGGTGATAATGACGCACGATAAGCGTGCCGATGCCCAGATAGATGTCGCGGCCAATAATGAGTACGCAGACCCAGAT
>CABUQW010000061.1 GCA_902493895.1 uncultured Collinsella sp. | reverse complement strand
GTTTGTCGCGAGTTCCGCACGCAAAGGAAAGCACTTAATGTGCTTTCCGTCTTGCGCAGGACTGTAGAGCAGCAAACTTAATCGCCCCGCCCGGCGAACAAGCGGACGACAAACACATCTGTCCAACAATTCGTGCGAAACATAATGAAAAACCGTTTGATGTGAGTTAATATAAACAACGTCGTGAATCTGACTCCTGCCGCATGCACGACAGGGGTTAAACACAAAAAAGGAGTCAATTATGGTTTCTGAGAAGGCTACCCTCGTCAATCCGCAGGGTCTTCACATGCGTCCGGCCGGCCTCTTCGCCTCCACCATGGGCAAGTACGCCTGTGACGTGACGGTCGTCACCCCCGAGAAGGAGGTCAACGGCAAGTCCCCGATGGCACTCATGGCTGCTGGTATCCCCTGCGGTACCGAGGTCGAGGTCAAGTGCGACGGCGCTGACGAGGCCGAGGCTCTGGCTGCTGCCATCGAGCTCATCAAGAGCGGTCTTGGCGAGTAGAACTCAAACGGGTCGCATGTTGAACAACTAAGTTCATATTTGGGGGCGCAGTGACCTGTTGTAAGGTAGCTGCGCTCTTTTGTCATGGATATGGCAAAACGCTTTATCACATGACACGGAGAGAGGAATGGGAATGTATCAGGGAGTCAACGCTTCCGAGGGCATCGGTATCGGCACCGTCATGGTCGCCGTCGATCCCGACTTGACGTTTGAGCCGCACGAGGTTGCTGATTCGGCAGCAGAGAAGGAGCGCTATCAGTCCGCTCTTTCGGTCTTCTGCGAGAAGACCCAGGCTCAGGCCGACCACATGAAGGAGACGGTGGGCGAGGCCGAGGCCGAGATCATGAGCGGACACATTGTCCTGGCTCAGGACCCGGGGATGACCGACGCCATCAACGCCGCCATTGACGGCGGTACCTGCGCCGAGCAGGCGCTCATGGACACCTCGACCATGTTCGAGAACATGTTCCTGTCCATGGACGACGAGATGTTCCGTCTGCGTGCGGCCGACATCGCCGACATCCGCACCGGTATTCTGGCTGAGCTGCTGGGCAAGGAGGTCGTCGACCTCTCCGTCCTGCCCGAGAACACTGTCGTTGTCGTGCACGACCTCACGCCGTCCATGACCGCCACGATCGATAAGGCCCACGTTGCCGGTATCGTCACCGAGACCGGTGGCCGCACGTCGCACTCCGCGATCATTGCGCGCGCCCTCGAGATCCCGGCTGTCCTTTCGGTTTCCAACAGCTGCACCGCTCTGCGCAACGGTATGACTGTTGTCGTCGACGGTGGCAAGGGTATCGTTGAGGCCGATCCCGACGAGGAGACGCTCGCTGCCTACACCGCCAAGGCCGAGGCCTTCGCTGCCGAGAAGGCAGCCCTCGAGGCCTTCCGTGGCAAGCCGTCCGTGACTGCCGATGGCATCAAGAAGATCATCGCCTGCAACATCGGTAACCCCGATGACGTGCCCAACGCGCTCGATCACGACGCCGAGGCCATCGGTCTGTTCCGCTCTGAGTTCCTGTTCATGGACTCTGCTGAGCTTCCTTCCGAGGAGGAGCAGTTCAACGCCTACCGTAAGGTCGCCAGCGCGCTCAAGGGTGCTCCGGTCATCATCCGCACGCTCGATGTGGGTGGCGACAAGGAGATTCCGTATCTGCACATGGTCAAGGAAGACAACCCCTTCATGGGCTTCCGTGCCGTGCGTTACTGCCTGGCCAATCCCGACCAGTACAAGGTCCAGCTCCGCGCTCTGCTGCGCGCTAGCGCCTTCGGTGACGTCAAGATCATGATCCCGCTCGTCACCTGCGTCGAGGAGGTCTTGGCTGTCAAGGAGCTCGTCGAGCAGTGCAAGGCCGAGCTGACCGAAGAGGGTCGCAAGTTCAACGAGAACATCGAGGTCGGCATCATGGTCGAGACGCCCGCCGCTTCGCTGCTCGCTGACCGTCTGGCCGAGGTCGCCGACTTCTTCTCCATCGGCACCAACGACCTGATCGGCTACACCATGTGCGCCGACCGTGGCAACGACACCATCTCCAACCTGTACCAGGTGTACTATCCCGCCGTGCTCCGCTCGCTTAAGAACATCATCGAGAGCGGCGTGAAGGCCGGCATCATGGTCGGTATGTGCGGCGAGGCCGCTGCCGATCCGCTGCTCGAGCCGCTGCTGATCAGCTGGGGCCTGGAGGAGTTCTCGATGAGCGCTCCGTCGATCCTGCGCGCCCGCAAGACCATCAGCCAGTGGACCAAGGCCGAGTGCGACGAGCTCGCCGAGAAGGCGCTCGCCTGCAACACCGCCGCCGAGGTCAAGGCACTGCTCGAGTCCGCAGCTCGCTAATTTGGTATCAGAGGTACCCGCGTGGTTGGAATGGGCCGGCCACGCGGCCCTCACATATACAGGGGGTACTGTAAATGTTCTACACGCTAACCGCTAACCCGGCTGTCGACATGACGGTTTCGAGCTCTCCGCTCGAGCCCGACGAGAACGTCCGCACCGGCTCGGCCAGCTACACGGCTAACGGCAAGGGCCTCGACGTGTCCTTCGCCTTTAAGAAGATGGGCGTCGATACCGTCGCGCTCGGCTTCTTCGCCGGCTTCACGGGCAAGTTTATCGTCGAGGAGGTCATGAACCTGGGTTGCCTGTGCCGCCCGGTCTGGACCGACGGTATCACGCGCATCAACACCTACGTCAACGATGGCCAGCACGAGTACGGCATCCTGAACCCCGGCGCTCCGATCACGCCGCAGCACCAGGAGGAGCTCTACAACATCTTGGACACCGCGGGCGATCTTGAGTGCCTGATTGTCTCCGGCTCCGTGCCTCCCAAAGCTACGCCCGACTTCCTGGCTCAGGTCATGGAGCACGCTCAGGCTCGTGGCGCTGACGTCGTCCTGGACCTGTCCTCCGACAAGCTCAAGGAGCTCGCTCACAAGAAGCCGCTGCTCATCAAGCCGAACCATCACGAGATGAAGGCCATCTTCGGCGTGCCGGTCGATACCGACGACGAGGTTCGCGTTGCCATGAAGATGGCTCACGACGCTGGCGTTCAGAACGTGCTGCTCACCCGTGGTAGCCGCGGCGACGCTTACTTCTCCAACGGCGAGGACATCTGGTACGCCAAGCGTGAGTTCAACATCAAGCTGGTCTCTTCCGTCTGCGCCGGCGACTGCACCCTCGCTGCGTTCCTGCACAAGTGGTACAGGGATCGCGACAACGTCGAGGAGGCCATGAAGCTCGCTATGGCCACCGGCGCCAACGTTGCCGAGTCCGTCGGCATCGGCGACTTCGGTCACGTCGATGAGTACAGCAAGCGCGTTGCTGTCCGCAAGCTCGATCGTCAGTAATCGAAACGCGACATATTCGTGCGCATGCGGCGCCCCGGTTTCGGCTGGGGCGCCTTTTTGTTCCGCCACGGGGGGAGAGGTGTCCCGCCGTACTTCATCGCTTCCACACCGTTCACCGAGTTGTCCTAGCCTTTTACCGATGCGTGGAATATACTTTCATTAACACGTTGCTTCGTGAAAGGAACATTCATGATTTACACGCTCACTGCAAATCCCGCCATTGACTACAACATCGCCTGCGACGGTCTTGCTGCCAACACCGTCACGCGTACCCGCAACGCCGTCTACACGCCCAACGGCAAGGGCCTCAACGTCTCGTTTACGCTTGACCACTACGGCGTCGACACCACGATCCTGGGCTTTTTCGCCGGTTTCTCGGGCGAGTTTATCGTTAAGGGCGCCGAGGCCCTGGGCGTGCCCGTCAAGCCCGTGTGGACCGACGGCATTACGCGCGTCAATGTGTTCCTCAACGCCGGCCCCGACACCGAGTACAACATGGTCAACGCCGGTGCCGCCATCAACGAGGCCAACGAGCAGGAGATGTTTGAGCTCATCGATTCGCTCGATGACATGACCTGCCTAGTCATCAGCGGCTCGCTGCCTCCCAACACTTCCGAGGGCTTCTTGGCCGAGGTCCTGCGCCGCGTCAAGGCCAAGGGGGCCGAGTTCGTCCTCGACATCTCGAGCCATCAGCTGGCAGACCTCATTGCCATGGAGCCGCTGCTGATCAAGCCCAATGACGATGAGCTGCTCGACATCTTTGGCATTAAGGTGAGCGGTGGCGACGACGAGTCCGTCAAGGGCGCGATGGCCGAGCTGCACGCCAAGGGCGCCAAGAACGTGCTGCTGACCCTCGGTGGCGCCGGTGCGTACTTCTCCAACGGCGAGCATATCTGGTTTGCCAACCGCACCTTCGACGTCAAGCTGCTGTCGACCGTCTGCGCCGGCGATTCCTCGCTGGCCGCCTTCCTGTCCGTGTGGCACGACGCCCCCGAGCGAGTCGAGGATGCCTTGCGTCTTTCGATGGCCACCGGCGCCAACGTGGTCGAGTGCCCCGGTCTGGGCGATTTTGCCAAGGTGGACGAATATAAGAAGCACATCGAGGTTCGCCAGGTCTGCTGACCGCATCGAAAAATCGTTGCCGAACACCCGCTTTGGATCTCCGAGGCGGGTGTTTTTTGCTCGCTGAACGTATGTGGCGTCTGCTGTCTCGTTTTATCTAATCGACGACGCGATTGCGTGTGCGCGCTTTCTCGTTTCTTGTTAGACTTCTTGAGAACCATCGATTAACGCTCACAAGTGCAGGAGGCCATAGGCATGTGCAATGTTTCGCTCAACGGTACTCAACCGTCCGATGCGTCCCTGCGCGTCCTGCGCGCGCTTGAGGCGGCTGGTCTTGAGGCTTGGTACGTGGGCGGTTGGGTGCGCGACGCCCTGATGGGTTGCCCCAGCCACGATGTTGATATGTGCTGTAGCGGCCTGTGGCAGGAGTCCAAGGTGGCGCTCGAGGCCGCTGGTATCGCGGTCGTGGAGTCGGGCATTAAATTTGGCGGAATCACGGCTATTTCCGATTGCGAGCGTATCGAGGTCACCACGTACCGTCTGGATGGCTTTTACACCGATGGTCGCCATCCCCAGAGTGTGGAGCGTGCCGCCTCGCTCGAGGACGATCTGGCGCGCCGCGACTTTACCGTCAACGCTATGGCATGGCATCCCGAGCGCGGGCTTGTCGACCGCTACGACGGCCAGGGTGACTTGGAGCGCAAGCTGATTCGCGCTGTCGGCGATCCCAAGCGTCGCTTTAACGAGGACGCCCTGCGCATGTTGCGTGCGGTGCGCTTTGCCTGCCGCCTGGACTTTATGATTGAGCCCGAGACTAAGCGCGCGCTTGCCGAGTGCGCGCCGCTGCTCGACGCCGTGGCGCGCGAGCGTGTGGGTATTGAGCTTGAGGGCATTCTTTCGACCGGTCATGGGGGAGACGCGATGCTGCGCTACCCCGAGCTCATCTGTGCCTCTGTGCCTGAGCTGGCAGCGGGTCGCGGCTTTGATCAGCGAAGTGTCTATCATGCGTTTAACGTTTACGAGCATATCGCCCGTGTGCTGACGGTGGCAGGGGAGCTTGCGCTGTGCGACGGCGTCGCGCCCTCGTCGAGCCTTATGTGGGCGGCGTTTTTGCACGATGTGTCCAAGCCCGATTGTTTCACGGTCGATCACGCCGGCAGCGGACACTTCTACGGTCATCCCGAGCTCGGCGCCAAGAAAGCGCGCGTCATTATGGATCGCCTGGCGCTCTCGCACGACCTGGTGCGCGACGTGTGCCTGCTCATCAAATATCACGACAAGCCGCTGCGCCCCGAGCGCTCCTGCCTGCTCAATATGATGCGCGCGCTTTCGGGCGAGGGCGTCGACACGCCGCGTTTGATGGACGAGCTCATGGATCTTAAGCGTGCCGACACGCTCGGCAAGGCCCCGTCGTGCTTCTATTACGTTGAGACGATTGAGGAGATGCGCGCGATGGCGCACGAGCTGCTGAAGGCGGGGGAGCCCTATACGCTCAAGATGCTCGCCATCAACGGCGGCGACCTGATCCGTGCCGGTGTGAAGCCGGGGCCTGAGCTAGGCCAACTACTCAACGCTGTCCTCGATGCCGTTATCGAGGACAACATCCCCAACGAGCGCGAAGCTCTTTTGGTTCATCTCAACTTGAATTAGCTACCCATTTTACCTGCGTGTTCCATAACCTGCCGACAATTTTTCGGCAATTTGGAATTTCTTCTTGCGCTGACGTTTTTTGTCCCGTAATATATTTTCTCGCAGCACGGCAGTGCAGATGTCATGTGGCCCGTTCGTCTAGCGGTTTAGGACGCCGCCCTCTCAAGGCGGAGATCACCAGTTCGAATCTGGTACGGGCTACC
>CABUQW010000060.1 GCA_902493895.1 uncultured Collinsella sp. | reverse complement strand
GAGGCGGCGTGTGGCCGTGGCGGTTATTCCGAGTCCTGCGGCGGCGACTGCTGCGAGTGCGATTGCGCTCGGCGCTGCATCGCCCGTGTTCGCGAGCTTGCCGGCGGTCGTATCTGCTTGCTTGCCGCTGCTCGTGTTCGCCTGCTTGGTGGAGCTCGATGGGGCGTCTTTGCCGGTTGCAGGTGAGGCAACGGGCGGTGTCGCCTCGGCGGGTTGCGTCGAGCCGGAGGGAGGCACTGTCTCGGTCGGTTTCGTTATCTCGGGCGAGGCGGCCTTGTCTGCCGCGGCTTTCGCCTCTTCGTATGCCTTGCAGGCGTCGTCATAGGCCGCTTGCGCTTTTTTCAAATTGTCGAGGAGCGCATCTCGCCAGGCTGTGAACCGGTCGATATCGGCTTTATATTTCTCTACAGCACGTTCACAGTCATTAACTCGTCTTTCCACTCTTCTGAGGCGGTACTGGAACTCGCGGAGCTCCGTTTCGCAATAGTTTACGTGCGTTTTTGCCGATATGATCTCACTGTGCAACTGCTTTATTTGCTGTTTAGTAGTTTCGACAAACTCCTCGTAGCCGAGTGCTTCGAGTGTCTTAAGCATCTCATGTTTCTTCTCTAATTCTGCCTGGAGCTCGCTTACCCGGTTGATGGCCCCGTCGTATTTGGCTTGGGCAGCATCGATGTCCGCTTGCATGGTGGGAAGGAGTTCCCTCCCTTCGGCGGCTTGCGCCGCCATCTTTTCGCGGTACTCTTGAAAACGGGTAATGTCATCATTGAATCTCGCAATTTTCTCGGGACTTGCGGCGTTTTTTGCGGCCTCGAGGTTTTTGAGCGCTTCCTGCATGGCTGCATCGCTTTTTCTTTTGCGGCGGCCGCGTCTTCTGTCTGCGGGGCGCCCGAATTGCCGTTGGCGGCGCTCGTCTGCGAAACGGCCGCACCGGTGGGGGAGCTGGTTTCTGCCGCGATCGCCGCTACGGGGGCGATTCCCGCGACAAGTGCCGCGGAAAGGGCGATGCCCACAGTTGCTCGTCTTGCTCTTCTTGCGAGAATGTCGTTCATCTCGGCACCTCATTTCAAGGGTCGGCGACTAACTTGGTAGCACTAATGTAAGTATATCAGGCGGTCGACCCGACACTGGCTGGGTGTGCGCGTGCCTCTCCGCTTCTTTGGAAACCGAATCCCATTAGAAATGGCGAGTTGTTTACTCGTCTTTTGGGCTCACCGTACTATCATGATTCGAATTGAGTGTGAATGATGATAGGGAGCGCCTTTTTATGATTGAGCTGCTCAGGCGTTTTGGTGGCAAGTTTCGCCGGTATATGGTGATCGGCCCAGCGTGCAAGCTGATCGAAGTGATTTTTGACCTGCTGACGCCGTTGGTGATTGCCCAGATGATCGATAAGGGCATCGGCGCACGCGATGTGAACGCTGTCGTCCACTACGGCATGGTGCTCGCCGCCATGGCTGTGATCGGCATCTCGTTTACGCTCGTCTGCCAAAAGATGGCGGCGCTCACCTCGCAGGGCATGGGCACCGACATTCGTGGCGCGCTCTACCAGCATATCAACAAGCTGAGCTATGCCGAACTCGACCGTTTTGGCACGCCGTCGCTCATCACGCGTATCACCAACGACGTCAACCAGGTGCAGCTCGCTGTGGCGCTGGGCGTGCGCATGCTCATCCGCTGGCCCTTCCTAGCGGTGGGCTCCATGGTCGCGGCCCTTGCCATCGACCTTAAGCTCGGCATCATCTTTTTGATTTGTACGCCCGCTATCGGCCTGGTGTTTTGGTTTGTCATGGCGCGCTGCATTCCGTATTACAAGCAGCTGCAGGCAAAGCTCGACCGCATCGCGCTCATTTGCCGCGAGGGGCTTTCGGGCGCCCGCGTGGTCCGTGCGTTTGTGCGCGAGGACCACGAGCGCGAGCGCTTTGCCCAAGCCGCCGACGACCAGGCTCATATCGCCATCGCGGTGGGCAAGCTCTCGTCGATCCTTAACCCTGTAACGTTTTTGGTGATGAACCTTGGTGTGTGCGCCATCCTGTGGGTGGGCGGCATCCAGGTCAACGTGGGCGAGCTTACGCAGGGCCAGGTCATGGCGTTTGTGAACTACATGACGCAGACCCTTACCTCCATCGTCTACGTCGCCAACCTGGTCGTGGTCTTTACCAAGGCGAGCGCCAGTGCGTCGCGTATCAACGAGGTGCTCAATTGCGTGCCGAGCATCACCGACGAGGGCAACCAGCCGGTCGAGCTGCCCAAGCCGAGCGAACTGGCGGGTGGCGCTGCTCCAGTCCCTGCGCTGAGCTTTGACCATGCGAGCTTTTCGTTTGGCGCGGGCGCGGCAAATGCCGTGAGCGATGTGACCCTGGAACTGCCGGTGGGCAAAACGCTCGGTATTATCGGCGGCACGGGCAGCGGCAAGTCCACGCTCGTCTCGCTTATCTCGCGCCTGTACGACGCGAGCATCGGCAGCGTGAGCGTAATGGGTGCCGACGTGCGCGCCTGGCCGCTCGATCAGCTGCGCCGTGTGGTCGCGACTGTTCCGCAGCGCGCGTCGCTCGTGAGCGGCACGATTCGCAGCAACCTAACCTGGCGCGACGATGCGGCAACCGACGATGAGCTTTGGGCGGCGCTCGATATGGCGCAGGCGAGCGAGTTCGTGCGCAAAAAACCTCAGGGTCTGGACGCGCCGGTCGAGGCGGGTGGCAAGAACTTTAGCGGTGGCCAGCGCCAGCGCCTGACCATCGCACGTGCTCTGGTGGGCTCTCCGCAGGTCCTAATCATGGATGACTCTGCCTCGGCGCTCGACTTTAAGACCGATGCGGCGCTTCGTCATGCCATTCGCGAGCGCAGCGTGCGCGGTGCCGCCGAGGGCGGTCTGCCGCTGACTACGGTCATTGTGAGCCAGCGCGTCTCGACCGTGCGCGACGCCGACATGATCTGCGTGCTCAATCACGGCTCGGTCGCGGGCCTGGGCACGCACGATGAGCTGTACGCGGCCTGTCAGCTCTATCGCGAGATTTGCCAGTCGCAGCTGCGCCGCGAGGAGCTCGAGGGCCAGCAGGGGAGTACGACGCCCGCGTCCACCCCGATCGCCTCCGCATCCGTCTGCGCAAAGGAGGGCTGCTAAATGAATCCGTACACTTCCTCCGGTTCGGTCGCCACGATGACGGCCAACGTGTCCGGTAACGATAGCCTCAACGACCTGGGAGACGGTCCGCGCCAGCCCGGCGATCCCGAGCGCTATCCCGTGGGTGCGGTGACCCGCCGCCTGCTGGGCTATGTCCGTCCGCACCGCGTCTCGTTTACGGCATCGTTTTTGAGTGCTGCCGTCTCGGTGATTCTGCAGCTCTACACGCCCATCCTCATTGGCGAGGGCATCGACCTCATCGTCGCGGCGGGTCAGGTTGACTTCGACGCCTTGCTGCCGCTTGTTACCAAACTCGCGCTCGTCGTGGTGGGGGCCGCGGCCTTCCAGTGGCTGCAAGGCTATTGCGTCAACCGCCTGTCCTACGAGACGGTGCGCGACATGCGCGTGGAGGCAAGCGACAAGCTCAGCCGCATGCCGCTCAGCTTTATCGACGGCCATGCCCACGGCGACCTCATGAGCCGTGTGGTCAACGACGTCGATCAGGTGGGTGACGGTCTGCTGCAGGGCTTTACGCAGCTCTTTACCGGCGTTATCACCATCGTTGGCACGCTCGCATTCATGCTCTCCATCAACCTGACCATGACGCTTGTGGTGGTGCTCGTCACGCCGCTTTCCATCTTTGCGGCCGGTGCCATCGCCAAGCTTTCCAATAAGAGCTTCACTGCTCAACAGCGCATCCAGGGCCAACTCGGCGGTCATATCGAGGAGTATGTGGGTGAGCAAAAGCTCGTGGACGCCTTCGCCTACGGCCCGCACGCTCAACAGCGCTTCGATGTCCTCAACGCCGAGCTCTATACGGCGGGCGAGCGCGCGCAGTTTATGGGTTCGCTTTCCAACCCCGGAACGCGCTTTATCAATAATATCATCTACGCCGTGGTCGCCGTGATCGGCTGCGCGGGCGTGATCACAGGCGTGCCCGCGACGCTCACGGTGGGCGGCGTGCAGATCTTCCTGTCCTACGCCAACCAGTACACTAAGCCGTTCAACGAGGTCACGAACGTCATCACGCAGATCCAGACCGCGTACGCCTCGGCGCGCCGCATGTTCGCGTTGCTCGATGCGTGCGAACAGGAGCCCGACGCTGTGGATGCCATTGAACTCGCCGCCCCGAAGGGCGAGGTTTCGTTTGAGCATGTGGACTTTAGCTATGTGCCCGACCGCAAACTGTTGCAGGATATCTGCATCGACGCCAAGCCCGGTATGCGCATTGCCCTCGTCGGTCCCACGGGCTGTGGCAAGACGACGCTCATCAACCTGCTGCTACGCTTTTACGATATCGATGCTGGGCGCATCGCGGTCGATGGTCGCTCCTCGCGTGACTACACGCGCGCGAGCCTGCGCCGCGCCTTTGGCATGGTGTTGCAGGACACCTGGCTGTTTGAGGGCACGGTGGCCGAAAACATTGCCTATGGTTGCCCCGATGCCACGCGCGAGCAGATTGTCGAGGCCGCCAAGCGCGCTCATGCACATAAGTTTATCGTGCAGCTGCCAGGCGGCTACGATACGGTGATCGGCGAGGGCGGCGGCACGTTTAGCCAGGGTCAAAAACAGCTGCTGTGCATCGCGCGCGTCATGCTCACCGATCCGGCGATTCTGCTGCTGGACGAGGCGACCTCGAGCATCGATACCCGCACCGAGCTGCAGGTGCAGGCGGCATTCGACGAGCTCATGGCTGGCCGCACGAGCTTTGTCGTGGCACACCGCCTGTCGACGATTCGCAACGCCGATTGCATCCTGGTAATGCGCGATGGCGAGATTATCGAGCGCGGCACGCACGACGAACTGCTCGCGGCAGGCGGCTTTTACGCCGAGCTCTACCGCAGCCAATTCGCCCAGTAAGCAAGACGTGGGGCAAATGAATCAATCGGCAGACGGTGGTTTACATCTGCCACGTTAGTACTAAGATATTCATCTAATAAATTGCATTAGTGGCTTTAGTTTTGGGGGAAACGAGGCAACGTGACTATGACGTGCTCTTTGGTGGTCAACAGCAAGAGCGGTAATACCAGGATGGTTTCGGGCGCGATCAAGCGCGCTCTGCAGGCTGCGGGTGTCGAGTTTGTCCATGCCGCGGCGTTGAGCGACGATGCGGATGCAGATCAGGTTGCACTCGAGGCGCAGGGCGCCTGTGCGGCCGACATGGTGCTCGTCGGTTTTTGGTGCGACAAGGGCGCATGCACGCCTTCGGTCGCGGCGTTGCTCTCCGCCTTGCACGGCAAGCGCGTCTTTCTGTTTGGTACCTGCGGTTTTGGTGCCAATCAGAAATATTACCAGCAGATTATCGATCGTGTGACCTCCAATTTGGCCGATGATGCCGAGCTGGTGGGCTGGGCAATGTGCCAGGGCAAGATGGGCCCCGCGGTCAAACAGCGCTACGAGGCCATGCTCGAGCAAGATCCCGACAACGCCCGCGCTAAGTTGCTGCTCGACAACTGGGTTGCCGCAAAGGATCATCCCACCAAGGAGGACTTGGACAACATGGCCGCAGCCGCCAAGAAGGCCGTGCTGGGCGAGTAGCTTCGCCATTCGCGGTCCTTCGTGCAAAACAATACAAATGCGAAAGCCTCGAAGTTCTCGAGGCTTTTTTCTTGACACTCGTGGGCGCAACCGTGGCAAGCGTGTGGGACGATATTTTCCATCACCCCGATGACGAGGCCGTTCTGGACAACACGCTCGCATATGTTCGCTGGATGTATTCAGAGTGGGACGGGCTTTCCGGATGGGCGGGGTTTCGGAAAGTGCGTCCCGGAATTTGCCTTTGGAATGGGACGTAGTTTCCCGTTGAGGTGCTTTGCGGAAAGTGCATCCCACTCTGGGCGGTCGAAGTGGGACACACTTTCCCAAAGGCGCTCCAACGGGAAATTGCGTCCCATTATTCGGTCAAGAAACGGGATGCATGGGACCTCGGACAAAATCTCGGGCCCAATCTGGGTCCAGGAGGGAGTCCGATGTATACGAAAGAGGAGCGCGAGGGGATTCTCTGGGAGTTCCACCGGAGCGGCCTGTCCGCCCCCGCCGCCTGCAGGAGCCTGCCGCTTTTCCCGAACAAGGACAACCTGTATGCTTGGCTCAAGCTGGAGGAGGCGGGCGAGCTGACCGCCCGTGAGATGCCCGACCGGGCGGAGCGCATGCACTGCTCGCACGGCGAGGGCAGCCCCGCATTCGCCGCGAGGCGACCGGGCACCGAGCCCGCCTCCCCGCGGAAGCGTCGAGCCGAAGGGGGCGCGGGCAAGATGGAGAGGACCGGGCGCGGAGGGGCCGGCGGCGAGCCGCCCGAGCAGACCGACTGGCGGGACTGGGGCCTGGAGGGGCTTCCCGACGACCCCGCCGAGCGCGCCCGCGAGGCCGAGGTCAGGCTCGCCGAGGCCCTGGCGGTGTTGGACGTCCTAAAAGCACCAGGCCCTGGCTCTTTGACGAACGAGGAGAAGCACAGGGCGGGAGAGGCGGCGAGGAGGCTCTCGCCGGCGGTGAGGCTCGCGGACGTGACCAGGACCCTGTCGATCCCGAAGAGCACCTATCTTGACCAGGCGCCCAGGATCTCGAGGCCCGACCCCAAGGCCGCGCTCAGGGAGCGCGTGCGCGCGTCGTTCGAGGCGAGCGGCGGCGTCTACGGGCCTGAGTCCGTGACCGCCGACCTCAGGAGGGGACCCGGCGAGCCCGTCTCGTGGCGCGAGCTCGCGCCCGGGGACGCCGAGAGCCCCGTCGTCGCGTCCGAGAAGGTCGTGCGCCGGATCATGCGCGAGGAGGGCCTGGTCGCCCGCAAGGCGGCGCAGATGCGCCGGAGGGCGAGGTACCGCAGCTACCGGGGCGAGCTCGCGGAGCGCCCGGCCAACGTCCCACTGCGCGCGGACGGGACGCACGACTTCCGCGCGCCCGCGCCCGGCCTGCTCGTGGTCACCGACGTCACGGAGTTCAGGCTCGACGGGTACAGGGCGTACCTGTCGCCCGCGATCGACTGCTTCGACGGGTGGCCGATCTGCTGGAGGGTCTCGGTCCACGCCGACTCCGACCTGATGGTCGGCATGCTCAGGGACCTGGTGGGGATAGTCGGGCCGACCGAGGACCGGCCGCTCACGGTGCACACCGACGGCGGCGCCGTCTACATGGGGCGCGAGTGGCGCGAGGCGTGCGGCCCCGGGGTGGTGCGCTCGATGTCGAGGAGGGCCCGGAGCCCCGACAACGCGCGCGCCGAGGGGTTCTTCGGCACGCTCAAGTGCGACTTCTTCGAGGGCAGGGACTGGACCGGCGTGCCGTTCGACGATCTCTCCCGCCTGCTCG
The DNA here is from genome assembly GCA_902493895.1 of uncultured Collinsella sp. Taxonomy (GTDB): domain Bacteria; phylum Actinomycetota; class Coriobacteriia; order Coriobacteriales; family Coriobacteriaceae; genus Collinsella. The sequence continues at coordinate 382 of CABUQW010000060.1, read as the reverse complement.
GCGAATATATCGAGTGGTACAGGGACGGCAAGCTCAAGAAGGACCTAGGATGGAAGACCATTAGGGAGTATCGCGAGGAGAGGGGCCATGCGGCATAGCGCCGGGACATGGTCCGGAAAAACGTCCGAGGTCCCCACTTTCCCAATCGGGTCCCAAGCGGAAACTGCATCCCATTCCAGACAAGAATTCTGGGACACGGTTTCCGGATGCAAAAAAGGCCACATGACGTGGCCTTCAACTTATATATGTTCAGCAGGTGTCTCCATGACAAGCCGCGCTTCAACACCGAGGCGTCTGCCCGGCGACGCGGAATGTAAGGTTCATCGCGAGTTCCGCACGAGCCGGAGAGCACTTAATGTGCTCTCCGTGCGAGCAGGACTGT
>CABUQW010000059.1 GCA_902493895.1 uncultured Collinsella sp. | reverse complement strand
GGTCGGCCCCATGCCGTCCTCCGTCGCCAGGAGGAAGAGCTCGACCTTCTCCCTGCTGTACATGCGAACCTCCAGTCCGGACCGCCCCGCGGTCCAACTTTCTGTCCGCACCCCCATTCGAGGAAAAGTGTCGAATGTTGTGACGGTTTTCCTGTCTGTGCCGGCGAGCTCCAGCGCCGTCTGGGGGTATAAGGCTGGCAAGTATTTATTTGCGAGGCCTAAGGGGCGCCCCGTATGGATATCGATAACTTTGAATGGTGGTATAGCGAGGGTGAGGCTCCGGACGAGGAGTGGGACGAGCCCATGCCGCGTGACGTGTCGAGCGACGAGGGCGAGACCGGCAACGACGTCGCCGCCGACTCGGACGCCGCCCTCGACCCCGTCGAGCCCCTGACCTTCGAACAAGCTTGGGCCCAGGCCGAGGCAGACGAGGCCAAGGCCGACGCTACGGCCACGCTCGGCGAGCCAGCCGACATGTCGATCTCGCCGGCAAAGACCCCACAGCCGCGTCACACCATCGATCCCGACAGCACGGCATCCTTCAGTATTCTCGACGTGCCCTCGCAGGGTGCCCAGGCACCCGCGCCCACACGTCGTCCCGATCTGTCTCGCGAGGAAGATGCAGGACGTCGCTCGCCGCTCGGCCCCATCCTTATCGCCTTCATGGCCGGCGTTATCGCATGCTCGGTAATTGGAAACGTCTGGAGCCATGTCGAACAACAGCGAAAAGACGCCGCCAAGGTCGAGATGTCTGTCGAGCAATCGCTCGGCCGCACGCGCTCGGTACATGTGTCGGTCGAGGTCAAGGACGGCGCGACGTGGGACACCGCGCGCGGCGACAGCCAAATGCTCATCCACATCGTGGGGCGCACGCTCAAAGGACAGACGATTGACGAGTATCAATACGTCAATTCCGCTGGTGACGGCATCGAACTTAAGCCCGGCGACTACGAGCTCACCGTCGACGAGCCGCCCGTCGCCACCGACGGCACGCGCTTCCGCGCCTCAAAGCGCATGGTCCCCGTGAGCTTTAACTCACAGGCGCCCGATACGGTTGACACCACACCGCAGGGCGGGTTCGACCTTTACGTGGATACCCAGTAGGCGCTCGCCGCTCATTCCGCTATGGCTACTCAATAATCGCCTGCCGTCCCGTCCCGCCGCCAAGAGTGGGACAATAGCCCTCGACACTATTGTTTACTTTTGGAGGAAGTAGCATGTCTACCGTCACTACCATCAAGCGCGGCGGCCTCACCGCGGCCATCGATTCCATGGGCGCCCAGCTCACGAGCCTTGCCCTCAACGGCAACGAGTATCTGTGGCAGGGCGACCCCGCCTTTTGGGGCAAGCACGCGCCCATCCTGTTCCCCATTGTGGGCTCGCTGCGCAACAACACGGCAACGTCTGCGGCCGGCACCTGCGAGATGCCGCGCCACGGACTCGCGCGCATCGTCGAGCACAAGCTGGTCGAGGTTTCGGAGGACGGCTCCTCGGTAACGTACGAGATTACCGATACGCCCGAGTCGCTCAAGGCGTTCCCGTTCCACTTTAAGCTCAACATGACCTATGCCTTGACCGGCGACGCCACCCTCACGCAGACCTTTGCCGTCACCAACACCGGCGACGTGGACCTGCCGTTCTCGGTGGGCGGCCACCCCGCATTTAACGTGCCCGCCCCCGGTGCCGAGGACGAGGCGTTCGAGGATTACGAGCTGGCGTTTACCGAGGCTTGGACCAACGAGGCTCCCATCATCACGCCCGACGGTCTTATGACGTTCGAGGGTAGCTACAAGGCTCCCGATAACTCGGACGTGCTGCCCATCACGCACCGCAGCTTCGATAACGACGCCATCATGTTCACCGATACCCCGGGCTCCACGCTCACGCTGCGCGGCCGCAAGTCGGGCCACGGCGTCAAGATCGACCTTGAGGGCTTTAAGTACATTGGCGTGTGGTCTGCCGCCAACGATGCCCCGTTTGTGGCGCTCGAGCCCTGGACCGGTCATACCACCATGGACACCGAGGACGACGTCTTTGAGCACAAGGTCAACACCATCACCTTGGCTCCCGGCGCTACCGATAAACGCAGCTTTAGCGTCACCTTGCTCTAGAGGTTCCGCCGCTCGGTCGATGCTGCGCGCCGTCCAGAGCGATAATTTGTCATTCATAAGGCAAGGCATAGACCTTCTGGTCATGCCTTGCCTTTTTCATGCCACTTGTTCGCTCTGGACGTCGCTCGCCGGCATTGCCAAAACATCGACGTCCCCAATGACTACCGTGTGTCTATTAATTTTTCGAGCTTGTGCTGCGCTGCTGGTCGCTGGCGTATATCCTGTAAGTCGTCAGCATACGATTCAACAGGGAAGGCAGATTATGCATTCTCCCCATCAGCGCGACGCGCATCCACAGCCGGTGTGCAGCCGTCGTATCTTCTTAGGCAGTGCGCTTGCTGCGAGCGCTTCTGTCGTCGCCGGCGCACTTGCCGGTTGCCAGCGCCCCTCCACGCTGGAAGTAGTTCAGGCCACGACGGGTGGCGGTCGCGACGACCTGTCCGATTCCGTTATCGGCAAGGATAAGATCCGCATTGGCATGGAGGCGGCCTACGCCCCGTACAACTGGCAGGTCTCCGAAGCCAGCGAGTACACCATCCCCATCGACAACGTGCAGGGCGCCTATGCCGATGGCTACGACGTGCAGATCGCCAAGATCGTCTGCAAGGCCCTCGGTGGCGAGCCCGTCGCCGTCAAGCAGAGCTTCTCGGGCCTTATCGATTCGCTCAACAACGGCCAGATCGACCTCATCATTGCCGGCATGAGCGCCACGCCCGAGCGCGAGGAGTCCGTCGGCTTTTCCGATCCGTACTTCATTGGCTACTTTGGCCTGTTCGTAAAAGAGGGCTCGCCCTACCAAAATGCGACCAAGCTCAGCGACTTTAGCGGCGCTACGGTCCTCGGCCAAAAGGACACCATGCTCGATACCGTCATCGACGAAATCCCGGGCGTTGTGCACAAAAACCCGGTCGACTCCGTCCCCACGGTGTTTTCGAACCTGCTGCAGGGCACGTGCGACGCCGTGACCTACAACACCGAGAACGAGAAGGGCTATATGGCCCAAAACCCGGGTATCGTGCCGATTCAATTTGCCGAGGGCGAGGGCTTTAAGCAGGAGGTCACGGCAAACGTCGGCTGCCGCAAGGGCTCGGACAAGCTGCTTAAGCTCATCGATAAGACGCTCAAGGGTATCAGCCAGGAGGAGCGCGACCAGATGTGGGACGCGTGCCTCGATCGTCAGCCGGCATAGGGAGGCAGCATGAAAACCATCAATCGTCTGGCCTCCTTTATCAAGGCCGACCATCGCTATGTATATCTGGGCACGAGCGTTATCGCGGCGCTCGGTCTGGCGTTTAGCCAGCGCAACCCCACGCCGTTGAGCTTCTTGGCCCCCACGGGCGTGTTCCAAGATTGCCTTTGGGCGATCCTGTGGGCGTGGCTCGTCGTGTCGGCGGCGGCGCTGGTCACCAAGCTCATGCACTGGAACAACTATCGCGAAAAGTCGCCGTTCGCCTCCGAGCGTTGCCGCCGTGGCGCACGCCTGGGCAGCTACGTCGTGGTCGCCATCGCGGCGATCTTTTTCGTGGACCGCTGCGTCATGTCGTTTATCGACCTGGTGCAGGTGAGCATTGTCTCGGATTCCAACCCCAGCGACTTTTTGTCGAGCCTGGTCTACATGACCTACAAGAGCGGCGACTTCTTCATTCGCGGTATCGAGATCACCATCGCGCTTGCCACCTTCGGCACCGTCATCGCATTCTTCCTGGCGCTGCTCTTCGTGTTCCTGCGCATTCAGACCTTCGATCGCGTGGACAACGACCTGGTGCGCTTCTTTAAGAGTATCGGCCGCGGCTTTGCGACCGTCTACTCCACCATCGTGCGCGGCACGCCCATGATGGTCCAGGGTCTGCTCATCTATTACGCGGGCTTCACCGTTTTGCGCGGCATGGGCTTCGAGACCGCTCAGGCCAACCAGATTTGGAGCACCTTCACCGCCGGCCTCGTCACCATCTCGCTCAACTCCACCGCCTACATGATGGAGGTCCTGCGCGGCGGCATCGAGTCCATCGATCCCGGCCAGGCCGAGGCAGCACGCTCGCTGGGCCTGTCGCAGTGGCAAGCTATGCGCAAAGTCGTGTTCCCCCAGGGCATTAAAAACGCGATTCCGGCGCTCACCAACGAGCTCATCATCAACATCAAGGATTCGTCGGTGCTCTCGGTCATCGGCGTGTTCGACCTCATGTACGCCACCACCACCGTCGCCGGCGTGTACTACCGCCAGATGGAGGTCTACTGCGTGGCGCTCGTGGTCTACCTGATCCTGACGCTCGTGGCGAGCCGCCTGCTCGAGGCCTTTGGCAAAAAGCTCGGCGCCGAGGCTCCGGTCACGCTGCCCAGCTCCAACTAGGCTCAAGACGAGGAGAATCATCATGGCAGATACCGCCATTACCGGCACCGCGGCCGCCGCACAGACCAATGAGCCGCTCATCCGCGTCGAGGGCCTGCGCAAGAGCTTCGGCTCGCTCGAGGTACTCAAGGGCATCGACCTGTCCGTCAATCCCGGCGAGGTCGTCACCATCATCGGCGCCTCGGGTTCGGGCAAGTCGACCTTCCTGCGCTGCCTCAACCTGCTCGAGACCCCGGACGCGGGCCACATCTGGTTCCACGGCCAGGACCTCACGGCCGAGCGCTGCAACATCAACAAGCTGCGCGAGGACATCGGCATGGTGTTCCAGGGCTTTAACCTGTTCAACAACATGGATGTGCTCGACAACTGCACGCTCGCGCCCGTCACGCTCAAAAAGATGAGCAAGGCCGAGGCCGAGAAGGTCGCGATGGAGCATCTGACGAGCGTGGGGCTCGAGAAGTTCGCGCACGCCGCCGTGGGTCGCCTGTCCGGCGGCCAAAAGCAGCGCGTTGCCATCGCTCGTGCCCTATGCATGAATCCGCAGATCATGCTGTTCGACGAGCCGACCTCCGCACTCGACCCCGAGATCGTGGGCGAGGTGCTCGAGGCCATGCGCAAGCTCGCTGCCGACGGCATGACCATGGTCGTCGTCACGCACGAGATGGCCTTTGCCCGCACGGTGTCCGACCGCGTGGTCTTTATGGACAAGGGCGTGGTGCTCGAGGATGCCGCGCCGGCGGAGCTCTTTGGCAACCCCAAGCACCAGCGTACCCGCGAGTTCCTCTCGCGTTATCTCGAGGACAAATAGCCGACCGCAAACGCTTACGTGGCAGGGCCGCTCCGGTGGGGCGGCCCTCGTCATCACAATCGAAAGGATGTCATGGCCGAGGTTTGGCGCTTCTTTGCGCATGAGGATGATTTTGCCGGTATAGACGAGGCCGGCGCATGCGAGCGCCTGGGCCGTGTGCTGTCGTTTCCGACCATTTCGAGCATGGATGCCGAGGCAGTGGGCTGGCAGCCGTTCGACGACCTGCGCGCCTATATGCAGCAGGCCTGGCCGCACGTATTTACAGCGGGTAAGGTCGAGCTCATCGATCATTCGTTGCTGGTGACGCTTTCCGGCTCCGACTCCGCACTCAAGCCCGTTGTGCTCATGGGTCACATGGACGTGGTCCCCGTGGTGCCGGGTACCGAGGACGACTGGACGTACGCCCCCTTTAGCGGGCATGTAGACGACACCTACATTTGGGGTCGCGGCGCCATCGATATGAAAGACCAGGTCGCAGGCATTCTCGAGGCGGTTGAGTATGCGCTGACGCACGGCTGGGAGCACGAGCGCACGCTGCTCCTGGCCTTTGGCCAGGACGAGGAGACTACGCAGTACGGCGCAGGCGCCATCGGCCGCGCGCTCGAGGAGCGCGGCATTGAGCTTGAGTACCTGATCGACGAGGGTGACTACCGCATCGTTTCGGCTGCCGAGTACGGCGCGGGCGAGGGCTGGCTTATGCATGCCGACCTTGCCGAGAAGGGCTACGCCGATATTGTGCTCAAGACGAAGAGTGAGGGCGGGCATTCGTCCAACCCCTACGGCGGCACATCGCTCGAGGTGCTGAGCCGTGCCATCACCGCAATCTGCGATATCGAATGGCCGACGCGCGTCACGGACCTGCTTGCCGCACAGCTCGTCGAGCTGGGGCTTTACACGGCCGACGAGATTGCCTCCAACAAGGACACCATCGTGCGCGAGTGCCTCGCCAGCAAGAAGCTCTATCCGCTGGTGACGACCACCTGTGCACCGACCCAAATCGAGGGCGGCAGTACCGGCGCCAACGTGATGCCGCAGGATATGTGGGCCAATATCAACTTCCGCATGCTCGAGGGCACGAGCGTGGCCGATGTCGTGGCCCGCTGCCGCGTCGCCGTTGCCGAGGCGGGGCTCGCCGACCGTGTCGAGGTCGAGCTCGGCCCTGGCAGCTCCGAACCCTCGCCGTCTCCGCGCATCGGCGGACCGGGACTCGAGGCGGTTCGCTCCATCGCCGCCCGCTATTTCCGTGATCCAAAGGGGACGGAGGAAAACGGATCATCCGAGCCGTTGGCGATTGTCCCCTCGACCGTGATCGGCGCGACCGACGCTGCCAACTACCAGCGCATTTGCTCCGAGTGCATTCGCTTCTCGGCCTTTGTGGTCGACGATGACGAGTGCGATCGCGGCGTCCACGGCACCAACGAGCGCATTACCCGCCGCGCCTACCTCCAGGGTGTCCGCTTCCTCATCGCCCTGCTCCATACGCTCTAGAATGCGACAAGGCGATAGTCCCTTTGTTAGCCGTTGGGGACGTCCACTCATTCCGTGCGGGTTATATGCAGGTTTGCCTGCGCACGCTATCATGTATGGGTTAGACCGCAATTATGTACCCCATACGCGAAGGGATGCGCATGTATCTGAAGATCGACATGTTCTAGCCGAGCTTACCCCCGCAGCGGCGCCCCGCGCCCCATCAACTCTGCCGATTTTCACCTTCACGCATATAAAGGAGTCCCGCCATGCGCGACAAGCTCGAAAAGATCATCAAGGCCTACGAGGAGCTCGAGAAGAAGCTTTCCGACCCGGCCGTCGCCTCCGATATCAAGGAGTTCACGCGTCTCAACAAGGAGTACGCGCACCAGTCCGACCTCATCGCCGCCTCGCGCGAGTACATCGGCGCGCTCGATGACATCGAGGCTGCCAAGGAAATGCTGCACGATACCACCGATGCTGACGAGAAAGAGATGCTCCAGATGGACATCTCCGAGAACGAGGACAAGCTTCCCCAGCTCGAGGAAGACATCAAGTACATGCTCATTCCGAGCGACCCCAACGACGACAAGAACACCATCGTCGAGATTCGCTCCGCCGCCGGTGGCGACGAGGCGGCCATCTTCGCCGGCGACCTGTACAAGATGTATCAGCGCTTTTGCGAGTCGCGTGGCTGGAAGACCACCGTGCTCGATTCCAGCCCCAGCGAGGCCGGCGGCTTCAAGTCCATCGAGTTCAAGGTCGAGGGCGACCGCGTCTACTCCGTTATGAAGTACGAGTCCGGCGTGCACCGTGTCCAGCGCGTCCCCAAGACCGAGTCCCAGGGCCGCATCCAGACTTCAACGGCTACCGTCGCCGTGCTTCCCGAGGCCGAGGAAATCGACGTCCAGATCAACCAGTCCGACTTGCGCATCGACACCTACTGCGCCTCCGGCCCTGGCGGTCAGTGCGTTAACACCACCTACTCCGCCGTGCGCATCACCCACCTGCCCACCAACACCGTGGTGCAGTCGCAGGAGCAGCGTTCCCAGATCCAGAACCGCGAGGTCTGCATGCAGATGCTGCGCGCCCGTCTGTACGAGATGGAACTCGAGAAGCAGCAGGCCGAGCTCGGTGCCGAGCGCCAGAGCCAGATCGGCCACGGCAACCGTTCCGAGAAGATCCGTACCTACAACCAGCCCCAGGACCGCGTGACCGATCACCGTATCGGCTTCAACTCCACCTACAACGGCGTCCTTCTGGGCGATCAGCTCGGCACCGTCATCGAGGCGCTCGCCGCCGCCGAGCGAGCCGAGAAGCTGGCACAGGCAGTCTAAGTTCCGCCGTTCTACCGAACGGCGGACCAGCCGACGCTGCGCGGGCCGCATTTGGACAATCTGACGTTCAACTTCAAGGGCGCGACCAGAAGGTCAGCGCCCTTTCGTTTCACGTCACCTTGTCTCAAATGCGGCCCGCTCGCTGCCGTT
>CABUQW010000058.1 GCA_902493895.1 uncultured Collinsella sp. | reverse complement strand
CGTTCCTTCAACTGGGAAAACGGCGCCCCCGGGCCCCAGGAGGGGCAGCGGGGGCGTTCGGCTAGCTGCGGGAACGGCCTATTCGCTCAATGTGTTCGGCTGAGATCGGAAATCAACCATTACGTGGGAGACGCGGTGCAACGGCCCACTTTAGAAGGCAAAAGCGAGTCAGATAGTATAAACTTTCATGCACCATATATACACGGCTCGCAATGCGGGCCGTTTTTGCAAAAGTTATCCATCGAGGTGAGAGGCACACCATGATTGCAATTCTAAAGCAGAGCGCCAGCGACGAGGCCGTCAGCCATATCGTCAGCTGGATTGAGAAAAAAGGCCTGAAGACCGACGTCTCGCGCGGCGAGAACGAGACGATTATCGGCCTGGTGGGCGATACGACCAAGATCGACCCGTTCCTGCTCGAGTCCATGGATGTCGTCGAGCGCGTGCAGCGCGTCTCCGAGCCGTTCAAGCGCGCAAATCGCAAGTTCCACCCCGAGGACTCCGTCATCGACTGCGGCCACGGCGTCAAGATCGGCGGCGACCAGTTCCAGGTCATCGCCGGTCCCTGCTCCGTCGAGGGCGAGAACCTCATCCGCATCGCACGCCGCGTAAAGGCCGCCGGCGCCACGATGCTGCGCGGTGGCGCCTACAAGCCCCGCACCTCCCCCTACGCCTACCAGGGTATGGGCCCCGCCGGGCTGGACCTGCTATGCGAGGCGTCTGCCGAGCTCGACATGCCGATCGTCACCGAGATCATGGACCCGCGCGACGTGCAGGTCTTCCTTGACAAGAAGATTGACGTCATGCAGATCGGCGCCCGCAACGCCCAGAACTTCCCCCTGCTCAAGGAGGTCGGCAAGACCCAGACCCCGATCCTGCTCAAGCGCGGCATGTCCGGCACGATCGATGAGCTGCTTATGGCAGCCGAGTACATCATGAGCGAGGGCAACGACAACGTCATCCTTTGCGAGCGCGGTATCCGCACCTTCGAGACCCGCACCCGCAACACCTTCGACCTCAACGCCGTGCCGGTGCTGCACCACCTGTCGCACCTGCCTGTCGTCGCCGACCCCAGCCACGCCACCGGCTACACCCGCTACGTTGAGCCCATGGCGCTCGCCGCGACCGCCTGCGGTGCCAACGGCCTGGAGATCGAGGTCCACGACGAGCCGAGCCGCGCCTGGTCCGACGGCGCCCAGGCCCTCACCCCCGATCAGTTCGACGACACCATGCGCCGCATCCGAGCCATCCGCGAGGTTGTCTGCCAAGAGACCATGGAGTAGCTCATGGGTACGGTGAGAAACGCGCGCGTTAACCAGGGCGGCCCCAAGTGCGCCGGCATCGTCGGCCTTGGCCTCATCGGCGGTAGCTTTGCCCGCGGCTATGCGCAGGCGGGCGTCCGCGTGCTGGCCTGGGACCCCGATGACGATGTCATGACGGCCGCCAGCATGGGCACTGTCGCCGGAGAGCTCAACGGCAAGACACTCGGCGAATGCGACATCATCGTCCTGGCTTGCTATCCCGAGGCATGCATCGAATGGCTCGAGGCGCATGCCCAGGCACTCGCCGACGCCACCGACACCGACGCCATCATGGGTCCCGTGGTGATCGACACCGTGGGCGTCAAGGGCATTGTGTGCGAGCGCGCCTTTGAGCTTGCCCGCGAGCACGGCTTTTACTTTGTGGGCGCGCACCCCATGGCGGGCACCCAGTTCTCAGGCTACGCTCACTCCCGTGCCGACCTGTTCCAGGGCGCCCCGCTCGTGCTCGTGCCACCCGCGGTGGACGATGCGCTCAAGCTGGAGCTTTTGGGCCAGGTGCGCGAGATGGTGCGCCCCTTGGGCTTTGGCAAGTTCAGCGTGACCAGCGCCGCCGAACACGACCGCGTCATCGCCTTCACGAGCCAGCTTGCGCACGTGGTATCCAACGCCTACGTCAAGAGCCCCACCGCCCAGGTCCACCACGGCTTTTCGGCCGGAAGCTACCGCGATCTCACCCGCGTGGCGCACCTCAATCCTCAGATGTGGTCCGAGCTTATGATCGACGACGCCAATGCGCTCGCCTTCGAGATCGACCACCTGATCGAGTCGCTTGGCGCCTACAGCCGCGCCCTTAAGGACCGCGACCAACGCTATCTGGAGAATCTCCTTGCCGAGGGCGACCGCATCAAGCGCGCGCTCGACGACGAGGCCTCCCACTAGACCACCTATCACGCCAGGTCGAAAGGACCGAAGCTTATGGCGATTACCATCGATATCGACACCGCACGCCCCTACCAGGTGCATGTTGGCACGTTTTTGCTGGAGCAGGCGGGGCCGCTCGTGCGCGCCACTGCCGGCGGCGCCAAGGCCGTCATCGTGACGGACACCAACGTGGGCCCGCTCTACCAGATGCCCGTTAAGCAGAGCCTGGAGGCGTCAGGCTACGAGGTGAGCATCTGCACCTTCGAGGCCGGCGAGGCCCATAAGCGCGCCGAAACCTATGTTGCCATTTTGGAGTTTGTGGCCGAGCACGAGCTTTCGCGCTCCGACGTGATCGTGGCACTCGGGGGCGGCGTCGTGGGCGATGTGGCGGGCTTTGTGGCCGCCACCTACATGCGCGGCTGCAAGTTTGTGCAGATCCCGACGAGCCTGCTCGCCATGGTGGATTCGTCGGTGGGCGGCAAGACCGCCATCGACCTGGCTGCCGGCAAGAACTTGGCCGGCGCCTTTTGGCAGCCGAGCGTGGTTATCGCTGACGTGGGGTGCCTGGCCACCCTCACGCCCGAGCAGTTCGCCGACGGCTGCGGCGAGGTCGTCAAGCACGCCGTGATCGCCGACCCGGAGCTTTTCGCCGAGCTGGAGAAGACCCCGCTCACGCTGGAGCTGCTCAACCGCGATGTGGCCCGCGTAGCACTCATCATCGCCCGCAACATCGACATCAAGCGCGCCGTGGTCGTCGCCGACGAGCACGAAACCAACCAGCGCAAGCTGCTCAACTTTGGACACAGCGCCGGACACGCCGTCGAGGCCTGCGAGCACTTTGAGCTCGGGCACGGCAACTGCGTGTCGATCGGTATGGGCATCATCACGCGCGCCGCGGCCCTGCACGGCGCCTGCGATGCTGCACTGCCCGGTCGTATTGAGGAGCTCTGCGCCCGCCATGGCCTCAAGACCCGCTGCGACCTAGATGCCGATGCCGTCTTTGCCGAGGCGCTCCACGACAAGAAGCGCGCGGGCGACACCATCGACCTGGTGATTCCGCACGGCATTGGCCGCTGCAGCATCGACCGCACGCCGCTTTCCACTTTCCACGAACTCATTGCCGAGGGCCTCGGCCAGAAGGGAGACGCATCCGCATGCTAGCCCGCATCACCCCGTCCCCGCTTAAGGGCACCGTTCCCGCCATCGCGTCCAAGTCGATGGCGCACCGTCTCATCATCTGCGCTGCGCTTGCCAACGGCGAGACACACGTCGCCTGTAACACCACCTGCGCCGACATCGAGGCTACGGTGCGTTGCCTTACGGCCCTGGGTGCTCGCATCGAGACCGTCGAGGACGGCTTCCAGGTCCACCCCACCATGAAGAGCATTGAATTTGGCCTGCTCAAGGCCCTTGCCGGTGGCACGCTCGACTGCGGCGAGAGCGGCTCCACGCTGCGCTTTATGTTGCCCGTCGCCTGCGCGCTGGGCGCAGAAGCAACTTTTGTGGGTCAGGGACGCTTAGGCGCCCGCCCGCTGTCCCCGCTCTCGGACGAGATCATCGCCGCCGGCTGCGACCTGCAGGGCCTGGGCGGTTTTCCGCTCAAGACGAGCGGACGCATGCGCCCGGGCACTTTCGTGCTGCCGGGCAACGTGAGCTCGCAGTATATCTCCGGCCTGCTGCTGGCAGCCCCGCTGCTGGCCCAGCCCTCCTGCGTGCAGGTGACCGGCCTCATCGAGAGCCGCCCTTACATCAACCTGACAATCCAGGCCATGAAGGCCTTTGGCGTCGAGGTCAACGTCGAGCGCATTCCGGCCAAGGACGGCCAGCCCGAGGTCACGAACTTCCGCGTGAGCAGCGGCTCGTACCGCACGCCCGGCAGCGTAGCCGTCGAGGGCGACTGGTCCAACGCCGCCTTTTGGCTGTGCGCCGGTGCCATCGGCACCGACCCCATCACCGTCGAGGGCGTGTCGCTGAGCTCCGCACAGGGCGACCGCAACGTGCTCGCCGCGCTTTCGCGCTTTGGTGCCCGCATCGTGCGCTCCACCAACGCCGCCACCGTGCAGTCCGACAAGCTCGCCGGCTTTGAGATGAGTGCCCACGACATTCCCGACCTGGTGCCCGTTATCTCGGCCGTGGCCTCGCTGGCACAGGGCCGCACCTTTATCCGCGATTGCGCCCGTCTGCGCATCAAGGAATCCGACCGTCTGGCCACCACCACCCGCGAGCTCACCGCGCTGGGCGCGCAGGTGCGCATTGCCGGTGACGACCTCATCATCAAGGGTTTCGATGCCTTTACCGGCGGCGAGGTCGATTCGCACAACGACCACCGCATCGCCATGATGGCCGCCATCGCCGCGAGCCGTGCCACCGGCGAGGTCGTGATCCACGGCGCCGAGGCCGTCAACAAGTCCTATCCCGATTTCTTCGACCACTACCGCCTGCTGGGCGGCAAGGTCACACTCGAGGAGGAATAGCATGTCCTCGACCTTTGGCAACGTCTTGCACTTAAGCATCTTCGGCCAATCGCACTCCCCCGCTATCGGCTGCTCGCTCGATGGCATCCCGGCGGGCATCGCCGTGGACCAGGAGGAGCTGCAGGCCTTCCTCGACCGTCGCGCCCCCGGTCGCGACGAGACCGCGACCAAACGCCGCGAAGCCGACGCCGCCCACATCATCGCCGGTGTTGTCGATGGACATACCACCGGCGCGCCCATCGCCGCGATTATCGAGAACACCAACACGCGCTCCAATGATTACTCCGAGCTGCGCCGCAAGCCCCGTCCCGGACATGCGGACTTCCCTGCGCGTGTGAAGTATCACAACATGCACGATGTCGCTGGTGGCGGGCATTTTTCCGGCCGCCTAACGGCACCCTTATGCATCGCCGGCGGGATCGCGCTGCAGGCGCTCGAGGCCCGTGGCATCAAGGTCATGGCGCACGTCGCGCAGATCGGCGGCATCTCCGACCTGCCGATGGACGATATGGTCTATCGCGAGGCCGACCGCAAGGCGATCCTTTCGAACGACCTGCCTTGCATTGACGCCGCCGCAGCCGGCCGCATGCGCGAGGAGATCCTAGCCGCGCGCGACGAGCTCGATAGCATCGGCGGCATCGTGGAGTGCGGCATTTACGGGCTTCCCACGGGCATCGGCGACCCCATGTTCGACGGCATCGAAAACCGCATCGCGCAAATCGCGTTTGGCATTCCCGCCGTAAAGGGCGTGGAGTTTGGCATGGGCTTTGCCGTGGCCGCCATGCGCGGCAGCGAGAACAACGATCCGTATCGCATCGACGCCGAGACCGGCGAGATTGAAGTCGAGTCCAACAACGCCGGCGGCATTCTGGGCGGCATCTCCACCGGCGCGCCCGTCATGTGGCGTATGGCCGTAAAGCCGACACCCTCTATTGGCCGCGAGCAGCAGACCGTAGACATGGACGCCATGGAAAATGCCGAGCTCTCGGTCCACGGTCGTCACGATCCCTGCATCGTCCCCCGAGCCGTCCCCGTAGCCGAAGCAGCCGCGGCGCTCGCCATCTGGGACGCCCTCCTCGAGGACGCCGCCCAGCGCTAACCCGCCCACCCCGGGCAATGATTCACGAAAGGGGTCCCTATGGACCTTGCTGACATCCGCCAGACCATCGATGGCATCGACACCACGCTCCTCAACAGCTTTATCGAGCGCATGGACATTGCCACCGAGGTCGCCAAGTCAAAAATCAAGATGGGCAAGGCCGTCTTCGACCCCGCCCGCGAGCGCTCCAAACTCAACAACCTCGCCAGCCGCGCGCCCGAGCGCTATGAGGCGCAGACCATCACCCTGTTTCGTCTCCTCATGAGCATGAGCAAGGCCGAGCAGCAGCGCTACATCAACGAACTCAAGGGCATCACCGTCTCGCAAAAGGCCCACGCCACGGCTGCAGCCTCCGACACGCCCTTCCCTCAAACTGCCACCGTCGCTTGCCAGGGCGTTGAGGGCGCTTACAGTCAAATCGCCGCGTGCAAGCTCTTCGACGTGCCCGACATCGCGTTTTTCGAGACCTTCGAAGGCGTTATGCGCGCTGTGCGCGACGGCTTCTGCGAGTTTGGCGTGCTGCCCATCGAGAACTCCACCGCCGGCTCGGTCAACGCCGTCTACGACCTGCTCGCCCAGTTCGACTTCCATATCGTGCGTTCGCTGCGCCTCAAAATCGACCACAACCTGCTCGTCAAGCCCGGCACCAAGCTCGCGGACATACGCGAGGTCTACAGCCACGGCCAAGCCATTGCCCAGTGTGCCGGCTTTATCGAGTCCCACGGCCTGCACGCCACCAAGTACCCCAACACGGCCATGTCGGCCGAGATGGTCGCCAACTCCGAGCGCACCGACGTCGCCGCCATCGCCTCGCGCAGCTGTGCCACGCTGTATGGCCTCGAGGTGCTGGAGCCCAATATCCAAGACTCGGACAACAACTACACGCGCTTTGTCGTCATCAGCCGCGAGCCGCGCGTCTACCCCGGCGCTAATCGCACCTCGCTCATGATCACCACGGCCAACGAGCCGGGCGCCCTCTATCGCGTGCTCGAGCGCTTCTACGCACTCAACATCAACCTCATCAAGCTCGAGAGCCGCCCCATCCCCGGCCGCGACTTTGAGTTTATGTTCTACTTTGATCTGGACTGCCCCTTTGGCAGCAAGGCCCTCGACGACCTGCTCGATTCCATCGACGACGTGTGCGAGAGCTTCACCTACTTTGGCAGCTACACGGAGGTGCTCTAGATGACCGATACCGCCGCAACCCGCCCCTACGGTGTGCTGGGCCGCGTGCTGGGCCACAGCTACACCCCGACCATCTACAAAGAGCTCGCTGGGCTCGATTACGTGCGATTTGAGCGCGAGCCCGAGGACCTCGCGGCCTTTATGACGGGTAAAGAATGGGAAGGCACCAACGTGACCATCCCCTACAAGCGCGCCGTCATGGAATACCTGGACGAGCTGAGTCCGCTGGCCGAGCGCATGGGCAACGTCAACACGATCACGCGTCTGCCCGATGGCCGTCTGCGCGGCGACAACACTGACTACTTTGGCTTCCAATGCCTGGTCGAAGAGCTGGGCGTAAAGGTTGCCGGTAAGAAGGTCCTCGTGCTCGGTGCCACCGGCGGCGCCGGCACCACGGCAAGTATGGTGCTGGGAGACATGGGCGCCATCGTCGTACCCGTGGGTCGCACGAGCGAGGTCAACTACGACAATATCGCGCAGCAGTCCGACGCCTCCCTACTCGTCAACTGCACGCCCGCCGGCATGTTCCCCCATTGCCCCGACGCGCCTTGCACGCTCGAAGGCCTCGATGCGCTCGAGGGCGTCATCGACATTGTCTACAACCCCGCCCGCACGGGCCTGATGCTCGAGGCCGAGCGCCGCGGCATCCCCTGTATCGGCGGCCTGCTTATGCTTGTTGCCCAGGCGGCACAAGCTGTCGAGCGCTATACCGGCAAAGCCACCCCGCGCGAGAGGATCCTGGACGTAACGGAGCGCCTGTCACGCCGCGAACAGAACATCGCGCTGATCGGCATGCCGGGCTCGGGCAAGACCCGCGTGGGCGAGCAGATCGCCCAGCTCACGGGCCGCGAGCACATCGATCTCGATCGCGCCCTCGAGGAGCGCCTTGGCATGCCCTGCGCCGACTTTATCATCAAGTGCGGCGAGGCGGCCTTCCGCGAGCAGGAGACGGCAGCGCTGGCCGACATCTCCAAGCGCAGCGGCTTGGTGCTCTCCACCGGCGGCGGCGTGGTTACGCGCGACGAGAACTACCCTCTGCTGCACCAAAACAGCCAAATCGTGATGCTCAACCGCAAGCTCGACGAGCTCGCCCACAAGGGCCGCCCCATCACCGCGCGCGACGGCATCGACAAGCTGGCCGAGCAGCGTATGCCGCGCTACCGCGCCTGGGCCGACTACATCATCGACTCACGCGACTGCGCCGCCAACACCGCCCATACCCTCCTCGACACCCTCCCACCCGCTCTCTAACCAAACCCACCACAAAGGGGGCAGGCACCTTTGTGGTGGTT
>CABUQW010000057.1 GCA_902493895.1 uncultured Collinsella sp. | reverse complement strand
GATCACGGTCATGCCGGGGATGACGCGCATGAGGGCGATATCCTCGCAGCACTGGTGCGTGGCACCATCCTCGCCCACCGAGATGCCGGCGTGCGTGGCACCGATCTTAACGTTAAGGTGCGGATAGCCGATGGAGTTGCGGACCTGCTCAAAGGCGCGGCCGGCGGCAAACATGGCAAAGCTGCTCGCGAAGGCGACGCGGCCGGTGGTTGCGATACCGGCGGCAACACCCATCAAGTTGCTCTCGGCGATGCCCACATCGAAGAAGCGGTCGGGACAGGCGGCCTTAAACTTGCCGGTCTGCGTGGCGGCGGCCAGGTCGGCGTCGAGGACCACAAAGTCATCGTGCTCGTTGGCGAGCTCGACGAGGGCCTCGCCGTAGCTTACGCGCGTGGCGATTTTCTTGACGTCTGCCATCCTAGAGCTCCTCTCCGGCGGCCGTGAGCTCTGCCATGGCCTGCTCAAACTGTTCATCGTTGGGGGCCTTACCGTGCCAACCCACCTGGTTCTCCATAAAGGAGACGCCCTTGCCCTTCGTGGTCTCGGCGATAATGGCGGTCGGCTGACCCTTGGTGGCGCGGGCCTCGGCAAAGGCGGCGCGGATCTGGTCGAAGTCGTTGCCGTCGGCGAGCTCCACCACATGGAACTTGAAGGCGCGGAACTTGTCGGCGAGCGGCATGGGGTCGTTGACCTCCTCGACGGGGCCGTCGATCTGCAGGCCGTTATGGTCGACGATCACGCAGAGGTTATCGAGCTGCTGGTTGCCGGCAAACATGGCCGCCTCCCAGACCTGGCCCTCCTCGCTCTCGCCATCACCCAGCAGGGCGTAGGTGCGATAGTCGTCGCCCCAGTGCTTGGCGGCAACCGCCATGCCCACGGCGGCGGAGATGCCCTGGCCCAGCGAGCCGGTGGACATATCGACGCCCGGAGTGTCGTTCATGTTGGGATGGCCCTGCAGGTGACTGCCGATGTGGCGCAGCGTCTCGAGATCCTCCTTGGGGAAGAATCCGCGCTCGGCGAGCACGGCGTACAGACCCGGAGCGCAATGGCCCTTGGAGAGCACAAAGCGATCGCGGTCGGCCTTGCGGGGATCGGCCGGGTCGACGTTCATTTCCTCAAAGTACAGATAGGTCATGATGTCGGCAGCGCCGAGCGAACCGCCCGGATGGCCGGACTTGGCAGCGTGCACGCCGGTGACGATGCCCTTCCTTACCTCGTTGGCAACCTTTTTGAGCTCTTCGTCGCTCATTGTGCCTTCCTTTCATCCTCATTAGACAAAATGCGCACGGCACCGAAGGTAATCCCAACACAGCCGCAATGCACGTACGTCATTCATTATGCTGGAAACTGATGGCTTTACCAGAGTTTTTATCATTATTTGAACAATTTAGCAGGCAGAACCGCTGATGAAACGGTTTATCAATGTGAACGTCTTTTGGATGGAACGCGATCGACCCTACGCGCTAATGTCCTTGAATCCCTCGCCGAAGGCTTCCGTAACGTCAGCGACCGTCACAATGGCGTGAGGATCGCGCTCGCGCACGATCGTCTTGAGGGTATTGAGCTCTCGACGGCTCACGATGACCATAATCACCGGCTTCTCGGCACCCGAATACATGCCAGTCGCCTTAAACTTGGTACAACCACGACCCAGGCCATACATGATATCGGCAGCGATATCAGGGAACTTGTCCGAGATGATGAGTACCATACGGCGTTTGTTGCCACCATCGACCACGGCATCGATCACGTAGCCGCTAATGACCATCGAAAGGCCTGCATATAGTGCGTTTTCGATTGAAAAGACCGGAGCCGACAGCGCGCATACGGCAACATCGATCGCCATGACGGTCGAGCCCACCGGCAGCGAGGTGTTACGCGAGATGATTTGGCCAATCGTGTCCGAGCCGCCGGTGTTGGCGCCGGCGCGCAACACCATGCCGTAACCGATGCCCGTAATAATACCCCCCCACATGGCAGGGAGCATCAGGTCCGCATCCGCCAGAGGTGCTACAAACGGGGCGAACAGATCGGTAAAGAAGCCCAGCAGCACAAAGCCCGTCGCGGTCTGCACCACGTAGAACATGCCGCCCTCGCGCATAACAACCAGCAACAGCAAGGCGTTCATCACGATGGTCTGGATACCGACGGGAAGCGACACGCCTCGCGTCGCGCCGACCGCCTGGATAATAGTCGCAAGGCCCGTAACACCACCGGCAGCAAGACCGTTGGGAATCAAAAACAGGTCGGTCGCGATGGCGGCCAAGGCGCACCCCAACATGATCTGAGGCAGATCGTGAAAGAAGTTCATCGAAAGAATGCGCTTGATGTCCAGACGATATGCCATGCTGCCTCCCTCAAAAAAGCGCACCCCATCGGATGCGCCTTGAACTTCTTGTTGTATTCGATTCTACCGATTCGCCGGGTAAAAACCACCCCTGTGCAGGGTTTGTTCTGGATACAAAACCACCTCGCTCGGAAGGTCGTAATCCATTCTCGCCTAAACCGAGCGGTTTAGGCAGAGGGGGCCTCCGCATCGGCGTTGCCGGTAGCCCAACGGTGATAGCCAATCACAAACGAATCCAGATCGCCATCGTCAAGAACCGCCTCGACGTTGCTGGTCTCCACGCCCGTCCGCAGGTCCTTAACCATCTGGTACGGGTAGAGCACGTAGCTGCGAATCTGGTTGCCAAAACCAATTGTGGTCTTGGGCCCGCGAATCTCATCCAGAGCCTCGGCGCGCTTTTCGAGCTCAATCTCGTACAGACGCGCCTTGAGGATCTGCATGCACGCGGCCTTGTTTTGAATCTGGCTGCGCTCGTTTTGACAAGTGACCACGATACCGCTGGGGAAATGCGTCACGCGCACGGCGGAGTCGGTGGTGTTGACGCCCTGGCCGCCCGGGCCGCTCGCGTGGTACACGTCGACGCGGATGTCATCGGGATTAATCTCGATATCGATATCATCGGGCAGCACCGGAATGACCTCGACGCCGGCAAACGTGGTCTGGCGGCGCTTCTTGTCGTCGGTGGGGCTAATGCGCACCAGGCGGTGAACACCGGCCTCGGCGCGAAGCATGCCAAAGGCATCCTTGCCTTCGACGGTAAAGGTCGCGCGATCGATGCCAATGACCTCTGCCGCGGGACAATCGTTGATGGTGACCTTCCAACCGCGGCGCTGACAATACTTCATGTACATCTTAAAGAGCATGAAGGTCCAGTCCTGGGCCTCCAAGCCACCCTGTCCGGGCTTGATGGTCACAATCGCGTCGCCATGATCGAACTCGCCGGTAAACCAGCTTGCTAACTCAAGCTCGTCGATGGCGCGGGACAGGCGCTCCGCCGTGACGGCAGCCTCTTCGCGCAGCGCAGCGGCATCGGGGTCATCGCCCATTTCCTCGGCAAGCTCCAGCGCGGCGCGGGCATCGGAAAGCTCGCCGCGCGCGGTGTCCACGGCAGCGATATCTTCCTTGGTACGCGCGATCTCCTCCATGGTGGCACGGGCGGCGTCGGCGTCATCCCAAAAGCCAGGGTCAACACTTTTGGCCTCGAGCTCGGTCACACGGGTACGCTTCTCGTCCAGGTGGAGATACGACTCGACCTCGCCGAGCCGGTCCGCGAACGCGTCCAGCTCGGCGGGCGTTATCTCTAAAGCCTCAGCCATTAACGATTCCTGCCGTGGCAGTACTTAAACTTCTTGCCGCTACCGCAGGGGCACGGGTCGTTGCGGCCCACGTTGACGTACGGATCGTCGCTCTCGGACTTGCGATAAGTGGTCACCTTGCCACCGTTGTTGACGGCAGCCGGTCCGCCTTGGACAGCCGTGCGGGCCTGCACCTGCGCCTGCTTGCGCAGCACCGAGTCGCCGTTATCACCATCGACCTCGGCAGGACCGGAGAAGTGCGCGCCCTCGAGCGCGGGCTCCTCCTTGTGCTCCACGGCACGCGGGGCAGCCTTGATCTCGATGCGCAGAACCGTGCGCAGGTAATCCTCATACATGGTATCGACGAGTATCTGGAACGCGCCGTAGGCCTCGGTCTTGTACTCGACCAGCGGGTCGCGCTGGCCAAAGCCGCGCAGGCCGATGCCGGTCTTAAGGTAGTCCATCTCCTGCAGGTAGTTCATCCAGCGGGTATCGATGACGCGCAGCATGACCTGGGTGTTGAGCTCGCGCATCAGGTCCTCGCCCAAGCGCTCGGCCTTCATGTTGTAGCACTTCTCTACGTAAGCCAGGACATCGGCAGCCAGGGCCTCATAATCCTCGTCGGGGAACTTCGGCGTATCGATGTGGCCGGTGAGCTCCACAACCCACTTGCGCAGGCCCTCCAGGTCGCGCTCGCCATCGTGACTGTCCTTGGTGCAGAACTCCTGCACGCAGCGGTACACGGTGTCGTGCATGACCTCGGTGATGTGGTCGGTCAGGTCCTTGCCGTCCAGAATCTTATTGCGCTCGGCGTAGATGACCTGGCGCTGCTTGTTCATGACGTCGTCGTACTCAAGGACGCTCTTACGCATGGAGAAGTTGATGCTCTCGACCTTGTGCTGGGCGCTCTCGACAGCCTTGGAGATGATCTTGTGCTGGATGGGCATGTCGTCGCCCATGTCGGCCGTGACCATCATCTTGGAGACGCGGTCCATCTTGTCGCCGCCGAACAGGCGCATGAGGTCGTCCTCGAGCGACAGGTAGAACTGGGTCTCGCCTGGATCGCCCTGACGGCCGGAACGGCCGCGCAGCTGGTTGTCGATACGGCGGGACTCATGGCGCTCGGTGCCGATGACGGTCAGGCCGCCGGCGGCAAGCACGCGCTCGCGCTCGGCCTTGCAAGTCTCCTTGGCCTCGGCGTTAAACTGCTCGAGCTGCTCGGGCGTCACGTCCTCCATGGTCAGGCCCTCGTACTCCAGGCGCTCGCGCACCAGCTCGTCGGGATTGCCGCCCAGCAGGATGTCGGTACCACGACCGGCCATGTTGGTGGCGATGGTCACGGCGCCGTAGCGTCCGGCCTGGGCCACGATGTGGGCCTCGCGCTCATGGTGCTTGGCGTTGAGGACCTCGTGTGCGATGCCGCGCTTGGTTAGGGCGGCGGACAGCTTCTCGGAGCTCTCGATGGAGACGGTGCCCACCAGGACCGGCTGGCCCTTGGCGTGACGCTGCTCGACATCGTCGGCGACGGCGTTGTACTTGGCCTGAATGGTGCGGTACACCAGGTCCTCGTGGTCCACGCGCTGCACAGGCTTGTTGGAGGGGATGACCTCGACGGGTAGCTTGTAGATCTCGCGGAACTCGGCATCCTCGGTAAGTGCCGTGCCAGTCATACCGGAGAGCTTGTCATACAGACGGAAGTAGTTCTGCAGAGTGATGGTGGCCAGGGTCTGGTTCTCCTCGCGTACGAGCACGCCCTCTTTGGCCTCGATGGCCTGGTGCAGGCCCTCGGAGTAACGGCGGCCTTCCATAATGCGGCCGGTGAACTCGTCGACGATCTTGACCTCGCCGTTGGTGACCACGTACTGCTTGTCGCGGTGGAACATGTACTGGGCCTTCAGCGCCTGCTGCAGGTGGTTGACAAGCTGGCCGGAGAGATCGGCATAGATGTCATCGATACCCAGGCGGCGCTCGATCTTCTTAAGGCCGCGCTCGGTAGCGGCAATGGTGTGCTTGGCCTCGTCCATGACATAGTCGCCCGTGGGCTCGACGTCCTCGGTGGCGGTGAGCATGTCGTGCGACACGTCCTCGCCGCGCTCAAGGCCACGCACGGCACGCGCGAAGTCCTTGTAGGTACTGGCGGACTTGGTGCCAGCACCCGAGATGATCAGCGGGGTGCGGGCCTCATCGATCAGGATGGAGTCAACCTCGTCGACGATGGCGTAGTTGTGACCGCGCTGCACGCGCTGCTCGGGACGGGTAACCATGTTGTCGCGCAGGTAATCAAAGCCGAACTCGGAGTTGGTGCCGTAGGTGACGTCGGCCTGGTAGGCCGGGCGCTTGAGCTCGAGCGGCATGTTGTTCTGGAGCAGACCGACGGTCATGCCCAGGTACTTATAGATGCGGCCCATCCACTCGGAGTCGCGCTTGGCAAGGTAATCGTTGACAGTAACGACGTGCACGCCCTTGCCGGCAATAGCGTTGAGATAGCCGGCCAACGTGGAGACGAGGGTCTTACCTTCGCCGGTCTTCATCTCGGCGATATGGCCCTCGTGCAGCGCCATGGCGCCAATGAGCTGCACGTCAAAGTGGCGCATACCCATGGTGCGCTTGGAAGCCTCACGCACGGTGGCAAAGGCCTCGGGGAGCATGTCGTCGAGCGACTCGCCGTTGGCGTAACGCTCGCGGAACTTATCGGTCTGGCCGCGGAGTTCCTCCTCGGTCATCTTCTCAAACTGGGGCTCAAGACCGTTGATCTGGTCGACGATCTTGTAGTAGCGCTTAAGGTCCTTATCGGATCCAAAGGACAGCAGCTTTGACATGAATCCCATGTGGTTTTCCTTTTTGGCCATCGCCCACGCCGTGCAGCTGCGGGCGAGTTAAACACAGATGATTGTACTTTAGCCAAACAAGGCGCGGCCTATACGGTCGACCTCGACCGCCACGTAATAACTACGACCAACCTGCCACAATGGGACAGGTTAATTTTGGCAGGTTTTATCTGGCCAAACGCCGCCTCTCTGCCATTTGGTGCAAGCAAACCTGTCCCCTTCGCACCAATCTGGTGCAATGGGGACAGGTTTGCTTGCACCAATAAAAAGAAAAGGGCCGCGCACCCAAACGGATGCACGGCCCTTATGCCATGAATGCGAGCGATTCCGCGGCGAGCTATTTACTCAGCAGCCTCGGTGGTCTCGGCCTCGGCAGCGGCCTCCTCGACGGGAGCCTCTGCGGGAGCCTCGGCGGCCTGCTTGGCAGCCTCCTCGGCAAACTTAGCAGCACGCTTAGCCTTCTCGGCAGCCTTAGCCTCAGCGGCGGCCTTGCGAGCAGCCTCGGCCTCAGCAGCCTTGGCGGCCTTGGCAGCCTTGGCCTCCTCGGCCTTCTTGAGCTGGGCGGCAGCGGCGCCACCGAACTTGTCGGCGAAGCGCTGGACGCGTCCACCGGTGTCGACGAACTTCTGCTGGCCGGTGTAGAACGGGTGGCACTCGTTGCAAAGCTCGACCTTCATCTCGGACACGGTAGCGTGCGTCTTGAAGGTGTTGCCGCAGGAGCACGTCACCGTGCACTCGACATACTGGGGATGGATACCCTGCTTCATGGTAGGACTCCTTATTGGTCAGGCGCTGGTTACCGATCAGCGCATAAGGCGTCTTGGTTTCCGACCAAGACAACAAACTCGGCTATGGTACCACGGCGCCGCGTGTCCCACAAAAGGTTCACGGTCTTTTCGGAACGACACGAATCTGACCCATCGAAACACATCTCCACCGTTCCTTCAACTGGGAAAATGCCGTCCCCGGGGCCTGAGAAGGGCCCCGGGGACGTTCGACTGACTGCGGGAACGGCCTTTCCGCTCAATGTGTTCGGCTGAGATCGGAAATCAACCAAACTGAACTAGGTTCAGTTGACATGGTTAAAAACGAGGGGCGACGCTTTTGCGTCACCCCTCGTCCCGGCCGGTTGCTTTAGTTGTACACACGGTAGTTACACTTGAACTGGGTTATGTGTCCATAGCTGGAGCGGTACCAACCCGATGTATAGCTGATTACTTCTGGGCCTAGATATTCGTATCTCTTGTTGTAGCGAAGCTGACGGTAGGTCGTGTCGTACTCTGCTACGTAAAACGTGTCTCCAGAGAAGGCTTTGTACCGGTCTTTAACCGTCGAAGCCATGTACGCGGGTTCGACATCGCCTTTCTCTCCGTTGAGCGCATAGACGGGTGCCGCGATTCCGCATAAAGCGGTTGCCACGAGGATGGCGTAGACAGCCATGCGCGACGCATTGGACTTCAGCTGTTCAAATAGTTTCATGTCATTCACCTCCCTCGTATGTATCGAGGTATTCCTGCTTGAGCGTCTGCGAGGACGACTCGGTCTTTTCCACGAGCGTGCCGGCCTCGATGAAGTAGAACGAGTCGGTGAGGTCTGCCAGGTCGTCGAGCAGATGGCTTGAGATGAGTACGCTTCGTCCCCGCTCCATCTCGCTGCGCATCGCGTCGCAGGAGGTTTTCCGCTTTCCCGGATCGAGGCCGTTCAGCGGTTCATCGAGGATGAGGTACGGGCAATCGGTCGCTATCGCCATGGCAAGCTTTACCTGCTGCTTCATTCCTGTCGAGAGTTTACGGGTCGGCTTGTCGAGATATGGGGAGATTCCGAGGGAGT
>CABUQW010000056.1 GCA_902493895.1 uncultured Collinsella sp. | reverse complement strand
GGATGGCCCCGACGGCGTCCTCGCGCTTGACCTCCCACACGCGGTGCGTAATGCCGGCGGGATCGGTGACGGCATAGAGCGAAGCGCCTTCTTTGGCGGCGCCGAGGATGATATCCATGACGGGCGAGGCTTCGTAGGCGAGCGACACGGGACGAGGCTGAACTTTGAGTTCGGCGATCGCGTGCGCAGCGGCGGCCACGTCAGCGCTGGCATCGCCCTTGCCGCCCGCAAGTACACTTATCGGGCAAATCGCCACGACACCCGTCACGCGTCCCGGCTCTCCCGAGCATTCGTACGCGTAATACGCCGCGCCTGGATCCTTGAGCATCAGGCCGTCGGCGATGGCGCCGCGCAGGGCGTCGTTGCCGCTCAGGATGCCGCCCATCTGCGGTAGCGCTTCGAGCACGCGGTCCTGAGCCGGGCGGATGCAGGGAAACGGAAGTGCTTTCATGGACGGTCCTAACACGCGAGTTGGTTTGTTCGCGGCTTATTATGCCCCAACTTGGCCGCTTGCGTCCCAGAGCGTGTTGTCGGCAAGCGCAATCAGCACCTGCTGACAGCGAACGATATCGGCATGGGGCACATACTCGTTGGGCTTGTGCGCGAGCGCGAGCGACCCGGGGCCGTAGCTCATACAATTTCGGTTACCTGTCTTGCCGGCAATGACGGCGGTGTCGGTGTAGCCGGTAAAGAAGCCGACGGTCGTGTCCGCACCCGTCACGTCATCGGCGGCACGCTTGAGCGCGGCTAGTAGGGGAGAGCTTGGGTCGCGCTCGATGGCGGGGCGGTCGCCTGTCACGGTATAGCTGCCATGGCAGCCGGGGACCGCAGCCTCGGCACCGGCGATGGCCTGCTCTACCATGCGGGTTGCAGCGGCCGTATCGGTCGGCGGCGTTAGGCGCATGTCGACCCAGACCTTGGCGTGGTCGGGCACGACATAGGGACGGTAGCCGCCCTCAATCTGACCAAATGTGACAGTCGAAGGCCCCAGCTCATCATGCGGGGGCAACGCCGAAAACGCGCGACGAAGCGAACACACGACCTCGGACATGGCGGCGACGGCGTCGGCGCCCTTCCAGGGCTGGCTCGCGTGCGCCGTGACGCCGGTCATCTCAATCTCGAACCACGTACGCCCCTTGTGCGCCACCTGAATCTGTCCGTCGGTGGGCTCGGTATCCAACGCCCATTCGCGCGAACCGATCCAACCGGCATCGATGGCCGCCTCGGAGCCGCGCATAAAGTCCTCTTCGTCGACCGAGCAAATGAGCGAAAAGCCGCGGCGGGGCAGCGCGCCATTCGCCGCCACGCGCTCGAGCGTATGGACCAGTGCGGCAATGGCGCAGGCCAGGCCACCCTTCATATCGCAGGCACCGCGGCCATAGAGTTTATCGTCACGCACGATTGCTCCGAGCGGCGGAATGCCTGCGTCCCAGCCGTCGCCCAAGGTGACGGTATCCATGTGGCAGATGTAGACGAGCCGTGGCTCGTCGCTCAAACCGGGCACGGTGACCATGAGGTTGCGGCGTCCGGGGAGCACCTCGAGCTCCTCAATCTGCACGGCATCGAGTACCGGATGGCTTAGCTGCGCCATCCGTTCCTCAAACAGCGCTTTGATATACCGCTCAATTTCATCCTCATACGCGCCCGGGTTTGAACTGTCGATCCGCACAAGCTCCTGCGCAAGCCGCCAGGCAAAGTCCTTGTCAACCATATGCAACCTCACAATCAGTCTGCTTTCCAAACCGATTGTAAGCCTCCTGAGAGATCCGCGACGTGCGCACAGCAGCATTTACCGTTCGCAGGCCGAGCCAGCGCGTTTGCCGTCCGTGCGGGTTCACAAACGGCGCAGTGGGTACGTAGCCTTTATGGACGACATGCTGTGCGACATATCTGCCTTTCGGTATCACCGGATACCCCCACAGGTCTTGGCGATAATGCCGGACCTGCCCGATTCTGTAGACGATCCGCGCAGGGAGCATCTTTGTGAGCACCCGCTCGTCAAGCATTTCCTGGGCACCCCGCTACACGTTTTGGCACAGGGCAGCTGTGGACGTAAGGGCGATCGCATTGTCAGGCATGTTTGGAACGGGGAGAGGCCGTTTGGCTCCGTGCGGCAGACAGAGTTTGGCCTCGATGTCGCGTCCCCACTCTTTACCCTGCTGACCCTGGCCTCCTCGGTCTCAAACGAGCGTCTAATCATGTGCATGTATGAGATGTGCGGCACCTTTGCCGTGTGCAAGATTGCGTCTCAGGTAAAGTCGGCACTTGTGCAGGCATATGGGGACCGGTGGGGTGACGCACAGTTGGGCTGGGAAAACGTAAAAGATGTCTCGGGGAATCCAACGGACTTGTGGAAACGACCGCCCTTGATCGAGATCTCTGAACTAACGGAGTTCGCCAATAAGATCCGGGGGCTCCGCGGCGCTAAATCGTTCATACGAGCCGCGAAATGCATTACGGGGATGGCAGCGTCGCCGCTCGAGGCCCAAGCTTCGATGCTGTTTGGCCTTTCGAGGTTGCGTGGCGGCGAAGGTCTTCGCCTTACCAATAACGTTGAGATTCGTATGACGCGAAGCGCCCGCCTGATTTCGGGGCTTGATAGGCGCTATGCCGATATCCTGCTGGCAAATAAGGACGGCAGCCGAGAGTGCCTTGTTGAATGCCAGGGTAAAGCCATACACGGATCCATAGAATCCAAGATCTCCGACTCCGACCGAACGACGGCCTTGCAAGCGATGGGATATCCCGTCGTTTTGATGACCTATGGCCAGCTGGCCGACTCCGATGCCTTCCGCGTGGTGATGGAGCTCATCATGTCCTATCTCGATGCGCCGCTGAAAGACAAGACACCGCGGCAGCAGGAGCTCGAACGCCGGCTTCGTGAGGAGATATTTATCGATTGGTCGGGAATGTAGTCGTGCAGGTGGAAAACGGTCGCACGAACTAGAGCTTTGGGTGCGAAAAAGGCTTCAGTTTCGCCTTGGAAGGGCTATAAAATTGCAATCCAGAACTAGTTGTTTCGGAAAATCGACAGTCAACTTGGATGTGGTATACAGAGATCGATTTTTACCTACTAAAGCCCCTGATAAAGTTGTTTATCAAAGCAGGTGCGCTCTGTGACTTGGGTATGACTGTCGATAATCCGAAAAAACTTGTCCTGGGTAGCATTATCAAAATCAGCCGGAGCAAAGAAATCGGCCCCCGTTTCGCGAAAACGGGGGCCGAATGGGCTTCATGGCCTTCCTAGCAGGCTTGGCGTCGTCGCTATTTGATCACGCGCACACGATACATGGACGGAATCTGCTTGAGCGCCTCGATGGTGCTGCTGTCCAGGTGTTCATCGGTGTCGAACATGGTGTAGGCGTTCTCGCCGGCGGACTCGTTGGTCATACGCTGCACGTTGGCGTTGTCCTTGGCGAGAATGGCCGTGATCTGGCCGATCATGTTAGGCACGTTGGCGTGCAGGCAGGCGATGCGACTCGCGGCGCGCGCCTTGCCCATGCTGCAGGCGGGGTAGTTGACGCTGTGTGCGATGTTACCGTTCTCCAGGTAATCCTTGAGCTCGCTGATGGCCATGTCGGCGCAGTTGGCCTCGGCCTCGCCGGTGCCGGCGCCCGAGTGCGTGGTGATAAACGTATTGGGCATCTTGACGGTCTTGGGCGTGGCAAAGTCGCAGCTAAACCAGCTGAGCTTGCCCTCGCGCAGGGCAGCGTCGACGGCGTCCTCGTCAATGATGGTTTCGCGCGCGTAGTTGATCAGCACGGCGTCGGGTGCCAGCAGGTTAATCTGCTCGGTGCTGATCATGCCGATGGTGTCTGCCTTGCTGGGCACGTGCACGGTGAGGTAGTCGCAGCCGCGGCACAGATCCTCGAGCGTGCCCACGCGCTGCACCTCGCGGCTCAGCACCCATGCGTGCTCGACGGAAATGAACGGATCGTAGCCGTAGACGTCCATGCCCAGATCGACGCAGGCGTTGGCGACCTTGGAGCCTACGTTGCCCAGGCCGATGACGCCGATGCGCTTGCCCTTGAGCTCGCGGCCCACAAAGGCCTTTTTGGCCTTCTCGGCATCGACCTGGATCTCGGGGTCGTCGGCGTTGTCGCGCACCCAGTTCATCGACTGCACTACGCCGCGGCTCGAGAGCACCAGCATGCCCAGGACGAGCTCCTTGACGGCGTTGCTGTTGGCGCCGGGGGAGTTAAAGACGACAACGCCCTTCTTGGCGTACTCCTCGATGGGGATGTTGTTGACGCCGGCGCCGCAGCGGGCGATGGCGCGGATGCTCTCGGGCAGCTCGTAGCCGTGCAGGTCGGTCGAGCGCATCAGGATGGCGTCGGCCTCCTCGGCGGTGCCCACAAACTCGTAGCCCTCGCCAAACTCGACTTTGCCGTCCTTGGTGATGTCGTCGATGGTTTTGATCTTGCGCATGGAAAACTCCTTAGCAGGTTTGTCTAAAACAAGTGGTTTGAAGTGGCTGGTCGGCCCGCGCGTTGCGGGCTAGTTAGATCGCGGACTCAAACTATGCTGTGCTTCGAAGTCCTTCATGTACGAGGCCAGTGCCTGGGCATCTTCCATGGTCACGGCGTTGTAGACGCTGGCGCGCATGCCGCCCACCAGGCGATGGCCCTTGACGTTTTGAATCTGGTGCTCGGCGGCGCCTGCAACAAAGGCCGCATCGAGCTCGGCGTCGCCGGTGCGGAAGGTAACATTGGCGATGGAGCGGCTGTCGGCCTGTGTGGTGCCATGGAACAGCCCGCTGTGCTCGAGCAGGTCGTAGAGCAGGTTGGCTTTGGCCCAGTTGCGCTCGGCCATGGCGGCAAGTCCACCGGTCTGCTCCACCCAATGGAACACCTTGCCGCATACGTAGATACCAAAGGTGTTAGGCGTATTGAGCATGGATCCCTTGGCGGCCTGGGTCTTGAGGTCCAGGTACTGCGGCGTCTGCGCAAAGGCGGGGCCATCTGCGATGAGGTCGTCGCGCACGATGACCACGGTCACGCCCGCGGCGCCGGCGTTTTTCTGCGCGCCGGCGTAAATGAGCCCGTAGCGCTCGACGTCGAGCGGCTGCGACAGAAAGCAGCTCGAGACATCGGCGACCAGCGGCACATCGCCGCAGCTGGGCAGCTCGTGGTACATGGTGCCAAAGATGGTGTTGTTCTGGCAGATGTAGACGTAGTCGAGCCCATCGCCCTCGGCCTCGGCGGCAATGCGCGCGTTGATATTGGCCATGGTGGGAATGCGGTCGAAATTGGTGTCCTCTGAGCTCGCGAGCAGCACGGCCTCGCCGTACTTGGCAGCCTCTTTGTATGCCTTGTTGGCAAAGTTGCCGGTCACGACGTAGCCGGCGCGGCCGCGGCGCATGAGGTTCATGGGGATGCCCGCAAACTGTAGCGTGGCACCGCCCTGCAAAAACAGGACGCGGTAGTTGTCGGGGATGCTCAGCAGGCGGCGCAGAGTTGCCTCGGCGTCGTCGATGATCTGCTGGTACATGCTAGATCGATGGCTCATCTCGAGCACGGACATGCCGCAACCGCGGTAGTCCATCATCTCGTCGGCGATCTCGGCGAGCACGCTTGTAGGCAGTGCGGCCGGGCCAGCTGAGAAGTTGTGCACACGTGCCATCTTCTAGTCTCCCTCGTAGTCGTTTGAACGTTCGGGATACTTTAGCACAGTGCAGCGTCAGGCGCGACCGCATCACGGTAAAACCCGAGTGTGCCGCTATGATTTACAGGGTTGTTACATGGGGGAGGGTTTATCTGGAGGCTCGCATCCGATCTGCCTCTGCCTTTGCTTGTTTCCAGGGGCGCACACGACCGTTGGTGAGGTCGTCGTAACCATGAGCGATGGTACGTTAAATGTGATCTTCGCGTTCCTGAATGGTAGTTAGCGCGCGCGTCTGATCAGAAATAGGCTTTACGACAGGCATATGAAACTCCTTACATAGAATCATATGTAAAACTCTATGTTGAGTGTAGCGGAGGGTGGCGTTGGGCGTGTGCGTGCCTGCATTCGTAAGCGCGGTTGTCTGGCAAGTGTGATTTGGGGCGACCTCGTTAAAGTTTCTAAGCTGCGAAAATGACCGTTAACCGGATTAAATTTTGTTGCTCAACATTTGACACTCTGGGCGTGGTAACTTTTTTACCAACAGGTATGATTATTGTCATGTGCGCCGCGCCTGCCTGCCGGGTTGCGGCGCACTTGTGACAGCCTTTGACACCCTTGGAGCGTGTACTGTGGATGTAACCACAAAAAGCGTTCGGGGGGGGGTGCTCACCCGCGAGCAATTCCTCCCGCATGAGATGCGCATCGTCGCTGCCCTTCGTGTGCAGGGCGCAAGCGACGAGCAGGTCATTGTACGCGTAAAGAGCGAGAACCTCTTTCAATATCCCACGGAGCGCATGGTCGCCAACCGCGCAACCGTGTGCCTTCGCCGCCTTGACGCCATGGTGCCCACGGACGCCGTATGCGCCGCGCGCGGCATCGACCCCAAAACCGCCGTCGAGGCTGCGTTATCCCTAACCAGGCTCATGGCATCCGGCACTCCCACGCAGGCGGACCAGGCCATCTTCTACAGCATGATCTGCCGCTACGATATCGTGCGCGAGCTCGTGCTCGTCGAGGTAGGGGAGCGCCTACAAAACTTCGATTATGCCTTTACGGCGGTTGACCTCAACGCCTTTATGACACGCTTTACCACGGAGTATCCGGACGCGGCCCGCTGGACTGAGGCCACGGTCAAGCGCATTAAGGGCTCGCTCCGCCAGACGCTCCGCCATGCCGGCCTTATCGGCGAGGGCCAGGGCCCGGAGTCCGAGCGCCTGTCACCACTCTTCCTCGATTCCGATGTCGAGCGAGCCTTGGTTCAGCTGGGCGAGCAGCCGCTTATCGCGGCCCTTACCGGCAGGGCGGTGATGTAGCGTGGCTCCCGTCAAAAGCGCCGTCGACCCTGTTATCACCCCGGCGACCGATCTCGCCACCAATATCGGCATCCATTCCCGCAAGAGCGTCGTGGCGGCGCATGCCCGCTCCGAGTACGCCCGTCAGGAATTTGAGCGCCGCGCGCAGCTTCTGCGCGAGTGCCTGTGCAGCGAGGACTTTTTGGCCAACAAGGGCATAGGCAATGAGATCGGCTTCCACACCTTTTGCTATGACCCCGCGCTGGAGTTTGAAGCGCGTGCATTATTTGACGCCCTTTCACGCGATGCCGAGGCCGACAAGCTTCCGTGCACGCTCAAGGTCGTGAACCTCTACGACGCCGTGCTGGCAATTCTCGAAAAGCGCCGTGTCCTCAAGGCTATCCCGCGCCAAGAGGAGCGCCGCGGTACCCAGCGCGTGCTCGAGGACGTGGCCAAGTTCGCCTCGCCCGAGAAAGTTGCCGCGTACATCCTTGAGCAGACCGAGCCGTTCGCGCCCGGAGACGTCATTCTCCTCACCGGTGCAGGTGAGGTCTTCCCGTTCTTTCGCATGCACACGCTTCTCCACTGCATGCTTGCGGATTTTGATGAGGTGCCTGTGGTCGCCACCTATCCGGGCAGTTTCAACGGCTCTTCTTTCCAGCTCTTTAACCGTCTGCCGGCCGACAACTACTACCGCGCCATCGATATCTCGTAAGCACGGCTCTCCGCAGGCATGTCCCTGCCGCCGGTAACAACCCTATGCCATAACGTTCCCAAACCCAAAGGAGCACCCATGGACAACACGATCATTCGCGACCTCTTTGCTAAAGACATCAACCGCTCCATCAACGGCGTGGTCAAGGTCCAGGATTCAAAAGATGGGTCCATCCGCCAGGAGCTTGACGAGTACGTGGTGACGCGCGAGTTGCAGAGGCACTTTGCAACGTTCTTCAAGGCCTACGGCGATGCCATCGATGTGCGCACCGACAAGATCGGCGTGTGGATCAGTGGTTTCTTCGGTTCCGGTAAATCGCACTTCCTCAAGATGCTGAGCTACCTGCTCGAGAATCGCCAGATCGGCGGTAAGAGCGCCATCCGCTACTTTGACGGCAAGATCGTCGACCCCATGGTCGCGGCTGCCATGGAGCGCGCCTGCTCGGTGCCCACGCAGGCCATCCTCTTTAACATCGATAGCAAGGCGGGCCAGTGGAAGCAGGGTGATACGGCTCCCACGGCGCTGCTTCGCGGCTTTGAGCGCATGTTCTACGAAGCGCGCGGCTTCTACGGCGAGGACCTCAAGCTTGCAAAGCTCGAGGACTACATCGATTCCCTGGGCAAGACCCAGGAGTTCCGCGAGGCCTTTGAGCGCGTGAACGGCGAGTCCTGGCTCCAGACCCGCGACACCTACAGCTACTTTGAGGACGACGTGGTCGAGGTGCTGCAGAGCGTGCTCGGCATGAGCGAAAAGGCCGCATGGAACTGGCTCGAGGGTTCTGAGGACGAGGTTTTGGCCCCCGATGTCTTTGCCAAAAAGGTCAAGGACTACGTAGACGCTCAGGCAGCGGCCCACGGCGGCAACTTCCGTTTGCTCTTTATGGTCGACGAGGTGGGTCAGTTTATTACAAACGACAAGGACCCAAGCCTTATGCTGAGCCTTCAGACCATCGTCGAGGAGCTGGGTGCCGCCTGCGGTGGCCGCGTGTGGGTGATGGTTACGAGCCAGGAGGCCATCGACAACCTGAGCCTGCCCGTGGGCAACGACTTTTCAAAGATCCAGGGCCGCTTCAATACCCGCCTTTCGCT
>CABUQW010000055.1 GCA_902493895.1 uncultured Collinsella sp. | reverse complement strand
CGGGGCGGGTTAAGTTTGTCGCGAGTTCCGCACGCAAAGGAAAGCACTTAATGTGCTTTCCGTCTTGCGCAGGACTGTAGAGCAGCAAACTTAACCCGCCCCGGCCCCCGATGGCCCCAGACCGGCGGGATGGACCAGTTCAGATGGGGCTTTGATGCATGGGTGGTCTGTTGGTGGGCAAATGGGTATCATACTGTGGTTATTGCATCGACTCTGTGATGCATGTTTGTACGTTCCCGGCGGTCGGTTTGCCAGAAGCGCCCCGTCGGTTGTTCCAGACCCGTTTCGAAGAAAGGAAACCACACTAACCTATGGCAGCTAAAAAATCATCTCCCTTGAAGATCATCCCGCTCGGCGGCCTTGACGGTATCGGTAAGAACATGACGGTCTTCGAGTGCGGCGACGACATGGTGCTCGTCGACGCTGGCCTCATGTTCCCCGACGACTCCCAGCCCGGTATCGACCTGGTGCTTCCTGACTACACCTACGTTCTTGAAAACGAGGAGAAGCTCCGCGGTATCGTCGTCACCCACGGCCACGAGGACCACACCGGTTCGCTTCCGTATCTGCTGCAGGACCTCAACAATAAGGTGCCCATCTTTTCGAGCAAGCTGACGCTTGGCTTTATCGAGGGCAAGCTTTCTGAGTTCCGCATCCGCGCGCCCAAGTTCCGCGAGGTCAAGGGCGGCAGCCATGTCAACCTCGGCGGCATCTCGCTCGATTTCTTTTCGATGACGCACTCTATCCCCGGCGCTCTGGGCGTGTTCATCCGCACCAATCAGGGCACCGTTATGCACACCGGCGACTTTAAGCTCGACCAGACACCCATCGACGGCGTCACGCCCGACTACGCCGCTATCAGCCGCTTTGCCAAGCAGGGCATCGACCTGCTGCTTTCCGACTCCACCAACGCCACGGTTCCGGGCTTTACCAAGTCCGAGGCCGAAGTCGGCCCCAACCTGCTGCACGCCATCAAGAACGCGCCGGGTCGCGTGTTCGTCGCGTCGTTCTCGAGCCACATCCATCGTTTGCAGCAGATCTGCGATGCCGCCCGCAAGTGCGGCCGTAAGGTCGTTGTGACCGGTCGCTCCATGCTCACTAACACCCGCGTGGCGCGCGAGCTTGGCTACCTCAACATCGACGACGCCGATATCATCGATGCCTTTGACATCGATAACCTGCCCGACGACAAGATCGTCGTCATGTGCACCGGTTCGCAGGGCGAGCCGCTGTCGGCCCTGTCCCGCATGGCCAACGGAGAGCACAAGACGCTCTCCATCCACGAGGGCGATACCGTTATCCTCTCGGCAACGCCGGTCCCCGGTAACGAGAAAGCCGTCCAGCAGGTCGTCAACAGCCTAGCCAAGCTCGGCTGCGACGTGTGGGATAAGAACCGCGCTCTCGTTCACGTCTCCGGTCACGGTAGCCAGGAGGAACTCAAGCTACTGATGGCCATGGCCAAGCCCACCTACTTTATGCCGGTTCACGGCGAGGCCGTGCATCTGCGTGCCCATGCCCAGCTGGCCCGCAAGATGGGCATCAAGGATGATCACATCTTTATCCTCGATAACGGCGACACGCTCGAGATGCGCGGCGGTATCGTCAAACGCGGTACGCCCGTCGAGTCCGGCGTCGTCTACGTCGACGGCCTGCGTATCGGCGATACCGACCCCATCGTCCTGCGCGATCGTCAGAAGCTCGCCAACGACGGTATGGTTACCGCTGTTGCCATCGTCTCGCTCAAGCACAAGAAGATCGAGGCCATCGAGTTCTCGGGCCGCGGCGTCTCGTTTGCCATCGACGACCAGTTCTCCGAGGATGCCTCCGCGTCCATTATGAAGACGATCGAGAAGGGCAAGTTTAGCTTTACGAGCAGCGGTTCCGATGCCATTCGCAAGGCCGTGCGCGATTCGCTCTCTAACTTTATCTGGAGCCGTACGCGCACCCGTCCGATGATCATCCCGGTCGTCATGGAGGTTTAGTTTGGCGCGCGGATCTGCACAAAACGCCAAAGGCAATAAGGCCAATAACCAACCGGCATCTGCTAAGGGTGCCGGTTCCCATCTGCGTGCCAATAAGGGCCACGAGGCGGACTTCGACGATTTTGAGCCCTTGGTGGAGCCCTCGGCCAATCGCGATATCGCCGGCGTGGTCATTGCCGTTTTGGCGATTGCGTCCTTTATTGCCGTGATTTCTCCGGCAACAGCGCCCGTGACGGCTGCTGTTGCCGGTTTTTACCACCTGGGCTTTGGCCTGGGCGCCTACGTGCTGCCGATCGTCATTTTGCTGTTTGCCGCCACGCTCTTTTTAGGCGAGGACTCGCCGCTCAACGTGCGCTCGGTCGCGGGCGGAGCCGTGGTCTTTATCACCGTTGTCTCCATTCTTTCGCTGATGGTGCCGGGTACGAGCGACTCGTGTGACCTTATGTTCACGCCGCAAAATCTGTCCGCCTCGGGTGGCTACATCGGTGCGTTTATTGCGAGTGCGCTGCAGAATGCCCTGGGTAAGCCTATCGCGATGGTGGTCCTGTTGGGTCTGGCCGTCGTTGGTTTTGTCATCATCGGCTTTTCGGTGGGTGGCGTGCTGCGCTCTGCTCGCGACCGCGCGGCCGATTTTGCCGAGCGCCGTCGTGCCGATGTTAACGCGAGCCCGTGGGGTGACGACGAAGCCCTGTCGGTGCCCGGCGTTGCCCGTCCGCACCTGAGCATTCTTCGTCAAAAGGGCTCCGATGCTGCCGTGACCACGGTCATGGGCAACGATGTGGACCCGGTTTTGGACGATGACGACGAGGACGAGGATCCGTTTGTCGACGTATCCGATGCCGTGGAGGCCGAGCGCGCTAAGACGACGCTGCTGCCGCGCCGTCATGTCAAGAAGGGCAAGGCCACGCCCAAGTTGAATACAAGCGAGCCCGACCCGTCTTGGTCCGATAGCGAGATTGAGCTTACCGAGGGCGATGACGAGGACGACGAGGCTCCGATTGAGACCGCAAAGACAACTTTGCTGCCGCGTCGCCATGCTAAGCGCGAACAGGTAACCGGCCAGCTTTCGATGGAAGACGACCCCGATAAGATCGACGAGTCCGAGCCGCCGTTTGCCGTGAATCCTGTCTCGGCAACACCTCAGATTCCCGACTTCTTGAAGCATCCCA
This sequence comes from uncultured Collinsella sp., assembly GCA_902493895.1. Taxonomy (GTDB): domain Bacteria; phylum Actinomycetota; class Coriobacteriia; order Coriobacteriales; family Coriobacteriaceae; genus Collinsella. The sequence continues at coordinate 6,261 of CABUQW010000055.1, read as the reverse complement.
AGGTTGCCGATACGGCTGTCGCGGGCGCTGCCGAGGCGCCTACTCCTAGCGATGGGGGAGCGGTCAATGCCCCCGCGGATAACGAGGGCGAAGAAGAGGACGGCCTCAAGCTTCCGCCGCTCGAGATCCTGCACGCCAACCCGCAGTCGGCGTCCTCCGCGTCATCTGACAAGGAGCTGGAACAGACTGCCGAGTCACTGCAATCCACCTTGCTTGAGTTTGGCCGCAGTGCCCGCGTGGTCGGCTGGATCGCCGGCCCCACGGTGACGACCTTTAAGCTGCAACCTGGCGAGGGCGAGCGCGTGAGCAAGATTTCGAGCCTCGAGGACGATATCGCGCTTTCGCTCGCTGCTCAGTCGGTGCGCATCTTTGCCCCGATCCCCGGTACCTCGCTTGTGGGTATCGAGATTCCCAATCGCAAGCGCCAGAACGTCAACCTGGGCGACGTGCTTCCCTATGTGAAGGGCGGTCCGCTCGAGCTGGCCATCGGTCGAGATGCCGAGGGCACGCCGGTCGTCGCTGACCTCGCCAAGATGCCCCACCTGCTGATCGCCGGCACGACCGGTTCTGGTAAGTCGGTGATGATCAATTCCATCATCACGACCCTGCTCATGCGAGCCCTTCCCGAGGACGTTCGCCTGATCATGGTCGACCCCAAGCGCGTCGAGCTTGCGGGCTATAACGGTTTGCCGCATCTCTATGTGCCCGTGGTGACCGAGCCCAAGCAGGCCGCGAGCGCTCTGCAATGGGCCGTGTCCGAGATGGAGCGTCGCCTGAAGGTCTTCGAGCGTCTCAACGTGCGTAAGATCTCGACCTACAACGAAAAGCAGGCCGCCGGCGAGTTTGAGCATTACGACAACCCGCCCCAAAAGATGCCCTATCTGGTCATTATCATCGACGAGCTTTCGGACCTGATGATGGTCGCCGGCAAGGATGTCGAGGCCTCGATCGTTCGTATCGCCCAGCTGGGCCGTGCCGCCGGTATACACCTTATCGTGGCTACGCAGCGCCCCAGCTCCAACGTGGTGACGGGCCTCATCAAGGCCAACATCACCAACCGCATCGCCTTTAACGTCGCCACGGGCATCGACTCGCGCGTTATTATTGACCAGATGGGTGCCGAAAAGCTCACCGGTTTGGGCGACATGCTGTTCTCCAAGGTCGACTGGGGCAAGCCTCGCCGTATCCAGGGCTGCTTTGTCTCGGATGACGAAATCAACGAGATTGTCGAGTTCGTCAAGTCGCAGAGCGAGCCCGACTACCACGAGGAGATCCTGTCTGCCGTGGCGCCCGCTTCCATGTCCATGGTGGGTGGCGGCGGCATTGTCCGCACCGGAGTAGCTGAGCCGCAAGACGATGATCCGCTCATTTGGGAAGCCGCCCATATTGTGGTGGAATCGCAGCTGGGCTCCACATCTGGCCTGCAACGTCGTCTGAAGGTTGGCTATGCGCGTGCCGGGCGTATTATGGACATGCTGGAAGAAAAGGGTGTCGTCGGCCCGCCCGACGGTTCCAAGCCGCGCGAGGTCCTGTTGGACGAGGAGGGGCTTGCCGCGCTGGAATCTGTCGACGCCGAGATGGCACGTGAAGATCGTGAGTTTGGAGGATTCTGATGGCTGCACGCTTTGGTGACATGCTGCTCGAGCAGCGTCGCCGAATGGGCCTTTCCATTCAGCAGGTCGCCAACACCATCAAAATCAGGCCGCAGATCATCGAGTTTTTCGAGACCGGTAACTTTGCTTCGATGCCGCCGCGCGGCTATGCACAGGGCATGATTTCGAGCTATGCTCGCTTTTTGGGCCTCAATCCGCGCGAGGTCGTCAATGCCTACTTTGACGACCTGATGGCATACGAACGCGAAACGTCGCAGCAGGGCGGTCGTTTTCAGGACGCCGCCGGCTACGTCAATTCGCGTTCCTCGGTCGATAACGGGCGCTTCCTGATGGTTCAGGGCGGTCGTTCGACCCGCTATGGACAGCGTCCTCAGCAGGCCGGTTATATTACTGAGACGGGTTCGGGCGAGGAGATTCGCTCACAGCGTGACCGGTTCCGCAGTACGCCGATGCCCGAGGACCGTGCACTTCCCGCTGCCCGCGGCGTGGCGCGTGACCCTCGTGCCGGCTACGGCGACGGCGGCTATTCAGATCGCGGTCACCGTGGTGTCTCCACCGGACGCTCTCGCGGTGGCTATGCGGATGCCGATACCACGCAGGTGACGCCGCGTCTTCGCTCTCAATCACAGCCGTATGGCCAGCGCTCTTCGGCTCCGCGTTCGGGCCAACGTGGCTATCAAGGCCGCGGTGAACTTGCGCCCCGCTCGGGTCAGCGCAGCCTTCAGGGCCAGGGCGGCTATCGCGGCCGTTCCGATAGCAATCGTGGTCGTATGCCTCAGGGAGGCGGCCGCAGCAGTTCCGGTCGTGGACGCGGCGGATCCCGTACTCCTCAAAACAACGGGCTCGATCCGCGTATCGTCTACGCCGGCATCGGTGCCGTGGCGTTGCTGCTGATCGTGCTCATCGTGGTGCTTCTGCGCGGCTGCGCATCTTCGGCGCCCGAGACCACGCCCGAGGCGCCCACTGCTACCAAGACGACGACCAAGAAGTCTTCTAAGAAGACCGAAACGGTCGACGAGGACGAAGACACCGATGAGCCGACGGATGAGTCGACTGATTCGGACGCTACCAAGACGACGGCCAAGAAGGAAGAGAACGAGGTCACGAAGATCAAAGTTTCCGTTGCCAAGGGAAAGACCGCGTGGATTGAGATCAAGGTCGACGGCAAGTCGGTCTATGGCGCTCAGGCGACTGGCCCCTTTGAGCAGGAGTACACGCCCGAGTCCTCGATCGAGATCACCACGTCCAAGCCTTCCGATGTTACCGTTACCAAGAACGGTGAAAAGGTCCGTTACGATACCAAGACCTCGGGCGTGGCTCGTGTGACGATCACCGTTCCTAAGAAGGAGACGACTGATTCCGAGAATGGTGAAAGTTCTGATGGTACCGACACCACCGATGGTACCGATGCCCAGTCCACGGATGGCGCCGATACCGCAACTGACGGTCAGACACCCACCGATTCTACCGACAATTCGTACGATAGCTACTAGGCCGCTCGTACGCGAAAGGAAACATCATGGCTAAAGATTCCAGCTTCGACGTCGTGTCCGAGGTCAACATGCAAGAGGTCGACAACGCCTTCCAGCAGACCACGCGCGAGATTTCCCAGCGCTATGGCCTTAAGGATTCCGGCGCCACGATCGAGCTTTCGAAGGGCGAGAAGCTCTTTACGATCAACGCCCCGGCCGACTTTGTCTCCAAACAGATTGTTGACGTGCTGAGCTCCAAGCTCATCAAGCGCGGCATCGACCTCAAGGCTGTCTCGTGGGATGCTCCGCAGGCGGCATCGGGCGGCACCGTGCGCGTGCTCGGCCATATCGTCGAGGGTATCGACCAGGCGACCGCCAAGAAGATCAACAAGGACATCAAGGATCAAAAGCTCAAGGTCAAGGTGACCATCGAGGCCGACAAGCTGCGTGTTTCCTCTGCTTCGAAGGACGCGTTGCAGACCGTGATCCAGTTCCTGCGCGACCAGGACTACGGCCAGCCGCTGCAGTTCACCAACTACCGCTAATATCAATCGAAAGGACCGCTCTCCAACATGGATACACCGTTGGGCTCCGTGCTCTACATCACCCTCGGGTGCGCTAAGAACGAGGTTGACACCGACCGCATGCGTTCTCTTTTGACCGCCGCGGGCTACGAGGAGGCATTCGACCCGCAGGATGCCGACATCGCCATCGTCAATACTTGCTCGTTCCTCGCCTCCGCAACGTCCGAGAGCATCGAGACCACGCTCGAGCTCGCCAACGAGGTTCAGGACGGCGTTCGTTCTTGCCCCATCGTCATGTGCGGCTGCGTGCCGTCGCGCTATGGCGATGACCTGCCTGACGAGCTGCCCGAGGTCGCTGCCTTTGTGAAGGCCGACGAGGAAGATGGCATCGTGGCGGTCATCGATGGCGTGCTGGGTGTCGAGCGTGAGATTGCAGCCTATATCCCGCAGGTCAAACGTACCGTCGAGGGTGCTGTCGCTTACGTCAAGATTTCCGATGGCTGCAACCGTTTCTGCAGCTTCTGCATGATTCCCTATATCCGCGGCCGCTATCATTCGCGCAATGCCGAGAGCATCATCTCCGAGGTGCGCGACCTGGTTGCCGGCGGTGTGCGCGAGATCGTGCTGATCGGCCAGGACACGGGCATCTGGGGTACCGACTTTGCCGACGAGGACGTCGCCGATGGCTCGCCGCGCAATCTGGCGCAGCTGCTGTGTGCCGTCGCCGAGGCCGTGCGCCCGCACAACGTCTGGGTCCGCGTGCTCTATCTGCAGCCCGAGGGCATGACTGACGAGCTCATTGAGACCATTCGTGATACGCCCGAGGTGCTGCCCTATATCGATATCCCCGTGCAGCACTGCGACGCGCGCATTCTCAAGGCCATGCGTCGCTCCGGTTCGCGCCAGGAGCTCGAGGATCTGTTCCGCGACCTTCGTGAGCGTATCCCCGGCATCGTGATCCGTTCCACGGCCATGGTCGGCTTCCCGACCGAGACCGACGACGAGTTCCGCGACCTTATCGACTTTATGGACACCGTCGGCTTTGACTACACGAGCGTCTTTGCCTACTCGCAGGAGGAGGGCAGCCTGGCCGCTAAGATGGAGGGTCAGGTCGACGAAGAGGTCAAGCTCGAGCGCGCCCAGGAGGCCATGGACCTGGCCGAGTCGCTCGGTTTTGCCGCCACCGCCGCCCATGTGGGCGAGCGCGCCCAGGTGATCGTCGACGGTATCGAAGAGACCGAGGACGGCGCCGAGCTGATCGGCCATGCCTGGTTCCAGGCGCCCGATTCCGATGGAGCGGTGCATCTGGACGCCAGCGAGGCGTCCGTGGGCGATATTCTGACTGTCGAGTTTACCGATAGCTTCTGCTATGAGCTTATCGGTCATGTTGTGGAGTAGGAGAGCGTCGTGGCAAACGAGAGCAATAAGGAACTGACGAGTGTCTGGACGCCCGCCAACATCGTGACGTGCGTTCGCATCGTCTTTATCCCGGTGTTCATGATCGTCTCGGCTCTGTCTCACACGAGTGTTGCCGGTACGGATTGGAGCATCTTTGACGGCCCGCTCGCCGCCGCTGCCTTCATTCTGTATGTGATCCTGTCGTGCACCGATAAGGTCGACGGTTATCTGGCACGCTCGCGTAACGAGATCACCGATTTCGGCAAGTTCTTGGACCCCATCGCCGACAAGCTGCTGGTGTTCTCGGCCTTGCTGCTGTTCTTGGATTTTGGCGCGGTGACCGTGTGGTCCGTGTTCATTATCCTGTTCCGCGAGCTGCTGGTGAGCGCCCTGCGCATGGTCGCGAGTGCGGCCGGTGTGGTCGTTGCAGCCGATAAGCTCGGCAAGTACAAGACGGCAACCACGATGGTTTCCATCTGCGGTTACCTGTGCGTTTTTGCTATGGCCGGCTTGCACCTTGGCCCGGTGGCGCTGACGCTCGGCATCTACTCGGTGTCGCGCTTCCTGTATGCCGTTGCCGTTGTCTTGACCGTTATCTCGGGCGCCCAGTACTTCTGGAACTGCCGCAAGATAGTCTTTTCCGTCTAGGTCCTGGTAGGCATGACGGAATCATTTGAGCAGATTGCCGCGCATAACGAAGAGCTCGCACGCGATATTGTTGAGCGTGCAAGCTTTCGTGGTGTGACGGTTTCGACGGCTGAATCTCTGACAGCTGGCATGATCGCCTCGACGATCGCCGATATCCCTGGTGCCTCGGCGGTGCTGCGTGGCGGTGCGGTGACCTACTGCGATGAGATTAAGCATCGCGTGCTGGGTGTTGAGCAGGAGACGCTCGACCGCTACACTGCGGTGTCGCACCAGACTGCGCGCGAGATGGCGTCGGGTTCGCTGGAGCTGTACCAGAGCGATATTGCAGTGAGCGCAACGGGTTATGCCGGCCCCGGCGGTGGTACTGAGGACGATCCGGCGGGCACTTTCTATATTGGCTGGGCGCATCGTTCCGCCGATGGGGGCGTGCCGGTCGTGGACTTTGTGCGCTGCCACTATGAGGGTGACCGTTCGTGTGTTCGTGCCCATGCGGTCACGGAGGCATTGGGTCGCATTGCCCTTGTGCTCAATTCTATGGAATAGACGTGTTTTAAGGGGCCTCCGAGCCCCTTAATTGTGGAGATGGGGACCTTAGGCTCATTGGCG
>CABUQW010000054.1 GCA_902493895.1 uncultured Collinsella sp. | reverse complement strand
CGTTCCTTCAACTGGGAAAACGGCGCCCCCGGGCCCCAGGAGGGGCAGCGGGGGCGTTCGGCTAGCTGCGGGAACGGCCTATTCGCTCAATGTGTTCGGCTGAGATCGGAAATCAACCTGGGTTCTTGCAATGCGCTAGGTAGGTTCTCGTTGATGTTGGGGCTTGTGTTCGATCCGACGATTCGCCGTATTCCACACTGTGTTGTAGGAATTAAGGGACAACTATGGACGCACACCACTCACGGTCGCTTGGTATGGCGGCCCTGATCTTCATTTTAATTAGTCTCACCGCCGCAGTTTTTCACGGTGCCGTCCCCGTGCGCGCCGAGGATGCGACGACGCCGACGCCGATTGTGATCGATGGGGATACGGCGACGGTTGATGTCAGGCTGTATACCGATGAGCACCATACTCAAAAGCTCGAGGATCCCGTAACGTCCACTTCGACGCTCTATGGAGCTTTCTCGGCACAATTCAACGCCGGCAAGGCGCCTACGCCCGAGAAGAACATCGCTGTCTATAAGCTGCCCGACACCATTGTCGTTGACGACAACGACGGCGGCGACCTCATGGAGGGTTCGGAAGCCACTGCCGCCAAGGCTGGCACGTGGAAGATCAAGGACAATAAGGTCATCTTTGCGTTTGACAAAAACTGGCTTGCGTCAAACCCTGCGGAGATTTATGTCGGAGCCAATTTCTCGTTCGAGCTTGCAGACAAGGGCACCGGCTCAGGCGGCAACGCATCTGTCGTGTTCCCTGGTGTGGGAACGATCAAAATCCCTATCAAGGACGGCAAAGTCACGGGGACGAAGTCGGGGACCTTCTCCCAGGGCGCAGATGGCGTGGCCAAGGTTACCTGGACTGTTACGCTTACCGTAGAGTCGTATGCTACGGACGTTAGCTTCACTGATACGCTGGGCGACAACTTCGACTTTGTGAACGACAGTTTCAAGCTCGACGGCAAGAAGCTTGACTCCCAGCCGATGATCGACGGCCAGGTCGTAACCCTCGACAGCCTGGGAAACCTTTCCCGGGGCAACCACACGATCACGTACGATACGGTGCTGAAGAGCGGTGTTGCCGCGAACGGCGGCGATTTGATCAAAGCTGAGAATAAGGCAACGTGGAATTGGGCTGGCTCAAGCGACAGCGATAACAGAACAGCTACGGCTGAGCCTGTTACATTCGGCTATGACATGATCAAGAAGTCCAATGGCTCAGGCACGCCGTCGGACATCAAGTGGACGGTCAAGCTCAACCAAGGCAAGCTCAAGGCCGACATGAGCGGATACATGTTCACCGATAATCTGGACGGAAAACAGACGTATACGGGCAACTTTACGGTTTACAAAGGCGACTCGGAGGCGAGCGGAGTCAAGATTTGTGAAAGAAAACTTGAACCTAAGGATAATTTCTTTTCCTATACGTTCCCGAACAACCTTGAGGATAAGTACGCCACCTACTGCATCGTTTATCACACCAAGATGAACGATACGAGCTCGTACGACACCGTGCGCAACAGCGCGACCATCGAGCGCAAAGGTTCCGTTTCCGGTACGGATGATGGCAGTTTCACGCCGCAGCTGACGGGTGTTGTGCCGATCACCAAGAGGCTCGTGAGATACGATGAGGCGGCGACGACGGGCAGGGCGACGTGGGAGACGAAGGTCGCGCTGAAGGCGATCGTCAATGCGGCCCATCCAGGCGAGGTGACGGTGAAGGACACGTTTCAGTCGGCATGGTCGCAGAAACTTGGCGTCGACGAAAGCTCCATTACCATTAAAATCGGCAATACCGAGCTGGTTCCGGGCACCGACTGGAGACCAACGACCAGCTATCCGGGTAATGAAACAAAGAAAAACTACGACCTCAAAATCATCGTTACCGACAACGTGAAAGCCGCTCTCGAGAACGAGGACTACGCCGTTATCACCTACGACACCACATCAGAAGCGCTGTCGGGCTGGTACTCAAACTTCGCAGCGGTCGAAGCACCGGGCCTGAGACTACAGTGGCCGTTCACCGAACCCATCAAGTACGTTGTCAACCGAGAAACGATGCCCGCGGTCGAGAAGCCGGAAGCGGAGTCGAAGGTGTCTTGGGTTGAGAACTTCGATTGGCATACCGTTGACGGCTCGGATGAGAAGGGCGCCTGGATCGTCGACTGGACGGTGTATGCAAACCGCCAAAAGGGTAATAAGGGCGCAAATGGCGAGTTCGAATACTATGGAGCTGGAAAGCTGGGCGGGAAACCGCTGAATATCGTTGATAGCCTTCCGGATGGTATGAGCTATGTTGCGAATTCCGCAAAGTATACGCTCGTGCAGAACCCCTATGATAAACATACGGGGCTTCATCGCGGAGGCGAGGCCAAGGAGGTCGTTACGGGTCGGACGCTCGCCGCCGACAACGTCAGCCGCAACGGCAATACGGTCACCTTCTCCATCCCCACGACTGAGCTTGAAAGCTATGCCGGCTACGCAAAGCTCACGTACAAGACGGCGGTCAAGCGCGGTGAGCTCGATACCTCCACAAACGAGGTGAAGTTCACCAACAAGGCCAGCGCGGGGTCAGGAGTTAAACAGTTCGATTCCGGTAAAGGTGACGTCATCATTAAGAACAACGTCATCAAAAAGTCCGGCGAGCAGGTTGCCAATAGCAATCGCATCAAATACACCATTCTTGTTAACGAGTCTGCCGTTGCCCTTAAAAATGGCACCGACTTCCTTGAGCTCGTCGATACCATGGATGCCAAGTGCGCGCTGGTGCCGTCGACGCTTAAGGTCTATGAGCAGGTGAATGGTGCCTGGTCACCGCTGGCTGATAAGGACTATTCGTCGAAGATGGAGCAAGTCAAGGATGAATCTGGCTCGTGTACGAAGTTGACTCTTGAGGTGCCCGACGGGAAATACCTCAAGGTCGAGTATGAGGTTATCCCGACCGGAAACCCCGGCGAAGAGGTGTCCCTTTCCAACACCGCCGAGCTTGCGGGGGTGACGGAGGGTTCGGCGATCGACGAGCAAAAATGGAAGATTCAAAATGCGTCCGCCAGCGCGGGCGGCAACGGCTACAGCATCACGATGACCAAGTACGACGCCCAGCAGGTCGGCGCGACGCTCGAGGGGGCGAAGTTCACACTCTACAGCGTGGATATGGGCCAGGTTGCGGATGACGGAAATGTAGAGAACGCCAGAACGCCGTTTGACGAGGCCGCGATCGACGTCCCCACCGACGCCAACGGCAAAATCTCGTTCGGCACAAGCGACAAGAAGATGAGTAATTGCGTGCTCTATCAGCTCGTGGAGACCAAGGCGCCTGTTGGCTATGCCAAGGCCGATCCCACGTGGATCATGCTCAAGGGCAGCGCGAGCGACAAGGATTATCAGGCTGCGCTAACTAAGGCAAAGGACATCGTCGACGGTGCGGAGATCATCGACGATACAAAGAAGGACGAGATCTGGGTCTACGACAACCGCATGACGGGCAAGGCGGTTATTAACGCAGAGAAGGTGCTCGCAGGCGGAACGTTCAAGGAAGGTCAGTTCTCGTTCGCGCTCAAGGATGACAAGGACAGGGTGCTCCAAACGGTGACCAACGATGCCATGGGCAACGTCTCCTTCAACGTCGACTACAACAAGGCCGATACCTATACTTATACCATCTCTGAGGTCGTCCCCGAGGGCGCCGAGAACAACGTCAAGGACCACATCACCTACGACAGGACCCAGCACAAGGTTACGGTTAAGGTGGACAACGGTGAGAGGAATCTCGTCGCCACCGTCACCTATGACAATGGCTCTTCGACCCCGCCGACTTTTACCAACAGATACTCGACCACGCTTCCCGAGGCAGGCGGTGCCGGCTTGACTATGACGTATCTGGCTGGCGCTTCGCTGCTGTGCTTTGCCGCGACATGGATGCATGCTCACCGCCATCGCGATCAAGATCGAGGTGGTCGCCGTGAGTAGGCTTTGGTGCCGCTTGTTGGCCGTCGCAACGATAGCTACGGTCGCTATGTTCTCTTTTGCGATGCTGCCCAGGACGGCTCGTGCTGCCGACACCGGTGCCATTACGGTGGACGGTACAGTCGCGACGCGGTATGACGCGTACCAGCTCTTTTCGGCGACAGTTATCGATGATGACGATGCTGGCCATAAAATTGCAACTGACGTAACGTGGGCGAATGGCGCGGTTCGTCAAGCCGTTCTTCCCGTGCTTCATGATGCGGGGCTTGATGGCTCGGCATCGGCGGCGCAAGAGACTGCCGAGTGGATGAATGCCGACGGGCATATGACGACCGCGCTGACGGCAAAGCTTGCCCGCGCGATTTGCAATGCCGACGCAACTTCCGTGGCCCTTAACGCGGGCACGGCGGCCGAGCTGCCCTGCGGCTACTGGCTCATCGTCGCCGACGGCGACGCCATCGCCCAGGGCGAGGCCGGCACCGCGCCGATCATGACCCTGGTCGGCGGCAGCGCCGTCACCGTCAAGCCCAAGGCGGCGACCCCCAAGGTCCAAAAACACGTGCTGGAGGACAGCACCGCCGCCTGGCAGAAGGCCGCCGACGCCACGGTTGCCGACGACCTGTACTGGCGCCTCTCGGCCACGGTCCCGGCGGGGCTCACGGCGTACGACACCTATACGGTACAGTTCGTCGACACCATGAGTGCGGGGCTCGACCCCTCCAAGGTGGCCGCGAGCGTGCGCGTGTACGTGGCGGCGGGCGCGGACGGCGGCTTCGACGTCGTCGCATGTGAGGGTGGCAACACCAACTCGACGCCGGCTAAAGGGTGGACAGACATTACTTCACAGTGCAAGGTCTCGGTCGAGGGCAATGCCTTCACCGTGCGCACCGGCGACCTCATCGCCGCGCTCGGCGGGGCTGACGCCTTTGCCGCGGGCGCCCGCGTGGTTGCTGTCTACAATGCGCCGTTGGGGGCCAACTGCAATCGAGGCGCCACCAAGGGCAACCCCAACGAGGTCTACCTGCGTTACCCGCGCTCTCCCCTCGTCGACCAGTCCGGCGATGCCGGATTCACCCATACGCCGAGTGATGACGCCACGGCCTATACCTGGGGACTCAGCCTCATCAAGCGCTCGAGCTCGGACGATAAACCGCTCGCGAGTGCCAAACTGCGCATCATCGATGACCGCGGGCGCATCCTAACGACCGACGGCTCGTGGTCGACGGATGCTGACGCGTGCGTCATCACGGGCGCGGACGGCCACGCGGAATTGAGCGGTGTGGACGCGGGTGTCTACACCGTCGAGGAGGCCGCGGCTCCCAAGGGATACACCGCCTTTGAGGGCAAACGAACGGTAACGGTTACGTCTGAGGGATTGGACGCTAAGCAGGTGGCGGCCGCGAAGCTCAAGGTGACCGTGTCGGTCAAAAGCCCTCTGCGGGTTGATACCGCCGATGCCGGGACGGGTTCGATTGAGCTGTCGGTGCTCAACACCCCGAGCAAAGAAGCAAGTCGTGGCTTTATACCCTCGACGGGAGATAGAACGTTGGTGCTGGTGGCGGCTTTGGCTGCCATCGGAGTGGCGGCTATTGTTGTCGGGCTCGTCATCAAGCGGGGAGGCGGTCGTCGTGAAAAATAATTGCCTTTCATGCTCACTGGCGTACTGCCTCCGTAATGAGTGACGCGCAGGCCTACCGACCTGATGATCATTGGTTTTGAAAAAGTTACTAGAGAACCCTCCAAGAAAAGCGGGGCACCCGGTCGATATGACCGAGTGCCCCGCCTCGTTTGTTGTTGCAAAGTAACCTGACCCCTTTGCACCACCACAAAGGTGCCTGGCCCCTTTGTGGTGATCGGCTGCTAAGCGGTGGGAAGCTCTGGCGTGTTAGCCGGCTGCTGCGGCTTGAGGTGGGCGTTGTGCCAGATGATTTGGATGATGTAGCCGAGCATAAAGACAAAGGCCACGCCGCTGATGAAGCCGCCTACGAGGGGAAGCCCCGTGAGGGCGCCTGCGATTACGCCACCAGCGGCTGCCATGGCGTAGCGGTTCTGGCTGTGTCCGACCATGCGCGCGATCGCGCACCCTGCAAAGGCGCTCGACACCAGCGCGATGCCAATAACACCGCACATGAGGGCTCCGGCAAGCGACAGACCAGCGATAGAGATAATTAGCAGTAGGACGGCGGGGACGATAGCAATCGTGCCCAGAAGACCGCTCACCCACAGGGGCATGGGGCGCTGGTGGAGCATACCGGCGGCGCTGGCAGTCGCACGCGGAAAGACGAGCTCGAGCAGCAGAGCGACAAAGCAGGTCGAGAGTGCCGCGGCGACGATACCGCCGATGACATCGTTAACGGTGGAAGTATCCTCGTTCTCGGTGCGGTCGATCTTGAGTGCGCCGACCTCGGCTCCCGCGGCGCGCTCGGGGTCCTCGGAGACGTGCGCGTTCACGGTGCCGGTGATATGGGCGTTCTTGCCCAGGATGAGCTTGTCGGCCCAAACCTCGACATCGCCCTCGACGGTGCCATCGATGGTCACCGTATCGCCCGCAAGCGCTGCCGACTTGGTGGAGCCTCGCAAGGCAACCGTCTCGCCTATCGCGTAGAAACAGTTGGCGGTGCTGTCGGAATTGAGAACGACATGCTGGCCAGCAACGGTCACGCTGCCATCAACCGTGGTCTGGGCGATATCAATCGTGCGCGCCGCAAGACGAATGGCGCCGCCCACCGTGCAGTCGCGAATTGAGAGGGTATCGCCCGCGGCGATGATATCGCGGTCGATGGACACATCATCAAAGTTGAGGGCCTGACCGGCCCAGTACAGGTCACCCTCAACGCCGGACGGATTGGCGTCATTGTCGGTCGCAAGTACGTTGCCTGCGGTGTCCGTGCCGGCGAACGACGCCGTGGGAAGCACGGTGATCGCCAGCGCGATGAGCGCGAATAGGATGGTGATGCGGCCCCATGCTTTACGGCGCTGGGTCAACGGGAATTGATTGCAGGGCATAGTGAATCCTTCGTTAGATACTCGGCATATATCTAACAGGGTACCCAACGCGTGGGCGCTCTAAAAGAACCTCTCGGTTGCATTTCGAAGGGTCGTGCCGTGCTGTCTACTTTTTACGGTGCAAGAAGCGCGCGATGTCTTCTTCGGTGGGGCTTTTGATGTCAAAGCGCAGCGAGAGCCAGCGCAGACCCATGGTCACGACAACGCATACGATCAGCGCGGCGACATTGCTCATGATGCCGCTCATAACGAGACACACGTAGCTTGTCGATCCGGCGATGGCGGCGATGGCATAAAAGTTAGTACGTTGGAAAATGCCCGGAACAACGCCCATAAAGCCGTCGCGCAGCATACCGCCGCCCACCGCGGTAAAAAAGCCCATCATGATGCATACGGCAGGTGCAAATCCGTAGACCAGCGCCTTGTCCGCGCCGGTTGCGGCATAGATGCCGACCGAGATGATGTCGAGCAGGGGAATGAGTTTTTCGGGCTTGTCGACGATTGCCGGAAAGATATAGATGATGGCCGCCGTGGCGATGGAGAGCGGCAGCGCCATCGGCTGGTTGAGGATGTAGACGTTGCCCACCTGCAGCGTCATGTCGCGCAAGAGACCGCCGCCTAGACCGCAGACCACCGCGAGCGCGACCGCGCCCACCAGGTCGAGCTTGTGCTCGCGCGCAACCAGTACACCCGAGATTGATGCGGCGACAACGGCGAACATCTCGAGCCAAAACGGAATAGCGACCATGGCATCTGAGGCATGTGAGGTAATGGTCATAGCGGCGACGACGGGCAAGATGGGGTCCTTTGGATTGTGGGTTTAGACAATGCCCGTACATAGTACATGGTTGGCGCGCGTGGCGACCCTATTGCTCGGTAAACGGTCGGGACCGGGTGGGGGCGTGGCGTTGCTGGAATGCCAGGGGTCCAGAACATGTACGTCACCCCCCCAAAAAAACGACATTTTCCGACATCTTTGAAGGCTGACGTACATGTTTGGATTGAGCTCACAGCATGAGTGAGTTGATTTACTCACATCCGGTATATTTCCCCACTTCAACGGACATAAGAGTTGGATACCGGCTCAGAGCGAGAGGCCCTCAATGGATACCCCTGTTCTCATTTCGCATAAAACCGCATGGCTTGTCCATCATGCACCCCAGAATTTGGTTCAGTCTCTTGCGCGGCACGACTACCAGATAGGCGCACAAGGCATCTCCACCCAGCAACGTGTTGCGCGCATACGACAGGCCCTTACCGACTGCGGCATTCCGTCCGATATGCTTAAGACTATCGATATCGCGGTTGTATTCGAATTTGAGCGAATTCGTACCAAAGGCGTCGTTTGCCACATTCTTGGACAAAAACTTCCCTACGAGCATATTAACGAGTTGACGCCCGGAATCTTCATCACCGACGAAGCCTTCACCTTCGTGCTTGCTGCCGAGTGGATGGATAGGATCGAATATCTCGAATATGGCTATGAAGTTTGCGGCGATTATCGCATGAGGCTCAATCCCGCCGACCCTTATACCGAGCAACCAGCCACCACCTCCAAGGATGAAATAACCGAACTGCTCGATCGGCACCTCGGCAAACCCGGTGCCACACGTGCACGGCTCGCGCTCAGGCACATCTACGATCACTCGGCCTCGCCTATGGAGACCGCTTCGGCAATCGCCCTCTCGCTCCCAACAAGCGAAGGCGGCGTTGGCATCCGAGGTATCGAACTCAACAAACCGCTCGAGACCCCTCAACGTCTCTGGCATTGCGCCAAAGCTCGAACAATCAAAATCGATGCGCTCGTGACCTATAAGCGCAGGGAGCTCGGTATCGAATATAAGGGCGGTTTTCACGATGAGCTCGAGCGCAAGGGAGCAGATGCGGAGCGAGAGGCCGTTCTTTCCCATATGGGATATCGAATCGTTACGCTCACTTCGGCTCAGTTCAGTAGTCAGCTCGCCTTTCACCGCGCCATGAACAACATTCGCGAAGCACTCGGCATGCCTCGCTGTACCGACACCGGGTACCAGAGAAAACAAAACGAACTACGCAAGGCACTTATCCGCAACTGGAAAGGCGTGCGAGACGAGGAGACACCTTCCGAATAGTGCCACTCCCGTGAGCTCAATCCAAACGTGTACGTCAGCCTCCAAAGATGTCGAAAAATGTCGTTTTTGGAGGCTGACGTACACGTTTGGGGAAGCGCGGGATCGAGATGTATTTCGATAACAAAAAAGCTCCCATTCTTGGAAGCTTTCTCAATCTAAATGGCGGAGGAGGAGGGATTCGAACCCTCGTGACCTTATACAGGCCAAACGGTTTTCGAGACCGCCGCATTCAACCACTCTGCCACCCCTCCGCGTGGGGTAAAAACAAAGCAGGCTCGAAGGCCTGTTTTGGAATTAACTGGCGGAGAGTCAGGGATTTGAACCCTGGAGACGCTTTTGACGCCTACACGATTTCCAATCGTGCTCCTTCGGCCACTCGGACAACTCTCCGTTAAATGCGAAAGTCAGTATACACGAGGAATCGCAAAGTGCAAACAGAAAAGTTGGCATTTTTTAAAACGCTTGGCTGCCTTGATTGGCAACTTCATCCGAACACTTCCCACATTCATCCGTACATGTACGGATGAATGTGGGAATCCGATACCCTGAGGGCCGGACCGGCCGGCCCCGGGAGATCGGAGGACGG
>CABUQW010000053.1 GCA_902493895.1 uncultured Collinsella sp. | reverse complement strand
GTGGTGAATGCAGCAGTGTCCTTCATATCTCGGACGGGCACACAAGCTGACATGGGTACCTCCTTTGCGTTGGGACACAATTGTACCACGGTATATTAAAACGTCGGCGTCGTCGAATTATCTCAATCTGTAACAGTTGGGAGTAGAAAACCGGGTTAGATGTTACAGATCGAGATATTCTGCTTCGGGTTACCCGTTTGTCTCGATCTGTAACAGGTAGGGCCGAAAAACTCAGCTAGATGTTACAGATCGAGACAAACGGTCCGCTCAAAAGAAAAAGGCCGCATATGAACCAGCGAGGGATTCACATGCGGCCGACAGGGGGTATGTGGCTGAAACTAAGCCATGAGCAGGCCGGTCTCCGCGACGTTCTTGTACCAGTACGCGCTTGCCTTGGGATAGCGAGCCTGGGTCTCGAAGTCGATGTAGAACAGGCCGTAACGTTTGTTGTAGCCGTTGGTCCAGGAGAACTGGTCCTGCAGCGACCACACAAAGTAGCCGTCGACGTTTACGCCGCCGTCGATCGCCTTGAGGATCCATGCGAGATGCTGGCGCATGTAGTCGATACGAGGGGCGTCGTCGATAAAGCCGTCCTCAAAGTCGTCCTTATAGCCCATGCCGTTCTCGGTGATGTAGATCTTCTTGTAGTTGGGGTAATCGTTCTTAATGCGCAGCAGCAGGTCGTACAGGCCCTCGGGATAGATGATCCAGTCCCAATCGGTGGTGGGAACGCCTTCGCGCACGCATGCCTCGCCAACGCCCTTGAGGAACCAGCGCGAGGAGCCCTTGTCGCCGGTGCCATTGTGGTTGATGTCGTTTTCGCCCTCGGCGGCACGCAGGAACTGGCACTTATACGTGTTGACGCCCAGGCAATCGTTGTAGGGCAGTGCGGCGGTCAGCGCGGCGATGTCCTCGTCGCGGACGTCGAGCTCGCCGCCGGCGATATGGGCCAGCTTGGTCGCAGCCTCCATGGTGTCGGCTGCATAGTGGCCGCGGAAGGTGGCGTCGAGTACCCAGCGGTTGTTGATGACGTCGGCCATGCGGGCGGCCTCGCAGTCGGCGGCGCTGTTGGGATCGAGGGGATACTTGGGCTCCAGGTTCTGGACAATGCCGATCTCGCCCTCAAAGCCGCCCTCGTGGAAGGCGACGACAGCCTTGGCGTGGGCCACCATCATGTTGTGCATGAGCTGGAAGGCTTTGTCCAGGCGATACTTCTCGCCGTGCGGCCAGTTGCCAACGATAAAGCTGCCCTCGGCGGTCGCGGGAATCTCGTTAAAGGTAAACCAGTGCTTGACCTCGGTGAACTCGGCAAAGCAGAACTTGGCGTACTCGACGAAGGCGTCGATGGTCGTGCGCGTCAGGAAGCCCTCGCCGCCGTCCTGGTAGAAGGCCTCGGGCGTATCGAAGTGATCGAGCGTGACATAGGGGATAACGCCAGCTTTGTTGCAGGTGGCAAAGAGCTCGTGATAGAAGGCAACACCCTCGGGGTTCATCTCACCAGTGCCGTTGGGGAAGATGCGGCTCCAAGCGATGGAGACGCGGATACCGTTGATGCCGAAGCGCTGGCACAGGTCGATATCGACCGGGTATTTGTTGTAGAAATCGCTTGCGGGGTCGGGGGAGAAGCGACCCTGAGCAGCCAGGAAATCGTCCCAGGGCACTTTGCCCTTGCCGTGCGTGCGGGTCTCGCCCTCAACCTGATAAGCGGCGGTGGCGCCGCCAAACACAAAGCCGTCGGGGAACTGCATGGGGTTGGTCATGAGACATCCTTTCTGTGGGATACGAATAGGGGGAGGTGCCCGAACTGGGGATCCGGGCACCTACAGAGGGAGGAACTAGTCGAGGTTCTCGCGGAGCCACTTGATGGCGCCAGCGGGGTCGCGAGTAAGGTCGATATATTCCTTACCGCGGGGAGCGAGCAGCTTAATGCCCAGACGATCGGTGTCGGCCTTCATGTCGTTGTAGTAGCTACGAACCTGCGGGGCGAGCACGATGACGTCGTACTGATCCATGATGGCAGTGTGCTGGCCATAGGCGCCTGCGGAGGAAGCGATGTTCTCTCCGGTCTGTGCGGCACCTTCCTTGATGGCGTTGGCGAGCATGGCAGAGGTGCCGGCGCCGGCGCACAGGACGAGGACCTTCAGGCCATCGACATCCTTCTTGGCGGATGCATCGGCAGCGGGCTCGGGCTGATCGGCGACAGGCTTGCTGTCGGCGGCGGCAACAGTCGTCTCGACGGAAGCGGTCGCCTGCTCGACAGCGGGCGCAGAGGCGTCGGCTGCGATGGCAGCGGCACCATTGGACTCGAGACCCAGCTCGGCGGCGCGCTCGGCCTCCTGGTCGCAGAGCAGCTTATCGTATGCCTTCAAGAACGGAAGGTAGATGATGGCGTCCAGCAAGATGATGATCGCAACAAATACCAGGGCGATAAGCTGGAAGTTCGTGGTGATGAAAATGCCGATGGGGGCGGGGGTGGCCCAAGGCACCACGAAGGAGAAACCGTTCATGCCCACGTTATCGATAAAGAACTTGGCAACACTCACGTTGACGCAGCCGGCGGCAACAAAGGGGATGAGCATGTAGGGGTTAAGAATCATCGGTGCGCCAAAGAGCAGCGGCTCGTTGACAGCAAAGGCAACAGGAACAATCGAGGCCTTACCGACGGCTTTGAGCTGCTTGGACTTCATAAAGAGAATCAGCAGAAGCGGTACGATGAACGTGGCGCCGGTGCCGCCGAACTCACCCACGAGCGACATGTTAAAGGTGAGGGAGTGGGCGGGGTGGCCACCGGCCAGCAGAACCTGCAGGTTCTCGGCCTGGTTGGCAAGACGGATGGGGTCGATGCCCGGCTGGACAATCGAGGGGCCGTGGACGCCGATGAACCAGAAGAACGCGGTTGCTGCCTGGATAAGGATAAGGCCAGGATAGGTTTCTGCAGCGGTAAAGAGCGGGGAGAGCAGTTTGATAAGCAGCTCGGAGAACGGAACGCCCATGAGGTTGCGCACGACAACATCGATGATGCCGCAGATGATGACAGCGCCGCCAAAGGGGATGATGTCGCGGAAGTTCTGAGCGATGGCGCCCGGGACTTCCTTGGGCAGTTTAATGGTCAGATCGCGCGAGACGCAGAACTTATAAACCCAAACGGTAATGAACGCTGCGATATAGGCGGAGAACAAGCCGCGTGTACCCATGCTGGTGCAATCGAAGACCGAAAGCTCGGAGCCGTCGAGCTTGGTGGTGAACTGCGTAACAGCGAGCAGCAGCATGCTGCACTGGGCGGCAACCATGGTGGAGCCGTCGTTGAGCACCTTACCGGCGGGCAT
Organism: uncultured Collinsella sp.; assembly: GCA_902493895.1. Taxonomy (GTDB): domain Bacteria; phylum Actinomycetota; class Coriobacteriia; order Coriobacteriales; family Coriobacteriaceae; genus Collinsella. Next base: position 7,152 of record CABUQW010000053.1, on the reverse strand, counting down.
GCGGCGGTTCATGGAAGCCGTGAAGTTTTTGGCCGTAGTGCCGGCAACCATGATGCCCATGACGCCCATGGTGAAGTTGTACAGTTTGTTGCACCAGTCGGTGAGCGGCTGGGGCAACGTGATGCCAACGACGCCGGGAAGGGTGGCGATCAGCAGGAAGATCGAAGAGGTGAGGACGATGGGCATGCACCCAAGAAATCCGTCTTTGATGGCCTGGAGGTAGATGTTCCTCGAGATTTTCTCAAAGAACGGTTGATGCTTTTCGAGCATCTTTACGATGGCGTCCATAGAGCTCCTTTGCTACTTGATGCGCGATGCATGTGGATGGAACTGGTCGTCGATGGATGGTCAGGACTGCCCGGAACCTCCCTGGGTAAGGAAGGTGTTCTGAAATGACAAAGTTGTCATTTCGTTGATGACAACGTAAGACATTGCAGAAGGGGCAACAAGGATTTACGGGTGAACGGTCGATATTGTCCGGTAAACGGCTGATTTGTCAGTCGAGCAGGTAGTGTATGCTAGAACACAAAAAACAAGTGATACAAAGCCGACTGGAGAAGCGGTGACAACGATGGACAAGAAAAATGTCTCGATGAACGATGTGGCTATTGCCGCGGGTGTTTCTCTCAAGACGGTGTCGCGCGTGATCAACGAGCCCGATAGCGTGCGAGAGTCGACACGCGATAAGGTCCATTCGGCAATGGAGGCGCTCGGGTTTCGAACTAACTTTGCCGCGCGTTCGCTCAAGTTGGGCCGTTACGGGTGCATCGGCGTCGTGCTGTTTCACCTGTCGGGCGGTGCCGTGGACATGATTGACGGTATCGCCGATGCCGCCGAAGAACGCGGCTTTGCGCTCACGATGATTAAGAAGTGCGCAGGGGAGAAGATGACCCTTGCCGATGCGGCGCGCAGGATGTCGCAGCTGCCTGTTGATGGCATGATCTTCAACCTGCGTCAGATGGTCGATGACTTTGATGCCTTTGAGGCGCCGAGAGACCTCAAGACGGTGATCATTACGTCTATAGAGCATCCCACGTGTTCTACGGTTAGTGACGACCAGGAAGGTGGTGCGCGCATGGCGTGTGAGTACTTCTTGAATCGCGGGCACAAGAACGTGTACTTTGTCTCTGGTAAGAAAGAGTCGCTGTCGAGTCAATGTCGTATGAAAGGCTGGCTTGCGGCCCTCAAGGCGCACGGCATTGAGCCGCCCGAACCTCTGCAAGGCGATTGGAACGCGGATAGCGGGTATGCTGCAGGCCTTGTGCTTGCCGATAAACCCGACTGCACGGCGGTCCTAGCCGCCAACGATTGCATGGCTAACGGCGTCATGATGGCTCTGCGTGATAAGGGTCTGAGTGTGCCCGATGATGTATCCGTGATCGGCTTTGATGACGAGCTATACAAAACGATACCTAATTCGATTTTGACCTCTGTTAAGTTTCGCCATCGCGAGTTGGGCGTTCGTGCGCTCAACGAAGTCGTTGCAGGCCTTGAGGCTCCGAGCTCAAGAAGTCGCACGCTTGTGTCGGGCGTGCTGATTGAGCGTTCCAGCGTGAAAGACCTACGGGCGTGAACATAGAAGCCGTTGCTCGCCCTCTCGCTTTGACATGATTAGAGCAGCGAGAAACTTTGGTTGGTGAGTGGATCTGTTTTGCTTGTCAACCGATATGTTCGATATTGTTCACAACAGTTTAAAAACCGTTCACGGGTGAAAAAATACCGTTCGCGGCTTGAAATAACGTTTTGCATTGTTCCTTTTTGTTTGAATGTTATTGTTTCAGTCATACACAGCGCAGCGCGTATGCCCGGACGCGATGCTTTCCGTTGGTTCATGTGTGAAAGGAACGCAATATGGCAACCAAAGAAGAAATCTCGATGGTTGGATTCGAGATTGTCGCATACGCGGGCGACGCCCAGACTGATCTGCTTGCAGCGCTCGATGCTGCTCGCGAGGGCGATTTTGAGAAGGCCGAGCAGCTGCACAAGGATGCGAGCGATGCGCCCATCGGCGCTCACGACACACAGACCAAGCTGCTTTCGCAGGAGGCCGGCGGTGGCGAGATGGAGATGACCTTCATCATGGCCCATGCTCAGGACACTCTCATGACCACCATGATCCTGGAGAAGCAGACTCGCTTTACCATCGATGCCTACAAGCGCATCGCCGAGCTCGAGGCCAAGCTCGCCTAACGAGCCCTTACAACCAAGTCCCCTTCCAAAAGCCCTGCCGCTACCCGCAGCAGGGCTTTTTCTGTCCTCCTCCAAGTTGCGGTGAAATAGGGACTGAATAGGGGCCGGTGGGCGCAAAACAATCCCTATTCCACCGTAGGATAGTCATTGGGGACGTTCTTAAACGACTAGTCGTTGGGGACAGTCTTGGTGCGCTCCGTTCGTCCACCCGTTCGATTTTTGCTCGGTGGGTATACTTCCTTTCGCATTAAACGCCGGACTGAGGAGGTATCCAAATGCCGGACAACGGATCAATTCAAAAAAGAGATGCGCACGAGATGGCTCATGGGCGTCCTGTCCAGATAACTGAGCACACGACGGTAACCGAGCTGCAGCCCAGCCTGTCCGATGTGGTGTGCGCAAACAAAAAGCTGCAGATTGGCTTTATCGTTGCGCTCGTGGTGCTGGCGCTGCTGTCGGGCTTTGTCGCGCGCCCGCATTTCTCCGATACCAAAACTTGGGACTCCACCATCGAGGTCATCGATCAAAAGAAAGGTAACGTACTGGCGCTCACGACCTCGTGCGTAGCGCTGTCTGCGGGCATTACCGCGCTGCCGGGTGATACGGGAACGCCGGTTGCCGAGCAACTCGCGCAGCTTTCAGGAAACCTTGGTATCGTGCTTGCCGTGCTATACCTAGAGAAATATCTTTTGACTATTCTGTGGTCGGTTGGCTTGGGCATCCTGATTCCGTTCTCGTTCCTGCTCTTTGCGGTGTCGCTTGGGATTCACGGGCGCTGGAGCACGAGCGCCGTCCTGCGCCGCGTGGCGACACGCGTGCTGGTGGTTGCCATGATCGGCATGGCGTTGGTGCCCGCGAGCGTATGGGTGTCACAGAAGGTCGACGAAACGTATCGCGTAAGTATCGAACAGGCAGAGGAAAAGGCGACCGATGCTGCAAAGACGGCTGAAAATACGGAGAAGTCCGGCGACACCAGCTCAAAATCAAGTAAGAAAAAGTCCGAGGCCACGGAGTCTAAAAACGTACTTGAGCAGTTGACTGATGGGGCCTCGAGCCTGGTCACGTCAGTAACCAGCGGTGCCAAGCAGATGACCGACGAGATCGTGCAGCAGGTGACCGATCTGATCGAGGGCGTCATCGTGATGATCGTCACCTCGTGTGTGGTCCCGCTGCTGGTTCTTGCGGCATTCCTGTGGCTGGGACACGTGCTGCTGGGGATTGATGTCTCAGGTCCCGCGAACTATCTGACGGGTCGTTTCTTGGGTGCTCCGTTCAAACATGCCAAGAAGAGCGGGCAGTCTGAGTAGGCGGCAAAGCGATCTTTGGAAGATCAACCGTAAGAGGGGCGGCCGAGATGCGTTTTCGGCCGCCATTTTATTTGTTGAATACGTGGTCACTCCGTCCGCGCCGGGCCCAAACGGTCAGCAATCATCCGTGAACGGTATTTGTTCAAAAAAGAACAAAGATAAACAAATAATTGTTGCAGTCGATGTTCGAATGTGTTCAAATAAACATGAACAGTGAAGAACCGCGCATTCAGATGCCCGGACCTGAACGCGATTCAACACTTCCAAACAGAAACTACGCACCTGCGTATCTCTCAAGGAGGATGTCATGAGGGTTGTAATCGCTTCCGATGCCGACGGTATGTCGATGAAGGAGTCCATCAAGGAGATGCTCATCGCCGACGGTCACGAGGTCGTCGACTATTCCGAGACCCCTGCCGCGGACTTTGTCGATTCCGCGACCGCCGTTGCCAAGGACCTGCTGGAGCACAAGGATTCCCAGGGCTTCGCATTCGATAAGTACGGCGTCGGCTCCTATATGGCCGCCGTCAAGATCAAGGGCATGGTCGTCGCCAACATTTCCGATGAGCGTTCCGCCTACATGACCCGCGAGCACAACGGCTCGCGCATGGTCACCATGGGCCCGGGTGTTGTGGGCACCGAGGTCGCCAAGAAGATCGCCCGCGAGTTCCTGCGCGCCCAGTACGCCGGTGGCCGTCACCAGATCCGTGTCGACATGCTCAACAAGATGGCCTAACGAGAGCCACCGAGAACTCGAACTTCTACCTCAACTTGTGAATTCAGACGAAAGGACGTTCTGATGAAGAAGACCATCGCAATCGGTTGCGACCATATCGTTACGGACGAGAAGATCTATCTGGCCGACCGCCTGGAGCAGGCTGGCTACAAGGTGCTCGACTGCGGCACCTACAGCCACACCCGTACGCACTACCCCATCTACGGCAAGGCCGTGGGCGAGGCCGTTGCCAGCGGCAAGGCCGACTTTGGCGTGGCCCTGTGCGGCACCGGCATCGGCATCACCAACGCCGTCAACAAGGTTCCCGGCGCCCGCTGCGCCCTGGTTCGCGACATGACCTCTGCCCTGTATGCCCGTCGCGAGCTCAACGCCAACATCGTGGGCTTTGGCGGCAAGATCACCGGCGAGTTCCTGATGGCCGACATCATGCTCGCCTTCCTGGAGGAGCCCTACGAGAAGACCCCCGAGCACGATGCCCTGATTGCCAAGATCGATGCCTGCAACAAGGCCGACGCCGAGGCTCAGGCTGACCCGCACTTCTTTGACGAGTTCCTCGAGAAGTGGGACCGCGGCGAGTATCACGACTAAGGAGGTTACGCGGTTTTACCAAACCGCGTAACGGGTCGACGCTGCGCGACGCTCGCTGACGTTGAGAGTACCTGTGGGGTTACCGCTGTTGTTGCGAAGCGTTCTGGGTCGGTAAGCTGCTCCGATAACACGTTTGCTTGCTTGGCTTGAGTGCTTTAATTTTGGCGGCCCCGGCATTCTGCAGCTTTTTAATTGACGGCTCGCGTTTCTGTGAGGGGGCGCGGGCCGGTTTTCTATCAGCCCTATTGACTTGGCGGGCTGTCGTAAGAAAGGGAAGGCTCCTATGGAGTTTGTTCTTGATAACGGTTCTATCCGCGTGGCACTGAGCACGGCGGGCGGGTCGTTCACTTCTATTGCGGCCAACGGCCGTGAGTACCTGTGGCAGGGTGATCCGGCGGTCTGGTCGGGCCAGGCACCCATTTGCTTCCCAATCTGCGGTGGTCTTCGTGACGGTCACGCAATGACCATGGGCGGCCGCGAGGTAAAGCTCGCCCGTCACGGCTTTGCGCGCAAGCAGGAGTGGAAGCTCGAGGAACAGAGCGACAACATGGTTGCGCTGAGCTTAAGCTCTGCCGACCATGCCGAGTTGTTCGAGCAGTACCCGTATCCGTTTAAGATCGTTGCCCGTTACACGATCGATTCGGAAAAGGTTGCCGTGTCGTACGAGGTGACCAATGAGGGCACCGAGGACATGCCGTTCTTTGTGGGCGGTCACCCCGGCTTTAAGTGCCCGCTCGACGAGGGCGAGTCCTATGACGATTATGAGCTTCGTTTTGAGCAGCGTGAGGCCACCGAGCTCTGTACTGCCGTTCCCTCGACGGGCCTGATTGATGTTGAGCATCGCAGCAAGAACCCCATGATCGGCCAGAACCTGCCGCTTACTCACGAACTCTTCGACTTCGCGGAGACCATCTTTGACGTGCTCGAGAGCCGCGTGGTTACGTTGACCAAGAAAACCGAGGACAAGGGCGTGCGCCTGACGTTCCCCGATATGCCGTACCTGATTGTGTGGAGCAAGCCCGAGGGCGACTTTGTGGCTGTTGAACCGTGGGGTGGTCTGTCCACCTGCTCCGACGAGGACGATATTCTGGAGCACAAGCGTGGCTGCCTGGTGGCCAAGCCGGGAGAGACCGTCACCCGCGGCTTTGAGATTGAGATCCTTTAACGAGTTATCGTATGTTTGGGGCGGGTCATGCCGCCCCGGAACAGGAGTTCAACATGATTCTGACCGTTACCATGAACCCGTCGATTGATACGCGCTATCAGCTCGACAAGCTGATCATCGATGATGTTAACCGTGTGACGCCCGAAAAGACCGCTGGCGGCAAGGGCCTCAACGTGAGCCGTGTGCTGCTGCAGTTGGGCGACGATGTGCTCGCGACCGGCCTGCTCGGCGGCCACATGGGTGCCTATATGGCTGAGCTTATGGATGCCGACGGCGTCAAGAACGACTTTGTGCCCATCGCCGGTGAGACGCGCATTTGCCTGAATATCCTGCACGAGGGCAATCAGACCGAGCTTTTGGAGAGCGGTCCGCAGATCGCCCCGGCCGAGCTCGAGGCCTTTACGGCCAAGTTTGCCGAGCTTGCAGCGAAGGCGGACGTTGTGACGCTTTCGGGCTCGCTGCCGCGTGGGGTCGATGCCGGCTACTATGCCGAGCTCGTCAAGATCGCCGAGGAGGCGGGCGCCAAGGTGCTGCTTGACACCTCGGGTGCATCGCTGGAGGCCGCGCTGGAGTCCGACGCTAAGCCCGAACTCGTAAAGCCCAACCTGACCGAGATTAACGGCCTGCTGGGTACGTCCTTTACGACCGATGATGTCGATGCCCTGCGCGAGGCACTTGCCGTCGATGACCGCTTTGCCGGTATCCCCTGGGTCGTCGTTTCGATGGGCGCTGCCGGTTCGGTGGGCTTCCATGAGGGCCGCGCATTCCGCGCTAAGACGCCCGCGATTGCGGCTGTGAACGCAACGGGCTCTGGTGACTCGACCATCGCCGGCTTTGCGCATGCCATTGCTGCCGGTGCCGACGACGTCACGGTGCTCAAGACCGCCAATACCTGCGGCAAGCTCAACGCCATGGATCCCAAGACCGGCCACCTGGTCATGGACCGCTGGGACGAGATCTTCAACAACGTTGTCGTGACTGAACTTTAGGGTTACGGCGTTTTACCAAACCTATTGGTTCCGCCGTTCTACCGAACGGCGGACCGGTCGACGCTGCGCGGGCCGCATTTGGACAATCTGACGTTCAACTTCAAGGGCGCGACCAGAAGGTCAGCGCCCTTTCGTTTCACGTCACCTTGTCTCAAATGCGGCCCGCTCGCTGCCGTT
>CABUQW010000052.1 GCA_902493895.1 uncultured Collinsella sp. | reverse complement strand
GCAGCTTTGGGTTACTTTCCAAAACATTTCCGCAGGACGCAAAGGGCTCCGCCGCGCGAAGCGCGCAGCGGAGCCCTTTGCATGTCCGAGGACGTTTTGGAAAGTAACCCAAAGCGGCCCGGCGATCCTGCAGGAGTTAAACCCCTTTAGAACTTGTCGTGGAAGGTACGCGCAATGACCTCGTCCTGCTGCTCCTTGGTGAGCGTGTGGAAGTTCACGGCATAGCCGGAAACGCGGATGGTCAGCTGCGGGTACTTCTCGGGGTGAGCCTGAGCGTCGAGCAGCGTCTCACGGTTGAAGACGTTGATGTTCAGGTGGTGGCCACCCTTCTCGGCATAAGCGTCGAGCATGTGGACCAGGTTATCGGCCTGGGTCTCGGAAACTTCAGAAACCTTCATAATGTGTCTCCTTCGATTAATAGGCGCCGGCCGAAACCGGCGCGCTAATCAGTAATCGTTATTGTTAGTATAGCACTAACAATAGTTACTCGCCCAGCTGATCAAGGTCGATATCGCCAAAGAACACCTGGTCCTCCTTGCCGAGCGCACTCGGGATGATGGAGAAGGTGTTGGAGATGCCGTCCTGAGCATCGCGGAACGGGAGCTTGGAAACCGAAGACAGCGAAGCGATGGCGCCATGGCTATCGCGCTTGTGCATGGGGTTAGCACCCGGGGCGAACGGCTGGCCAGCCTTGCGGCCGTCGGGCGTGGAGCCGGTCTTCTTACCGTACACGACGTTGGAGGTAATGGTCAGAACCGAGGTCGTGGGCACGGAGTTGCGGTAGGTGTCGTTCATGCGGATGTACTCCATGAACTGGTGCACAACGTCGTGAGCGATCTGGTCGACGCGGTCGTCGTCGTTACCGTACTTGGGGAACTCGCCCTCGGTCTCGAAGTCGACGATGATGCCGTTCTCATCACGGACGGGGTGGACCTTGGCGTACTTGATGGCGGACAGGGAGTCAGCCACGACGGAAAGGCCAGCGATGCCCGTAGCGAACCAGCGGTGCACGTGCTTGTCGTGCAGGGCCATCTGGATGCGCTCGTAGCAGTACTTGTCGTGCATGTAGTGAATGATGTTCAGCGAGTTGACGTACACGCCAGCGAGCCACTTCATCATGTCGTTGTACTTGGCCACAACGTCGTCGTAATCGAGCGTATCGCCCTCGACGGCACGATACTTGGGGCCGACCTGCTTCTTGGAGACCTCGTCAACACCGCCGTTGAGTGCGTACAGCAGGCACTTGGCCAGGTTGGCGCGGGCGCCGAAGAACTGCATCTCTTTGCCGATGCGCATGGAGGACACGCAGCAGGCGATGCCGTAGTCGTCGCCATGGTAAACGCGCATGAGGTCGTCGTTCTCGTACTGGATCGAGGAGCTGGCGACAGAAGTCTTGGCGCAGAACTTCTTGAAGTTCTCGGGCAGACGGGTCGACCACAGAACGGTCATGTTGGGCTCGGGGCTGGTGCCCATGTTCTCGAGCGTGTGCAGGTAGCGATAGCTCATCTTGGTAACGAGCGTACGGCCGTCGACACCCATGCCGCCGATGGACTCGGTGACCCACTGCGGGTCGCCGGTAAACAGGGCCTGGTACTCGGGGGTACGGGCAAACTTGACCATGCGGAGCTTCATGATGAAGTGATCCACGAACTCCTGGATCTGCTCCTCGGTGAAGGTACCGTTGGCAAGGTCGCGCTCAGCGTAGATGTCGATGAACGTAGAGGTACGGCCGATGGACATAGCGGCACCGTTCTGCTCCTTAACGGCAGCGAGGTAGGCGAAGTACATCCACTGGATGGCCTCCTGCGTGTTGGTAGCAGGGTTAGAAATGTCGAAACCATAGGTCTCGGCCATCATCTTGAGCTCGCCGAGGGCGCGGATCTGCTCCTGCAGCTCCTCGCGATCGCGGATGTTGTCGGCGGTCATGACCGTCGGGGTAGAAGCCTTCTGGGCCTCCTTGTCCTTGATCAGGTAGTCGACGCCGTACAGGGCAACACGACGGTAGTCGCCGATGATGCGGCCGCGGCCATAGCCATCGGGCAGACCGGTGATGATGTGAGCCGAGCGGCAAGCACGCATCTCGGGGGTGTAAACATCGAAGACGCCGGCGTTGTGGGTCTTGCGCTCAAAGGTGTAGCGCTCAACAACGTTCTCGTCGACCTTGTAGCCGTGCTGGCTGGCAGCCTGGCAAGCGATGCGGATACCACCGTTGACGTGCAGCGCGCGCTTGAGCGGCTTGTCAGTCTGGAGACCGACGATGGTCTCCTTCTCGCGGTGGGCGTTATCGATGTAGCCAGCGGGGTGGCTCACGATACCCGTGACGATCTTGGTGTCCATATCGAGGACACCACCCTGCTCGCGCTCCTTAAGCAGCAGGTCGAGAACCTCGCCCCACAGCTCCTTGGTACGCTCGGTCGGACCGACGAGGAACGACTCGTCGCCCTCGTAGGGGGTGTAGTTCTTCTGGATGAAGTCTCGGACGTCAACCTCTCCCGTCCAAATGCCTTCCTTGAAGCCTTCCCATGCCTCCTGCATTGTGTAACCACGCTCCTAGTTACGTGTAATGCGGCGCTCTCTCACACCGCTGCTTATTGAATTCTTGAATGTTCGGCTTGCACTACCGGCTTCTTCCGTTCTTCACCACACGTTGGTGCAGGGAAAACGTTTGTCCACCTTGGAACTACAACCCAAAACCCAAGATTTCACCCGTCTGAGAAGGATAACATAGCGACCCTCTCCATCTGGGCTGTTATATGTTTCTTTTTTTATATCATAAGGGCGTTTTTTACAAACCCGCAGGAAATGCGAGCGCGAACAACTACCGTTCACCGATTTGTATGTTATTTTTCCTTGCCTTTGTACGACGTTCGCTCTAGCTGTTATGCCAGCTTTAGCAGGGTAAAGTGCCTCTGAGTGGGCTTTAGGACGTGCTCAGAGATCTACCCCTAACTTTGCTGATACCGACGGTGTACGGAGGTCGCCTAAAGGTTGTTTTCTAGGCATGTCCCAAAATCTACCGTATAGGGTGCGCGTGCGGGGGTATCATCTTTCACCGAAAATAGTTTCTAGTGTTAGGGGTTTTCGGTGGAAGATACCGATTTCCGTGAACTTGGGCGTCAGCTCCTTACCGAGTTCGGCAGCATGCATCAGCGCATTTCGCGCTTTGCGGACAAAGCCCTCGGCGGCGAGATGGCCGTCATGCGCGCCCTCATGCTCGCTGGCGGTTCGCTCACGCCGAGCGAACTCGCCGATCGCGCCTGGGTCTCGAGCGCCCGCATCGCCAATATCCTACGCGCTCTCGAAGCCAAGGGCTGGGTCGAGCGCGAGCACTCAAAGACCGACCGTCGTCGCGTACACGTCACGGTGACCGACAAGGGATTCCAGGATCTCGAAATCAAACGACGGGAATTCGAGGAGCGCACCGCGGCCTTCCTCGAGCAGCTCGGCGAAACAGATACCCAAGAGATGGTGCGCCTTCTAAGACGTGCCAACGAAATTATCGACCGCAATCAAGAAAGGAGAGATGCCGAGTGAGGATTCTCAAGCTCTTTAAAAAGCACGTCCTGGCACTGTTCGCAGCTATCGTGCTTATCGTAATCAGCTGCAACGCCGATCTGGCGCTGCCTACCTATATGAGCGACATCGTCGACGTGGGTGTGCAGCAAGGCGGCATCGCGTCGCCCGTGCCCGACACCATCCGTGCCGAATCGCTCGACGACCTCGAACTCTTTATGAGCACCAAGGACGCCAAGGCTGTGGAGGCCGTGTTTAGCAAGGCGGACAATAACGGCATTCGAACGTACAAGGGCACCGAGGAGGAGCGCGCCGACGGCGGCAAGATTTCCGACATCATGAGCCTGCCCGAGACTGTCGTCCTTTCGTTCAACCAGGGCATCGATGCCAACTCCATGGGCGACATGATGGGCACGTCCGGCGAGAAAGACAACAGCGGCGCCCGGGCCATGCCCACGCCCGAGCAGATGGCGGCGATGACGTCCGAGCAACTCGCCGAGATGCAGCAGAAGGCCGCAGCGGCGCAGAACATGCAAAAGCAGATTGATGCCGACGGCGGTAAGATCACCATGAAGGGTCTGCGTCTAGGCGTTGAAGGCGGCCTAATCGACCAGGGCAAGCTCGTCGAGGGCGCCAACGATATGGCGGACAAAATGGGCTCCATGTCGGGCTCCATCGTGACCCAACGCGCCGTGAGCTATGTGCAAGACGAGTACAAGGCGCAGGGCATCGACCCCGCCGACGTGCAGAACGCCTACCTGGGCCGCATGGCGACCACGATGTTTGGTCTGTGCCTGATCTCGCTCGTCGCCACCATCCTGACCGGTGCCGTGGCTTCGCGCACCGCCTGCTCCATCGCCCGCGACCTGCGCCGCGAGACCTTCAACAAGGTTATGCACTTCTCGCCGGCCGAGGTGGGCAAGTTTAGCCAGGCCTCGCTCATCACCCGCTGCACCAACGACATTCAGCAGATCCAGATGGCCGCAACCCTGTTTATCCGCATGTGTCTGATGGCCCCCGTCATGGGCATCGTCGCCGTCATGCGCGTCCTGGCCAACCATACCGGCCTAGAGTGGACCATCGCCGTGGCCATCATCGCGGTCTCGGCCGTCGTCGGCGTGCTTATGGGCCTCACCATGCCCAAGTTCAAAAAGATGCAGAGCTTTGTGGACCGTGTGAACCTTACCGCCCGCGAGCTGCTCGACGGCCTTATGCCCATCCGCTCGTTCAACCGCGAGGAGCATGAGCTCGAGCGTTTTGACAAGGCTTCGCTCGACCTGATGACCACGCAGCTCTACACCAACCGAGCCATGAGCTTTATGATGCCGCTCATGATGCTCGTCATGAACTGCATCACCGTGCTTATCGTCTGGTTTGGCGCGCAGGGCGTGTCCGACGGCGTGATGCAGGTCGGCAACATGATGGCGTTTATCTCCTACACCATGCAGATCGTCATGGCGTTTATGATCCTCACCATGGTTTCGGTCATCCTGCCCCGCGCCGAGGTCGCAGCCGAGCGCGTGGAAGAGGTCATCACCTGCCCCACGAGCATCAACGACCCCGCCTCGCCCAAACTGCCCGCTGCCAGCGCGCCGCGCGGCGAGCTCACCTTCCGCGACGTGAGCTTCCAGTATCCCGATGCCCGCGCCGACGTCATCAGCGGCGTGAACTTCACCACGCATGCCGGTCAGATGCTCGGCATTATTGGCTCCACGGGCTCGGGCAAGTCCACGCTCGTGCAGCTGATTCCGCGCCTGTACGACGTCACGGGCGGCAGCATTTCGCTCGACGGCATCGATGTGCGCGACATGACCCTTTCCGAGCTGCGCCGCCGCATTGGCTACATCCCGCAGCAGGGTCGCCTGTTCTCGGGCACTGTCGAGAGCAACCTCAAGTTTGCCGGCGACATGGTAAGCGACGAGGACATGCACCGGGCGGCACGCATCGCCCAGGCGGAGGACTTTATCGCCGAGCGCGAGGGCGGCTACGACTCCCCCATCAGCCAGGGCGGCTCCAATGTCTCGGGCGGTCAGCGCCAGCGTCTGGCCATTGCCCGCGCGTTGGCCAAAAAGCCCGAGGTCGTGGTGTTCGATGACTCGTTTAGCGCTCTCGACTACAAGACCGACGCTCGCCTGCGCGAGGAGCTGGCCAAAAACGTTACCGACGCCGCGCTCGTGGTCGTGGCCCAGCGCATTGCGACCATCATGCACGCCGACCAGATCATCGTGCTCGACGACGGTCACGTGGTGGGCACCGGCACGCACGAGGAGCTGCTGCACAGCTGCCCGGCGTACCTGGAAATCGCACAGTCGCAGCTTTCCGCCGAGGAGCTGGGGCTCACCCAAGAAGAAATTGCAGCCGTTATGGAAGGAGGCGAGCACTAATGGCAGACGAGACCAAGACTCAGATTCCCAAGCCCACCCGCCGGCGCGGTCCCATGGGCCGCATGGGTGGCATGGGCCGCGGCGAAAAGGCCAAGGACTTTAAGGGCACCATGCGGCAGTTGCTCGGCTATATCGGTCAGCACAAGGTTGCCGTGTTTGCCGCCGTCGCCTTTGCCGTGTGCTCGGTCGTCTTTAACATTGTGGGGCCCAAGGTGCTCGGCCAGGTTACGACCAAGCTGTTCGAAGGCCTGGTCGCCAAGGTCAACGGCACCGGCGACGTTGACTTTGACTGGATCGCCAAGACGCTCGGCTTTTTGCTCTGCCTGTATCTGGCGAGCTCTGTCTGCAGCCTGGTCCAGGGCTGGCTCATGACCGGCGTCACGCAAAAGATCTGCTACCGCATGCGCAAGGAAATCGCCGCCAAGATTGCCGTCGTGCCGATGAGCTACTTCAACGGCCACAGCAAGGGAGACGTACTCAGCCGCATCACCAACGACGTCGATACGCTGGGTCAGTCGCTCAACCAGAGCGTGACGCAGCTCATCACGTCGGTGACGCAGATTATCGGCGTGCTCGTCATGATGCTTTCGATCAGCCTACCGCTTACCGGCGTCACCGTGCTCACGCTGCCGGCCGCCGCGATTATCTTGACCGTGATGATTCACTTCTCGCAGCCGTACTTCCGCGAGCAACAGCAGGTTCTGGGCGCCGTCAACGGCATTATCGAGGAGGACTTTGCCGGCCAGAACGTCATTCAGGTGTTCGACCGCGCCGAGGCCTCGATCGAGGAGTTCGACCGTCAAAACGACCGCCTCTTTATTAGCGGCTGGCGCTCGCAGTTCCTGTCGGGCCTGATGATGCCGCTCATGAGTCTGGTGGGCAACATGGGCTACGTGGGCGTCGTCGTGGTAGGCGCGCAGCTCGCGCTGACCGGCAATGCCACGCCCGGCGATATCCAGAGCTTTATCCAGTACGTTCGAAACTTTACGCAACCCGTGCAGCAGCTGGGCAACGTGAGCAACACGATGCAGTCGATGGCTGCCGCTACCGAGCGCGTCTTTGAGTTCCTGGCCGCGCCCGAGGAGGAGCAGAAGGCCGACGCGCAGATTCCCGAGAAGCGCCCCGGCCACGTGGAGTTTGACCATGTCAAGTTTGGCTACACGCCCGACAAGACCATCATCCACGACTTTAGCTGCGAGGCTAAGCCCGGCCAAACCATTGCCATCGTCGGCCCCACCGGCGCCGGCAAGACCACGCTCATTAAGCTGCTGCAGCGCTTTTACGACGTGGACGGCGGTTCGCTGCGCGTCGAAGGCGTCGACGTGCGCGACTGGGACCGCGCGGCGCTGCGCGGCGAGTTTGCCATGGTGCTGCAGGACACCTGGCTGTTTAACGGCACCATCCGCGAGAACATCCGCTACGGACGCCCCGATGCGACCGATGCCGAGGTCGAGGCCGCCGCACGCGCCGCACGCTGCGACCACTTTATCCATACGCTCGCCGGCGGCTACGACTTTATGATCAACGAGGAGGGCACTAACCTGTCGCAGGGTCAGCGCCAGCTCGTGACCATCGCCCGTGCCATTTTGGCCGACCGCCCGGCACTGATTCTGGACGAGGCGACTTCCAACGTCGATACCCGTACCGAGGAGCTCATTCAGCGCGCCATGGATGCGCTGATGCAGGGCCGCACGAGCTTTGTCATCGCGCACCGCCTGTCCACGATCCGCAACGCCGACGTGATCTTGGTAATTCGCGACGGCGACATCGTCGAGAAGGGTACACACGACGAGTTGCTCGCCCAGGGCGGCTTCTACGCCGACCTGTACAACTCGCAATTCGACGAGGCGGCGTAAATTCTGTCGCAAGGAACGAATAACGCCCGAGAACGGGGGCGCAGGACAACCTGCGCCCCCGTTTTTTCGTCCACGGCACTCGAATTAGCTCTCTTGGGGCCCGATTGACAGCCCCTTCCGGACCCTGTGGCCAAAAAAGGTCAAATATGAGTACTGTTACATTTTTAGTAGCAGCCAAAACCGCCTCAAATGACCTCTTTGCGGCTTCTATACGCCTTCAAATTAATCAAAACGCCCGTTATCATGCTTCTGTGTGCCAACGTTAATGAACATATTTGCTGTTATGCCTATTATCTTGTAAGCTCGATATGAGACTACGCCAGCAACAGTACTCATATTTGCCATTTTTTGCCCACGGGGTATGCCGCAGAAGATCCAACTTGCTCCAGCGTGCCGTACGCCGACCCCCTTCCGGCGAGTGCCGACATTTTCCCAGATAAAACCGACCAAAATAAACCTGTCCCTTTTTGGTAGGTTTCGGGGTGACAAGGGGTTGCACTTTAGCGTGCGACAGCGGATAATGCCGAACACTCGACAATACGCTTATTGCTCTTTCCATAGATTGAGGAGGCCCCTATGGCCATGGAATTCAAACGCAGGCTGCCGATCCCCATGGAGATCCGCGAGGAAATGCCGCTTTCCGCCGAGCTTACCGCCAAAAAACAGGCATTTGACGCCGAGGTCGCCAAGGTCTTTACCGGCGAGGACGCACGCAAGGTGCTCATCATCGGCCCGTGCTCTGCCGACCGCGAGGACTCGGTGCTTGAATACATGAACCGACTGGCCAAGACCGCCGAAGAGGTCAAGGACAAGCTCATCATCATTCCGCGCGTCTACACCAATAAGCCGCGCACCAAGGGCACCGGCTACAAGGGTCTTCTGCACAACCCCAACCCCGAGGCTCCCGACGACCTGCTCGAGGGCGTCAAGGCCATCCGCCACATGCACCTGCGCGTCATCGAGGAGACCGGCTTCTTTACCGCCGATGAGATGCTCTACCCGTCCAACTACCAATACCTCGTTGACCTGCTGAGCTATGTTGCCGTGGGCGCACGCTCGGTCGAGAACCAGGAGCATCGCCTGGTGTCGAGCGGCATTTCGGTACCCGTCGGCATGAAGAATCCCACTGCCGGCTCTACCACCGTTATGCTCAACTCCATTTACGCCGCGCAGGCGCACCAGAGCTTCATCTTCCGCAACTGGGAGGTCGAGTGCGACGGCAACCCGCTCGCACACGCCGTTATGCGTGGCTACATCGGTCTCGATGGGCGCACCTACCCCAACTACCACTACGAACACCTGGAACGCCTGGCCGAACGCTATACCGAGCATGCCGGCTATGCCAATCCGGCAGCGGTCATCGACTGCAACCACGACAACTCGGGCAAGCGTCCGCTGGAGCAGTATCGCATTTGCAAGGAGGTGCTCGACAGCTGCCGCCGCAACGAGTCCATCTCCAAGCTGGTCAAGGGCTTTATGATCGAGTCCTACCTGGAGGACGGCAACCAGCCGGTCGACGGCGGCGTCTTTGGCAAGTCGATTACCGACCCGTGTCTGGGCTGGGAAAAGACCGACTACCTCATCCACGAGATCGCGGAACGTATTTAGAGTTACGGCGTTTTACCAAACGCCGTAACCGTCCGACGCTGCAAGCGCCCCTAGGCGGCAATCTGACGTTCAGTCGTCGGTCGCGTACCCAAAGTACGCTTCCCTCCTCTTTCACGTCACCTTGCTCGCCTAGGGGCGTTTTCGCTCATATGGCCCAATCCGCTGTCAAGAGCCACAATGGCCCCGCCGACCGCTTGCAATCGGTCGGCGGGGCCTGCCGTTGAACCCGTCCCGGTCCGCCCCCGGCATGTCGTCGACGCCTTCGGCTCAGTCTCATATCCGCGGATACCGCTCCGGCGGCCCGCAATCCTCTCCTTCGGCGGGGCTCCCCAAGTCTGACTACGCGCATGCGGCCGCTGCCGCGCGCCCAGCGAAAGCGGGGGTATCCCCGAAGGCTGCCCGGCTCGCCGGGACGGGGGCTATGTCTATTCGGTTGCCTCCCGGCACATCGCGCCGAGGGCCCACAGCCACCTCACGAGCTCGGCTGCGGTGGCGGCGTTCGCCTTCGCCTGGGGCATGCCCCTGGCGAGCATCTCCTCGCGGCGCCGGAGCAGGCGCTCGGAACCCTTCCTCCCGTGCATCCTCACCTCGAGCGGGACGCCGCTGCCCTTGGGCATCAGCTTCGGTTGGTGGCTCGCCTGGACGTAGCTCCAGGACCCCTCGACGGCCAGCCTCCTGACGAGGGCGTTGCCGGCCCCGCTGATCCCGCCGAGGCGCACGGAGTCCGCGCTCGACCTCTGCTTCGGGGCGAGGCCGAAGTAGGCCGTCACCTGCCTGCCGGAGCGGAACCTCGAGAAGTCGCCGACCTCGGACGCGAAGGCGGCGGCGAGCGCGAAGCCGCACCCCTTGATTGACTGGAGCGCCTCGACCTCCGCCGAGAGGGGGCCCGCCGCGACGGCGGCCCTGTACTCGGCGAGGAGGTCGTCGCGCGTCTCGGCGGCCGCCTCGACCTCGTTCCTCAGCGCCGCAAGCGCCCGGATGCCGCCGTCGTCGGCGGGCCGGACCTTGTCGAGCCACCTGAGGAAGTCGTACGTCCAGTACCTCCGGGGGTTTCCGGCCGGCGTCGTGCCGCCGTAGGCGTAGCCCCGGCGGGCCAGGAACGCCAGGAGCCGCTGCTTCGCCGCCGCGAGCCTCGCGGTCGCCGCGTCGTGGGCCCCGGCGAGGTCCCTGAGCCCCTCGATCTCGGGGGACGGCACCCATACCGGGGTGACGTCGTGCGACAGTATCGCCTTGGCCATCCTGGCCGCGTCGTTGC
>CABUQW010000051.1 GCA_902493895.1 uncultured Collinsella sp. | reverse complement strand
TCGCTCACTTTCAAGCCGCTACACGCGCTCCAAGGTGCGTAAGGCCATCCCGCGCGACTACGCCTACATCATCGACGAGTTGTTGCACACGCACCCGGACGAGAACAACTATCGCGTGCGCTATCACGAGCGCATCGTGGAGTCCATCCTGGAGACCGCCAGCGCCGACGACTTTATCGAGTCGCTCGCTTCGCTCATCAAGCGCCTGGCCGTCGACCACCTGCACCTGGTGGGCGATATCTTCGACCGTGGCGGCGGCGCTGCCAAGATTATGGACCGCCTGCTCACCTATCATTCGCTCGACATCCAGTGGGGCAACCACGATCTGCTGTGGATGGGCGCCGCCGCCGGTGAGCCCGCCTGCATCGCCACGGTGCTGCGTAACAACCTACGCTACGACAATTACGAGATCCTCGAGAATGACTACGGTATCTCGCTGCGTGAGCTCGTCGCCTTTGCCGATGCCACCTACACCGCCGGTGAGTCCATCACCCCGCTGATCAAGGCTATCAACGTGCTGCTCTTTAAGCTCGAGGGCCAGATTATCCAGCTCCACCCCGAGTTCGACATGACCGACCGTCTGTTACTCGACAAGATCGACCACGACACCGGCACGGTCACGCTCGCCGACGGCAGCGTGTGGCCACTCACGACCAACGACTTCCCCACCGTCGACCCGGCGGACCCCTATACGCTCACGCCCCAGGAGCAGCACATCATCGACAAGCTCGTGTCCGAGTTTGTCACCGCCGATCACCTGCATCGCCATATCGATTTCCTCTATTCCCACGGCTCGATGTACAAGGTCGCCAACGGCAACCTGCTCTTCCACGGCTGCGTTCCGCTCAACGAAGACGGCACCTTTAGCAGCATGAACTGTCTGGGCACCTGGCACGCTGGCCGCGATTATCTCGATTTTTGCGACCACATCGCCCGCCGCGCCTGGCGCGTGGGCGACCGCGACGCTCTCGACTGGATGTGGTACCTGTGGATTGGCTTTAACTCGCCCGCCAGCGGACGCCTGGTGCGTACCTTTGAGCGCGCCTATATCGCCGATAAGAGCACCTGGGTCGAGCCGATGGACCCGTACTTTACGCTTACCAAGTCGCCCTCGGTCTGCGATGATATCATGCGCGAGTTTGGCGTCGCGCCCATGGCATGCTCGCCGACCGGCCACATCATCAACGGCCACACGCCCGTTAAAACCACCAAGGGCGAGCAGCCCATCCGCGCCGAGGGCAAGCTGCTGGTCATCGATGGCGGCTTCTGCCGCGCTTACCATCCCAAGACGGGCATCGCCGGCTATACGCTCATCTCGAGCTCGCGCGGCTGCCGCCTCAAGTCGCACCGGGCCTTTACGACGGTTGCCGAGGCACTCACGCGCAACGTGGACATCGAAAGCGAGACCAACCGTTTTGACCAAGCGGACCGTCGCCGCATGGTGAGCGACACCGATACTGGCGCCAAGATCCGCAGCCAGATCCAAGACCTGCGTCAGCTGCTCGATGCATATAGAAACGGTGCTATCGAGGAGCGCGCCTAGCACCACCCGCGGGGATTGGCTAAACTTGCTGAGTTTGTCATCCCCGCGGCGCTTCGGCGCCAGCTTAAGGCAGGTACCATGCAAAAGCTCCTTGCGCAGATCATGAAATTTGGCGTCGTCGGTGTCATTGCCACGGTTATCGACTTTGGCATTATGAATCTGCTCCACTACGGTCTGGGCCTCAACATCCTAATCGCCAACACCAGCGGCTTTATCATCTCACTCATCTTTAACTACCTCGCAAGCATGAAGTACGTGTTTGCGCACAAAGAAGGCATGAGCCGCCGCCGCGAGTTCATCATCTTTGTCGTGCTGTCCGTGATCGGTTTGGTGCTCAACGACGGCATCGTGCTGGCGCTCAACGCCGGCCTGGGACTCGAGGCCAATATCGCCAAGATCTGCGCCACCGCGCTTGTCATGGTCTACAACTTTGTGACCCGAAAAATCTTCCTGGAGGGCGACGAGACAAAATAGCTCGAAACCCCTGCAGCATTACGGCGCCCACGGACGACGCGCACTCAGCGCAGTATCGTCCGTGGGTGTCGCTCGTTTACGGGCAAATTTTCAACGTTTGCGGATTAGCTCTTGAAAATTTGGCGAGTTCATATAGTTCTTGGCAAAGACCTTACGTTTCCCTTGTAAAAGCTCTAAAGTATCCTCTGCTCGATTCATCAACGCATTGGATGTGATTACGTGCGCAAGGCGCTGGCACAACCTCATACCAAGCAGTTCCTCAAGTTTGCCGTCGTGGGTCTTATCTCCTTTGGCATCGACTGGGGCATGCTCATTGCGCTCGTCGAGCTGTTCCACCTCGACTTTTTGATGAGCACCACGGTTTCGTTTATCACGTCCGTCGTGGTCAACTACTGGCTCAGCATGAAGTACGTGTTCGACCACCGCGAAGGCATGAGCCGCAAGCGCGAGTTCACGATCTTCACCATCCTGTCGGTGATCGGCCTGGGCCTCAACGACCTGTACATGTTTGTGGGCGTCACGTTTTTGAGCATCGGCTACCAGGCCATGAAGGCCATCGCAACGTTCCTCGTCACCTGGTACAACTACTTCAGCCGCCGCTTCTTCCTCGAGGGTGCACGGTCGTAGTCGATTCACTATTTGCTTGAATGTATAACCGGTTGGAATTCCCGTTCCAACCGGTTTTTTGTTTGCCGAGAGACCCGGCGACCCAGTCCTCTACGCATGAAAAACGGGCAGCCCGGATGTTTGTCCGAACCGCCCGTCTGGCGCGCTATGTCGAGGCCTCTAGCCTGTAACGTAATACCAGACTACGTTGTCACCGTTTGAGAGAACGTAGTTGCTGCAGGCCGTCATGGGCGTTGTGCCGTTGACGGAGTACATCCAGCCGCTCGTACCGCCGTGCTGTTTCTCGGCCAAACCGCCAATCGCGGAAACATACGTGCCGTACGACGAGCCGTGTGCGTTGACAGAAAGGCCCAGCGCGCACAGGGCATCGTAAACGGTAGCGCCTTCGTTAAAGGTAAAGGTGCCGCCAGAGGACACAGGATTGCCCACAGCGCTCGATGTGACCGAAACCGTCACCGTAACGTAGCTGGACTCCTGTGAGCCGCTTTGGCTGCCCGAGGAGGCGTTTCCACCATTAGAGGACGAGGCTCCATCAGACGACTGGCCACCGCCCGAAGAAGCACCGCCAGACGCATTGGAAGTATCACCGGCTCCCGTATTTTGGGCAGCGGATTTATCGCCAGACTTCTTGCCGCCCCGGTCCTCGGACTTCTTGCTATCCGAGTTTTTGTCCGATTCCTTGTTTGAAGACTCGGAATCGTCCTTGGCGTCGTTCGAACCCTTGGGCTCGTCTTTTGCATCATTCGAAGATTTGGAATCCTTGGAACTGGCCTCGCCCGAAGCGGCAGACGAGCCAGACCCCTTGGTGTCCTTGGCGACGACGCTCTCCCCCGTCACGGTCTGAACGATCCAGTCAATGGACCAGGCGCCGCTCTCGGAAGGATGGACGAAGCCCAGCGAGACGACGATCAGAATGGTGCACGCGGCAGCAAGAACGCCAAGGAGCGCCTTGCGACGAGAGGCGGACGCCGCCGAAGCGGCGCCCTTTTGCTTTGGATCATCGAGCTGGATAAACGAGGAGTCGGGCTGTTGCCCGCTGGTCTCCTTGGGCTTATCGGGCATTACCGTCACCCTTGCCGCGCTTGGTCAGCACGAAGACGGCGATGAGCGCGAGGCCAATCACGCCGGCGGCGATGCCAACGATGGCGAGCGGATTGGTGCCAGTCTCCTGCTCGGAAGCACTAGAGGACTTCTTAGCAGTGGTCGTGGAAACAGCACCCGTATCGGACTTGGAATCGGACTTCTTGTCGGACTTCTTGTCGGACTTGCCGTCCTTCCTGTCAGACTTCCTGTCAGACTTCTTGTCAGACTTCTTCTCGTCCTTCTTATCGGACTTATCGGAGTCCTTCTTGTCGGACTTGTTGTCCCTGGTCTCGGTCTTGGTCGACACCGTCGTCTTGGTCACCGGCTTCTGGCCCGGGGCAATAGCGCCGCCCTTCGAGCCGGAGCCAGAACCAGCGCCAGCGCCAGTGCCGGAACCAGTACCGGTACTAGAACCGCCGTCGCCATTCGAACCAACGCCGCCATTGCCGCCATTGGAGCCTGAACCGCCATTACCGCCAGGGTTAACGGCATTCTTGGTCCACTTGGCATACAACGTCAGGTCGGCCGTCACCGGCGTACTGAAGTCATACGCCTGCGCGCAAGCCTCATCGGTATACCAACCGCCGAAAGTGTAGCCATCGCGCGTCGGATCGACCGGCTTGACCAGCTTGCCATCGGCCGTAGCAACAAACTTAGTGTCGCAAGCAGACCCGCCGTTGGAGTTAAAGGCAACCGTCCAAGACTCGACAGCTCCAAGTTTAAACAGCGTGCCCGAATCATTAATGTAGTAGAGATTGCCAGAAGCATCGGCAATGACCGGAGAGTCACAGTACTGGTAATGGCCAGCCGCATCATAAATCTGCGTCGCCTCTGCATCGCCGAGCGTATAGCGATACACGCCACCACCAGCAGAGTAGTTGACGTAATCCTTGCTATCCGCGCTGTTAACGGTGAAGTACACATAGGTCTTGCCGCCCTGAACACTCACCAGCGGAGTAGCAGCAATACCGTTGAGGCCAGCCGGCAGCGCCTTGCCGTCGGCAGCAGCGACCATCGTGGTCTTACCCGTCTTCAGGTTATAGAGAACCAGAGCAGAGCCAGTAGCCGTCTGTCCGCCGACAATCAGATTGTCACCAGACACCGCAGGGGCGCTCAGATTATTCGTAAGGCCCAGATCAACCGTCTTCTGTTCACTCAGCACGCCCTTCGCCGAAAGCGAAATCACATGGAGCTTTCCGTCGTGCGTCATCTGATAGAAGGTCGAGCCATTGGACGGATCGGCAATGCAATCGGCATTTGCGACAGCGCCGAGCTTCATGGTCGAAACGACATCGCCCGTCGTCTTATCAATGCACTTAAGCGTACCCGCGCTCGTAGGAACGATGGCATACTTATCCGTCAAAGCCGCACCAGTCCAGTAATAGCCCTCGGCAGGGTCGATGTTCTGCCAAGAAACTTCGCCCGTGGCAATCTTAATGCGCGCAAAGGAGCCGTTGCCGTAGGTCGCATTGTAATTCTCGTCATACGAAATATCGACCGAGCCTACATAGACGTACTCGCCGTCCGAAACGACGGTGCAGGAGCTCTGCGTCAAGTCCGTCAAACCAGGCGTCAGCCACTTGCAGATCAGCTTGTCTGCAGTAATCGCCTGGACCGCACCGCCGTTGAGCGGAACGATGATAAGGCCATTGGTATAGATCGGACGAGAGGTATAGCTCACCTTGGAGGCAAGCGGCGCAGAGGCAACCTTTTTGCCCGTGGACGAATCGATCTTAATGAGCTCGTTCTCGGTCGCGATGTACACAAAGCCGTTAGCAATGACAGGCTCGCTGCAGTTGGCATACTGCTGACCAGACTCGGCCTTCCAATCGAAGGCCCACTTAAGACCGGCGGCCTGCGCAGGCGTCTTGGCATCCGTTACGGTCGAACCGTTGCCACTGTTGCCGTAGCCGGCCCACTCGGCATCCCAATCAGGAGTCGTCGCACCCGGGTCCACGACAATCTTGTCGGGATCGGGCATGGCCGAATCGTCGGTGGTATAGGCAAGTGTGACCTTATCGCCGCTCTTGAGCGTAATCTGATTAGCGCAGAGTAAGGAGGGCTCTCCATTGATATACAGGTGCCAATATTTGTTGGTCGCACCATCATAGCCGTACGTCTCGTCTTCGAATGGCGAGTTGATGGAATTGAGGAACCAGTACTCACCACTCTGGGAGCCGTTGTACGTAACGCCCTGGGCCTTCAGAACCGTCTCAATAAGGTTCTGGGCAGTAGAGCCTTCGGGCAGAGAAACGTTGCTTGCCGAGCCCCAGCGAGCATTGTTGCCGTTGACATCGGGACCGATAACATCGACAGACCCAAGAACCTGGCCAGGAAGGGCATCGGCGTCAGCACCATACATAAAGGTGACGGCATCGCCCTCATGGAGCTCGTAGGCACCGGCGCCAACGTCGGCGAACTTGCCATTTACGTAGAAGCGCCAATAGCTATTGGTCGCAGCATCCCAGCCATAGGACTTACCATCGAACGGCGAATAAATGCCGTTGAGGAACCAGCCCCAAGACGATTCGCTAGCATCGAGCTTAAGGCCGGTCTGCTCAAGGAGATCCTTGGCAGTGGAGCCTACCTTGAGACTCGTCTGGCCCGTCGAAGCCCAAACCTGCTGCTTGCCGTCCTTGTCCTTACCGAGAACCTGAACAGAAGCATGGACAGAATCGGAGGGCAGCTGGTCGCCCCAGCCACCGTAGAACCACGTAACGGTATCGCCGGCATGGATGGTGACATTGTCCGCCGTATAGTCACTCGACTTGCCGTTGATGAACAGCTGCCAATAGGTCGAATAATCTTGGGGCGTACCCAGCTCAACACCGTTGTACTTAAGGCTCAGAATGAAGGAGCCCGCAGCAACGGCGTCAATGTCGTTCGCCTCGAGTGCGACCTTCGTAAGATCAAGCGCGCTCGAGCCGGACGTCACCACATACTGCGCGTTATCGACCCAAGCCTGAGTCTTGCCCTGGGCATCGCGACCAATGACGGTCACATTTGCGGCAACCTGGTCCTTAACGACAGGGGACGCGCTACCAGCCGTATAGGCAAACTCAACCTTCTGCCCCTGGGTGAGCTTAACGCTGCTCGCGCCAACCGAGGAAGACGCACCGTCGACGAACAGCTGCCAGAAGGCATAAGTCGTCGGATCGAAGGCAAGCGTACGGCCATCGCTCGGGGATGTGATGCTTTTGAGGTAGAAACCGTATGCCGTGTTCGGATCGTAGTCTGCCTTGAAGCCCGTCTTCTGCTGCAGCTTAACGAAGGCATCCGCAGCCGTCGCGCCCTCGTCGAGCTTGAGCTGCGTGGGTGCCACCCAGGTCTGAGCCTTGCCGTCGGCATCGGTGCCGATAATCGAGAACGAGACCTCGACTTGCTTCTTGGCGACATCGCCGGTTTCTGTCGGGTTCTCCGTCTGGACGGCAGTCGCGGCGGCAGATCCTGCTTGGCCAGCGGATGCCGTCGAAGACTGCTCGCTCGTAGCAGGGCTCTCCCCCGTCGCCGAGCCTTCGTCGCCAGTTGCTGCCTCTGTTGTGGCGGCACTAGCTGCAGGCGCGCCCTCGGAATCCGAGACCTCGGTGCCGCTCTGCTCGGCGGTACCGCCCGCAAGCGCTGCGTCCTCGCCCGGCGTCGCAGCCTGAGCCACAGCCTCGGCAATGCCCTCGGCCCACAGTTGAGCCGGCGTGGTGCCAAAGGCCATCGCGAAGGCCAGGAATGCCACCAGGCCGCGCTTGGCTACACCGCGTGCAATCGCGCCACGACGATGCAACGAGGCGCGCTCACGCTCGTCCTCAAACATATCCATTTGTCCCCCATTGTCTGTACTTGGAGCATTGCCCAGCGGCTGCCCCACGTCATCGCGCATGTTGCGCTCGAGTTCCCCCATCGGGGTCCCCTTCCCTCCAGAGCCCTATGCACACCGGCGGCATACGCCGCGGCAACGTGCAAGATGGGAGGCGATCCGACTTAACCTTAACGGCTCGGGCACGTCGTCCGATCTGCGACGCGAGCATCCCGAGCCAAGAGGAATTACGGTTACTGGTACAGCCGGGGACTTGCACCCCGATTCTCCCAAACGCGCAGGAAAACCGCGCATTCGTGCGTCTCCGCACCACCATCTAGGCCATCGATTAATACCGTCAATATGCTATCACGCAAAAGGGCCTCGCACGCAGGCGAAGCCCAAGGTAAAAGCTATTGTTTGCGATAGGAAAATGCGGTGACGGTCGCAGACTCTAGTGCTTGCCGCCGTGGCTGTTGAGCCAGATATTGCGGCCCAGCATAAGTGCCAGCACCAGCGCGCTCACGTAGCCCATAAAGCCAATGACCGGGATACCAAACACAACCGGCTCGATGCGCGCGTAGTACACCACCGACGAACCGATAAACAGACCGGCGATAACGATAGCCATCGACATGCGGTCGATAATCCCACCCAGCTGTCGCAGCGCCTTATCGCTGCTCATGATCTGCGTGTTCACCTTAAGCTGGCCGCGTGTGAGCATACGCGAAGCCAGGCCCAGATACTCAGCCGCCTCGAGTGAGCCCTTCGCCGCGCGATAACTGCTCGCCGCAAAGTCGCGACTCATATCGCGCACGCGCGCATAGGTGCTCTTCTCGTTTTTGATGTGTGCCTGAATGATCTGGATCATGTTGACGTCGGGCATGTACTCGGTCAGCAGGCCCTCGAGCGTCACCATGCCGCGCGCGAACATCGTCACCACGCTCGGCAGCTCAACGTCATTTTTGCGCGCGAGGTTTAACAGCGAGGTCAAAAACTCGCCGATATCTAGGTCCTTAAGGTCAAGGCCCGCAAAGTCAGCCACGATAAAGTCCAAATCGGACAAAAACGCTGAATGATCGAGCTCGGCCGAGTCGCCACGCGTCACGACGAAGCGCATGAGCGAATCCTTGAGCTTGGGCACGTCGCCCTCGGCCACGGCGAAAATCATGTCCTTGACGATACCGCGGTCGTGGCTCGACATGCGTCCGACCATACCCAAGTCGATAAAGTAAACGATGCCGTCCTTGAGGATGATGTTTCCCGCATGCGGGTCAGCATGGAAAAAGCCGTCATCGAGCACCTGCGTCGAGTAGTCCTCGACAATCGCGGCACCGATCTTTTCCAAGTCATAGCCCTCGGCCACCAAGCGTTCAGGATCGGCGATCGAAATGCCGTCGACGTAGTCCATAACCACCACGTGTTCGGTGCACAGGTCCAGGTAGGATTTAGGGCACGTCACGCCATGAACGCTCTTATGGAACTCGTAGAAGTCGTTGAGGTTTTTGGCCTCGGCCAAAAAGTTGGTCTCCTCGCGAAACGAGGTCCACAGCTCCTCGACCACGCCGTGCAGGTCAACGAATTGATCGGTGTTGACGAACTTGGAAACGATACGCACCACCGAGCGGATGATATCGATGTCCTGCGC
Source organism: uncultured Collinsella sp. (assembly GCA_902493895.1). Classification (GTDB taxonomy): domain Bacteria; phylum Actinomycetota; class Coriobacteriia; order Coriobacteriales; family Coriobacteriaceae; genus Collinsella. Next base: position 1,656 of record CABUQW010000051.1, on the reverse strand, counting down.
CATAACCTGCTGCGCACCGGGGCGCTGCACCTTGACGGCCACGTCCTCGCCCGTCACCAGACGAGCGCGGTGCACCTGCGCGAGCGATGCGCTACCAAGCGGATTGGGATCGATCGCATCGAACATCTCCCCCAGGCGCAGGCCGTATTCTTCCTCCAGACAGCGAAGCACTACCTCGTACGGCACCGGCTCCACGTCGGAGCGCAGACGACGCAGCTCGTCGCAAAAGCGTTGCGGCAGAATCTCGGACCGGTTGGCCAGAATCTGCCCCATCTTGACGAACATGGGGCCGAGTTCCTCGAGCAGGCGGCGCAAACGAACCGGCGTGAGGTTATCCCACACGCGGTACTTTTTGACCAGGCGAACAATCTGCCCAATGCGTTCGCGACGACCCGCCGGCGTGAGCTGGTATTCCTCGTCCGGTGCCATCGCGTCGGGCTCCTCGGGGACCATATCGACAGCGCGCGGCTTTTTGCGAGCGCCCGAGACGGCGGCATCGACCTCATCGACAACCGCCGCCTCGTCACCCAAAGGATCTAGATTGTTGTAATCGGTGGTGGAATCTGCCATCTGCGCTGCTACTCGGCCTCTTCGGTATCCTTCGCATCGTCGGGCTCAACGGACTCGACGGGCACCGAGGTCACGTTGTCCTCGACCGAATCGACGATGTCGCGCACATGGGCCAGGAAGGCCGTGCGCTCGGGGGCGGTCATGACGCGGACCCGGGCAAGGATGAGCTCGTCAAGCACGCGCTGGGCCGCGGTCTCGCCCTGCATGCCCAAGCGCTCGGTCAGATCGGAGATGGTACCGCCGGCCTGCTCGAACATGTCGGACACACTGCGGGCGATATCGGGGGTGGCGGTGTCCTTGCGGACCTGCTCGCCCTTGGTGTTAAGGTCGTCGAGGACCTTCTTGCCGCCTTCGACAGCAACGGCGGCAGCGCCAAAGCCCACGTTAATGGCGCCGTTAACAAGCTGATCGAGTTTCATAACCATGGTTATCTCCAATCACAAACAACTGCATTGGCGTTCTTGTACCCAAGATTGAGCGAAAGCGACAAAGCGTTTTAGCGCTATTCGATCGACGGGAAATCCCTACCTCACGTTGTCATTCATCGCGAAAGAGTTCTTCATGGCGCAGCTCGTGGTGTAAAGCACCTTGCCCAGCAGGGCATCGGTCTCCACGCGAACACGCTCGGCAAAGGCCTCGTTGGCGCGTGCAAGCTCGGCAGGCACCTCGACCTCGGGCAGAGCGGCTACGGCAGCGTCGACGTCATGGATCTGCTTGTGGCCCATGCCACCGATCTTCTCCTGATAATCCTCGACCGCGCGACCGCACTCATGGAAGCGGACGTCAGCCAGCGCGCCGATCAGGCGGTTGACCCAGTAGAAGTTTTCGGACGTCACGCGAGCCTGCGTGTCGGCATAGTACTCGGGCATGGTCTCGACGTTGGCGTACAGCGGAACCAGCGCGTTAAACGAGTTGGAGCCAAACGCCATCCACTGCACGGCGCGATAGGCCGGCTGCGCATAGGGACGCAGCTGCAACACGGCGAGCTGGCTGTTGCGGTTGATGCCGATGGGGCGATATGCGCCACGCGTAGCGGGCGTGCCCTTGCTACCGTAGCAATCGTACTCCGTGCCCTGGTAGTGGCTC
>CABUQW010000050.1 GCA_902493895.1 uncultured Collinsella sp. | reverse complement strand
TCGTGTACTATCGTGAGGAGCGGATCAAGAAGTCCCTCGGGTGGCTGAGCCCGATGGAGTACCGCAGGAAGCTTGGATACGCCTAGGCGCGGTCCAAGAAATCGTCCGCACCCCCAAACAGGAACTATTTCACCGCAACTGAAGGGGGCTGTCGTGGGTCATCGAGATTCATGTGATGATTTGCGTGAGGTTCGTTGGGGCGTTTTGGGCGCCGGGCACATTTCGCATCGATTTGCATCGTCGCTCAAGGAGGTGGACGGGGCACGGCTTGTGGCTGCGGCCGGCCGCACTCCTGCACATGTCGAGGAATTTTGCCGAGCGTTTTCGATCGATGCTGCGCATGGCCATGCCTCGGTCGACAATAACGGCGACGCGGCTTATGGCGCGCTGATTGCCGACCCCGATGTCGACGCAATCTACTTGGCTCTTCCGCATGGCATGCATACGCGTTGGGCCTGTCGCGCGCTGCGCGCCGGAAAGGCCGTGCTGTGCGAAAAGCCGGCCGTTTTGAGTGAGGAAGAGGCTCTCTCGATTGCCTCCATCTCTCGCGAGCGCGGCGTGCTGTTTATGGAGGCGATGAAGAATCGGTTTTGCCCGATGCGCACTCGCGTGAAGGACTTGCTTGCGTCGGGTGAGCTTGGCCGTATTGTCTCGATTGAAAGCGTGCAAAAGCTCGATTACGGCGAGTCTCCTTCGGGCTATCTGCTTGATCCGTTGCAGGGTGGCTGTCTATATGACATGGGCTGCTATGCGGTCGGGTGGTTTGAGGATCTGCTTGCGGGTGCGTGCGATGTTTCGTCTCGTGAAGTTCGCTGGCGTGACGTATCGGGCGGTCACGTGGATTGGGCCGATGATATCCATATGAGCGTCGGCGGCATACCCATTCATATGGCGTGCGACGGCAAAGCAGCATATGAAAGCCGCTTAACGATTGCCTGCGAGCGGGGCTCGTTGGAAATCGAGCGCCTCCATCGCCCCGAGCTCGCCCATGTGAAGTGCTCCGACGGACGAGTGCTCGAAATAAATGCCCCGTTTGAGGTCGATGATTTCTACGGTGAAATTCAGCATGCGACCCAGCTCATCCGGGCGGGGAAACTCGAGAGTCCCGTCATGCCCCTTGCCGCCACACAGCGCTGCGCACGCATTATCGATGCAATCCGTCTAGCCCTCTAGGGCTTGGTACTGACGCATAGGGGATTATGACGTTGGCGCCCGTAGCCGTAGTGCTTGGCGGCCCGCATCTCTGATGCCCCTTTTATAACTTGCGGTGGAATACGGTCTGTTTGCGCCAAAATAAGGCACCAATAGACCGTATTTCACCGCAACTGATGAGGGGGAGCTGGAGATGCTGACGATCGGGTGTCATCTTTCGACGACGAAGGGCTATCGGGCAATGGGGGAGACGGCGTTGTCCATTGGCGCCAATACCTTTGCATTCTTTACGCGCAACCCGCGCGGTGGCAAGGCAAAAGACCTTGACATGGATGACGTGGCGGCTCTGCGCGAGCTTATGGCGCAAAACGACTTTGGACCGCTGGTGGCGCATGCCCCGTATACCTATAACCCCTGCTCCGCTAAGGAGCGGGCGCGCGAGTTTGCCTTGGAGGCTATGGCGGAAGATTTGCAGCGTCTGGAAGCGCTGCCCGGCAACTACTACAACTTCCATCCTGGCGCGCATGTGGGACAGGGGGCAGACGCCGGCATTCAGATGATTGTCGACACGCTGTGCCAGGTGATGTTTGAGGGGCAGCAGACGACGGTATTGCTCGAGACCATGGCGGGCAAGGGCACCGAGGTGGGTCGTAGCTTTGAGGAACTGGCGCTCATCATTGAGGGTGTTGCCGGCAAGCGCCCCGAGCTGTCGGCCAAGCTGGGCGTTTGTTTGGATACCTGCCATGTGAGCGATGCCGGCTACGACATCATCCATGATCTGGACGGCGTACTCGACGAGTTCGATCGTGTGGTGGGTATCGAGCGCCTGCGCGCCGTGCATATCAATGACTCCAAGAACCCTTGTGGTGCCCATAAAGATCGTCACGAGTGCATCGGCAAGGGATATCTTGGCAGCGAGGAATTTGGTGGCGGTATGCAGGTTATGCAGAATATTGTATCGAATGGCCGTTTGCGTTCGCTGCCGTTTATTTTGGAGACTCCGAACGAACTTGCAGGTTATGCAGCTGAAATTAGACTATTAAGGTCATTGCAGCAGTAATGACTGTCACAAAGTAGAGTATTCCATTCACGTTATGGGTTTGTTTCAATCAGTTTTCTCATTGCAGATTCGTAATTCCGGGTGCATAATAGCCAACAGTTTTTGCAGACCTCTGAATCAAACGAGGTCACCGGAAGGAGACTGATTATGAAGCTGAAGAAGCTTGGCGCATTTGCCGCCACGGGTGCTATGGCGCTCGCCCTTGCTCTGACGGGCTGCGGCTCGTCCAACGCCACCTCTGGTTCTGATGCCGGTTCCAGCAGCTCTGACGACGCTAAGGTCGAGAAGGTCGATGGCTCCAAGGAGTACGCGCTCGTCAAGGACGGTACGCTGACCGTCGGCACCTCTGCCGAGTATGCGCCGTTTGAGTACAAGGATGACAACGGCGACTACCAGGGCTTTGACCTTGAGCTCATCAAGGCTATCGGCGACAAGCTGGGCCTGGATGTCGAGTATGTCAACAATGACTTTGACACGCTGGTTCCGGGCGTCGCTTCGGGCGCCAAGTATGACGTTTCCATCGCGGCTATCACCGACACGCCCGAGCGTGAGAAGGAAGTCACTTTCTCTGATTCCTATTACATGGACGATCAGGCTATCGTGACCAAGGTCGATAACACCGACATCACGGCCGACAACTACAGCGAGAAGCTCAACAACGCTGACGCTACCATCATCGTCCAGTCTGGCTCGACCGCCGAGGCCTTTGCCCAGGAGAACTTCCCCAAGGCCAAGATCGTCCCCTACAAGGACGCTACCGAGTGCTTCAGCGCCCTGCAGTCCGATAAGGGCGACGCCGTAGTCACCAACCGCTCCGTTGCCAGCCAGCTGACCGCCGAGCAGTTCAACACCTGCCAGACCATCAAGCAGATCAGCACCGGCGAGGAGTACGCCATCGCCATCAACCAGGGCAACACCAAGCTCAAGGACGACATCAACCAGGCCATCAAGGACCTGACCGATGACGGTACCGTTGACGCCCTCATGGCTAAGTACAACATCAAGTAAAATAGCTACTTGATTGCGCGCGGGCCCTTTCCGTTTTGGCGGAGAGGGCCTTTGCGCTTCTTGAATGGGCGTCATCCCGCCCCGTTATGTCGGCAACTTAAACGTTAGGAGCCACCTTGTCTCGATTGAACCAAGGAGCTATGGGCCAGAGCTATCAACTGCCCTCGATGCTCCAAAAGCTAGCCTGCGCTTTGGCTGTGGCGCTCGCCCTGGTGTGCGCGGGGGCCTGCGTGCCCACGACCGCCGAGGCGCTTGAGACCGCAAAGATCACCGCCCGACCCAATACCGGTTCGGGTAGCGACGTGGTCGGTGGCACCGAGACCCGCATCACCTGGGAGGTCCAGGCCGATGCCGACGAGGAGCTGGGCGGCCTTTCGCTGACGTTTGCCGACGGCACGACCTTTGGCGCCGATGATACGCGCCTGACGATGCTCTCGGGCGATGACCTTATGGACCGTACGCCCATGAAGCCCACGTGCAAGGTCGATGGTCAGACGCTCAAGATTGATTTTGGCGAGACGGCGCCTGCCGGCGGCTATTTCCGCGTCGAGGTCTACGGCGTGACCTTCCCCGTCGAGGGCGGCGATGAGGCCTTTAGCGGCACCTACACTTTGGCCGATGGCTCGACCAAGAAGATCTCCAAGATTCCGTCGGTGGAGATCAAGGGCGTGACGGCCTTCGATAGCTTCTTGGCCGACCTTAAAGAGCAGCCGTGGGTCGAGGCCTGGAACTCCAATATGTTCCTGCGCCTGTTCCTGAACCCGGTCATTTTGGTCCAGAGCCTGCCGATCGTCTTTAAGGGCTTCCTCATGTCGCTTTCGATCGTGCTTGTGGCGTTTCCGCTGGCAATTCCCTTCGGTTTCGCCCTGTCGCTTATGCGCATCTCCAAGTCGCGCATCCTGCGCTGCCTCGCCGGCATCTACGTGAATATCATTCGCGGTACGCCGGCGTTCCTGCAGATCTATATCGCGTTCTTCGGTCTGCCGTTGGCCGGCGTCAAGGTTGATGACTACGTGCTCGGCGTCATCGTCATGGCCATGAACTCGTCCGCCTACCTGTGTGAGATCTTCCGCGCCGGTATTCAGTCGATCCCCAAGGGCCAGAACGAGGCCGCGCGCTCGCTGGGCATGAACGCCTTCCAGACACTGCTCTACGTTATGATTCCGCAGACGTTCCGTAATGTCCTGCCTACGTTGACCAGTGAATTTATCCTGCTTTACAAGGATACGTCGCTGCTCGCGGCCGTGGGCGTGGTCGAGATCGTCATGAACGCCCGCACCATCGTGGCCACGACGGGCTCCATTACACCGTACGTGGTTGCCGCCCTGTTCTATCTGGTCATCACCCTGCCGCTCGCTCGCTTAGTGAGCGGTCTTGAGGCGAGGCTTTTGGGCACGGCCGAGACCAAGAAGAAGCGTCCCACCAAGAGCGCCGGACAGGTTGTCGCGACGCCCGCCGATCACATCGCCGGTCTGTAAGGAGGTCCTATCATGAGCGAAACCAATAACTCGAACGAGGTCGTTGTCAGCATCAAGAACCTCCAGAAGGCCTTTGGCGACAACGTGGTCCTGCGCGATATCGATCTGGATGTGCACAAGGGCGAGGTCGTCGTAGTCCTGGGTCCTTCGGGCTCGGGTAAGTCGACGATGCTTCGCTGCATCAACCGTCTGGAGCATCCCACGAGTGGCTCGATTGTCGTTGAGGGTGTGGACGTGTGCGCCAAGGGCGTCGACCTTAACAAGGTGCGCACGCATCTGGGCATGGTGTTCCAGCAGTTCAATTTGTTCCCGCACCTCTCAGTCAAAAAGAACGTCATGCTCGCGCAGCAGAAGGTGCTCAAGCGCAGCAAGGAAGAGGCCGAGAAGATTGCCGTCGAGGAGCTGACCAAGGTCGGTCTTGTCGAGCGTATCGACTTTATGCCGAGCCAGCTCTCGGGCGGCCAGCAGCAGCGCGTGGCCATCGCCCGCGCCCTGTCGATGAATCCGCACGTGATGCTCTTTGACGAGGCCACGTCGGCGCTTGACCCCGAGCTTGTCCGCGACGTTCTGGGTGTCATGCGCGATCTGGCACGCGATGGCATGACCATGATCGTCGTGACGCACGAGATGGGCTTTGCCCGCGACGTCGCCGACCGCGTCGTCTTTATGGACGGCGGCGTCATTGTGGAAGAGGGTACGCCGAGCGAGGTCTTCGACCACCCCAAGAGCGAGCGCACCAAGGCGTTCTTGGGCAATATCTCGTAGCCGGTTGATGTAACTGCCGTTATAAAAGAGCGGGGGCTGGACTTGAATCCAGCCCCCGCTCTTTTGTAGGGATAAGGATGCGCTTTGATGCAGACTCTTTTGGAGGTCCTGGGTTCGTTACGCGAGCTCGGCTCCGAGGGCCTTGCAAGCGGTCTCGCCCTCATCGTCGGGCGCATCGTAGCAAATGACGGAATCGACGACATTGACGCCCGCCTCGTCGGCATCGGCCTTCCAGTTGTCCATCCACTCGCCCTCGGCCCACGAATAAGAGCCAAAGAGGACGACCTTCTTATCGCCGAGGGTCTCCTTGACCTCGTCCCACATAGGCTGGAACTCGTCATACTCAAGCTCCTCGGAACCCATGGCGGGGCAGCCGAAGGCAATGGCGTCATAGTTGGCGGCCTTGTCTGCGGAGAAGTCGGCGCAGGAGATGACCTCTGCCTCGGCGCCGGCACCGGTTGCACCCTCGGCAACGAAGTTTGCCATGGCCTCGGTGTTGCCTGTACCGCTCCAGTAGACGACGGCGATCTTGCTCATATGTTTTCCTTTCGGTTGTGCGGCGTGCGGCCGCGTCTTGTATGCTCTATCGGGTTGCCTGGACAAGTTGTCCCAGGGTGCAGCCCTGTTGATAGATGTAGGTAAGGTATTGCGTGCATGCGCGATAGGAATCGAAGGTCGTGAGCGCCTGCTCAACGTTTGTGTATACCTTCCATGCGCCAAAGACCTTATAGTTTTCGCCGTGCTGGACGATAAACTGATGGACATCTTCGTAGGGATAGCCCAAAAAATAGCCAATTTCGTGGGGGAACTCGCATATGCACCCCGTATCGCAGTGCCTATTTCGCGCGAGTGCGCAGACGCTGCCGTCATAGGCGCTTTCTGCGGCATTGCTGCTTGCCAGCGTGATGCGCGCGGCGAGATGCACCAGGGATGCGGGCAGGTTGTGGACATCGTAACCTTCGGCGGCTAGCGCCGTCGTGGCACGGGGGTCGGAGAGGTATCGCATGAGGTCCGCAGGGCGATACACATAGATGAGCGCTCCGCAGGGGCGCCAGACCAAAACGCTCATATGGATTCCGAGTGGCTGGAGCTCGCGGTTGCATTGGGCTATGACGGCGAGCAGGCGAGAGCGTCGCTCTTCGATATGGGCGGCGCCGGGTTTTCCGTTTTGGTTGGCGTAGACGCCGGGATAGGTAAAGAGCGAAGCCGGCTTGATACCTGCGAGCGTAGGGGAGCAGTTGCGCACGACAGCCGTTTGGTATGTTGGGATGTCAATGGTTCGAGTCACGATGCTCCTTTCGGGTCCTCAGTTGTTAGCCTAGGAAAACTTATACACGAAAGTAAGCCATGGTCAACAAAAAAGTTTGAAGAGGGAAACTAATTGACCGAACGGACACGATTTTGGGTTAAGATGGGGACACCCCATGGGGGTATCTAGATAGTGCTACTTGAAAGGGGAACGCATGAGCGACTTGCTCAACCCTGCGAATCTCATCGTGTTGGCCGTCATTGCCGTCGGCATGTTTTTTGGACTGCGTCGCATTGTCGCTTCGACACACGGAAAGAGCTGCTGCAGCGATGGCACGAGCGGTAAGAAGGCCAAGAAGGTAGTGGTTGCGGATACCGATCCGTCCCACTACCCCTATAGCGATGAGCTGCTCATCGGCGGCATGAGCTGTGACGGCTGCGCTCAGAACGTAGCCAATGCCCTCAATGCGCTGGATGGCGTGTGGGCAACGGTGACGTATGCGGACCACACAGCGCGCGTGCGCTCCAAGCGGCCGATCGATCGCGGTGTCCTTGAGGCTGTCGTGAGAGATGCGGGTTACTACGTCATGACGCTGTAGGCCTTGCCTTGGATGCGCGTCCTTGTCTAGGCTCGTCCGCGTAGCTCGATGTCCTGGATGTCGTCGAAGTCGATGGCGATATCTTTGAGCTTGAGGAGTTTGAAAGCAGGGAGCGCCTCGTCGAGGATGCCGGTGCGGCTGCGATAGCCGTATGTATCGTAATAGGTGACACGAACCAAGTCGCCACGCTTGAGGCCCTCGAGCTTTTTCGAAAGTTCGAGGGCTTTTTCTTCTGTGAGTTCGCATTTTGGCTCGGCGGTGATCTCTTGTTTACGCACGAGCTCGTAGTATCCCGTGAGGGCGGCAAAGGGCATAAACTGCGCGGCACGGCCGGCACGGACGGTGCCGTTGGCGGTGAGCTTTGGGTCGGCGGAGCGACGTCTTCCCTCGGGGTCCGCTAGGCGTTCAAAAGGTGTCGGTGGCCGCATCGGCTGTTGTTGGGACTTAGGCACGATGTCCTCCTACCTGATCGTTGCGTTCGCGCGCGGTGGCGCCAGCGGTAAAGCTTAATCCCTTGACGAGCGCGTTCTTGCCGTACTTGCCTTTCACGGCCAGGACGGCGCGCGCTAGGTCGCGCTCGCGCTCATCCGTCTCGATATCGCTAAATAGATCGATGGTGGCAAATTCCTCGGGCACCAGATTGCCAAATCCCAGGTTGATGCGCTTGACCGTTCGTTTGGGATCGACAGTCTGTGCCCAGAGCTCATCGAAATATCCCATGATCTTCTTAAACGAATTGGTGCGCTCGGGCAGCTTGCGCGAGGCGTTGGAGTGCGCAAAGAGTGCGGCATAGCCACCGCGCGGTTTGCCGCCATGCTCTCCCACGAAGATGCCATCGATTGCCTGCGCCTCACGTACCAGACGACGCCGTTCGTCATCGCGCTGGACGGGCTTGGGCGCACGGGGTGCGAGCTCGGGGCCGGCGGTTGCGGTGGGTTCGATGCTCGACGTACTCGAGCGCAGGTGTCCGCATCCGTCCACATATTGTGCAGTGCCGCTGGCATCAAGCCTGCGGATGTCGGCGCGCTCGCTTGCATAGCCCACAAAGAGCGAGATGCTGTCGCACACCACGTGCTTGTCGATCAAATCCAGCACGGCGGCATCGACCATCTCGCGCAAGACGGTATAGGCCTGTTCGTAGGCATAACCCTTTGAGAGCACCTGTCCTGTGGTGGTCGAAGTTGCTTGCGGGCGATAGGCTTGGATGTCGGCGATGGTTGTCGGCTCGCGCCCGAAGGCATGGTCGATGAGATATTCGGCATTGACGCCGAGCTCGTCGTAAAGCAGGTTTTCGTCGAGCGCCGCGACGCCCATCAGATCGTAGACGCCGTATTTCTCGAGGCGGGCTGCCACGCCGGGACCGATGCCCCAGATATCGGTGATGGGACGATGGGGCCAGATCTCCTTGCGAAAGGCCTCGTCGTCGAGTATGCCGATGCGGCTGGGTACGTGCTTGGCGGCAATGTCGAGCGCTACCTTGGCCTGGAATAGGTTGGGGCCGATGCCGACCGTCGCCGTGATGCCGGTGCGCGCGAGGACCTCGTCGCGCAGCGTGCAGGCGAACCCTTCCGCATCGGTGTGATAGAGGTCCAGATAGGGCGTCACGTCGATAAAGCACTCATCGATGGAGTAGACGTGCACGTCCTGGGGGCTGACGTATTCCAGATAGATACCGTAGATTTTCGCCGACACCTCCATGTAATGCTGCATGCGCGGTACGGCCGTGATGTAGTCGATGCCATCGGGAATTTCGAACAGACGGCAGCGATTGTGTATCCCGAGGTCCTTCATGGCCTGTGTGATGGCGAGGCAGATGGTCGTGCGTCCGCGTGATTCGTCGGCAACGACCAGGTTGGTGGTGAGTGGATCGAGCCCGCGGTCCACGCACTCGACGCTGGCATAAAACGTCTTGAGGTCGATGCAGATGTAGGTGTGCTGCTCGTGCGCCACGCGTCCTCCCATCAAACACATGTTCTTATCGAATACATGTTCGATAATACCCGCTCGACCGGACACCGTCAAAACCTGTCCCTTTTTGGCAGGTATGGTCGTGCGGCTGCATCGGGTTTTTAACGCAGCCCTAAAGAGCGCGAAACAGCTCGGAAAAGCTCGCTTCGTAGCATGAGCCTAACGATTGATACCGCCTATACGCACGGAAGGGTTGTGGAAAAGATGGTCAATTATGGGTTTGGTATGCCGACGCGCCTTGTTGCGGATGGAGACGTGGCTCGCTGGTGCGGACGATTGGTCGCTCACTACGGAGGCACCAAGGCGCTGGTGGTGCTGGGCGGTGACAAACATACGCGTGATGAACTTGTCACGGCGGCGCTCGGCTCGCTTGATCGAGCCCTGCTCGAGCGCGTGCTTTTTCGCTGTGGCTCGGTTGAGGGTGACGGGGGAGACGAGCTGATCGACGAAGCCGTGGCCCTGGCGACCGACGAAGGCGTGGACTTTGTCCTGGCGATCGGCGATGCCGATACTGCCGGCTTTGCGCGCGAACTCGCTCGTCGCATGGCCGTGCTCGATGCCGGCGAGGACGGCTTTGTTCCCTACGGTTGCATTGTCTCGGAGGGCAAGGTGCCTGCTGCCGCGGGAGCCGGCGAGGTTCCCGTTTTTGCCATTATCGCTCCCGAACTGCTTGAGGGCATTGGGTCTCCTCTGCGCGAGTTGCTCGGCAGCGTGTGCGCCGCGGCCTAATATCTGCCATAAAGGGACAGGTCGCCGTTTGGGGGCGGATTGGCAACGCTCGCTGATTACGGTCTTGACCTGCGCTAGAATAGGGGCATCTGATTATCCGGGCGCATGGAGGTATGCGCCCGTATGTTGAGGAGGACTTTATGGCAACTGTTGCCGCACCTATCGACGCTACGTCGACCGCCGCTTGGAAGGCGCTCGAGGCCCATCAGGAGAAGCTCGAGGCCGAGGGTATCGACCTTAAGGCATGGTTCGCTGCCGATGCGGAGCGCGTGAACAAGCTGAGCTTTGATGCCGGTGACCTGCACTTCGACCTGTCCAAGAACCTGGTGACCGATGAGACCGTCAAGCTGCTGTGCGATCTTGCCCGCGAGGTGAAGCTCGAGGAGCGCCGTGACGCCATGTTCTCCGGCGAGCACATCAACACCACCGAGGACCGCGCCGTCCTGCACACCGCACTGCGCCGCCCGGCAACCGAGAAGGGCCAGCTCATCGTCGACGGCCAGGACGTCGTCGCTGACGTGCACGAGGTCCTCGACCGCATGTATGCCTTCGCCGAGCGCGTTCGCTCCGGTGAGTGGAAGGGCGTTACCGGCAAAAAGATCGAGCACTTGGTGTCCATCGGCATCGGCGGCTCCGACCTGGGCCCGGTCATGGCTTACGAGGCTCTGCGTCCCTATGCCGACGCTGGTATCGACTGCCGCTATATCTCCAACATCGACCCCAACGATCAGGCCGAGAAGCTCAAGGGTTTGGATCCCGAGACCACGCTCGTGATCATCGTCTCCAAGACCTTCACCACGCTCGAGACCCTCACCAACGCTCGCGAGGTCAAGACCTGGATGCTCGAGCAGCTCAAGGCTCAGGGCGCCATCGACGGTTCCGATGAGCAGAACGCCGAGGCCGTGGCAAAGCACTTCGTCGCCGTTTCCACCGCACTCGAGAAGGTCGAGGCTTTCGGTATCGACCCGGCCAACGCCTTCGGTTTCTGGAACTGGGTCGGCGGTCGCTATTCCGTTGACTCCGCCGTGGGCCTGTCGCTGATCGTCGTGCTCGGCCCCGAGCGCTTCCAGCAGTTCCTCGAGGGCTTCCACGCCATCGACGAGTACTTCTGCAACACCCCGCTCGAGAACAACGCCGTCGCGCTGATGGGCCTGCTCAACGTCTGGTACGTCAACTTCTTCGGTTCCAAGAGCCACGCCGTGCTGCCGTACTGCCAGTACCTGCACCGCTTCCCGGCCTACCTGCAGCAGCTCACCATGGAGTCCAACGGCAAGCATGTCCGTTGGGACGGCAGCGCCGTGACCTCCGACACCGGTGAGATCTTCTGGGGCGAGCCCGGCACCAACGGCCAGCATGCCTTCTACCAGCTGCTGCACCAGGGCACCGTGGTGGTCCCGGCCGACTTTATCGCTTTCGCCAACACTGCCAACCCCGCAACCGACAGCGGCCAGGATGTCCACGAGCTGTTCCTGGGCAACTTCCTGGCCCAGACCAAGGCGCTCGCCTTTGGTAAGACGGCCGATGAGGTGCGCGCCGAGGGCACGCCCGAGCAGATCGTCCCGGCCCGCTGCTTTGAGGGCAACCGCCCGACGACCTCGATCTTCGGCGACACGCTGACCCCGTTTGCGCTCGGCGAGCTCATTGCCCTGTACGAGCACATCACGTTTGTCGAGGGCACGGTCTGGGGCATCGACTCCTACGACCAGTGGGGCGTCGAGCTGGGCAAGCAGCTTGCCAAGCAGATCACCCCGGCCTTCCACGACGACGCC
>CABUQW010000049.1 GCA_902493895.1 uncultured Collinsella sp. | reverse complement strand
CAGCTGCCGTGGCGAGGTGCCGCGAAAGAGGAGCGACGCGTACTTTATGTACGCGAGCGACGGTTTGAGCGGCAGATCGCCCGGCAGATGCCCGCGCAGCGTCGAGCGGTCCGGCGTTTGTTAAAACGCCGGAACATAATTAGCCGTGATATTCGCCGTTGTATTGGATCAACGTCAGGTCCTCCACGCCGTCGAGCGCGCGAATGGCGTCGGCATACGGCATATCCACACCGTCCGAGAACACCTCCACGGCCATCTCGACCTTGTCACCGCGCATGGTCTTGGACTTCACCGTAAACTTGGTGCGCCCAAATGCACGCACGATATCGTCGCCGGTGGTCTGGCCCGTGTAGTGGATGACCATCATGTACACGCGCGACTTGTCCTGGTGGCTCGCAAAGCCGGCGATCATCGCCACGATCACCACCGCGGTGAGCCCCACGAGCGCATACATGCCGGCACCGGCCGTAATGCCCGTGGTAATGGCCCAAAACAGATACAGCAGGTCGAGCGGGTCCTTGACCGCTGTACGGTAGCGGACGATAGACAGAGCACCGACCATACCGAGCGAGATGACCACGTTCGTCGAGATCGCGAGCGTGACCATGCAGGTAAGCACGCACATGCCCACGAGTGTCACGGCAAAGCTGCGCGAATACACCACGCCGGTAAAAAAGCGCTTGTACACGTAATAGATCAGGATGCCCATGGCGAGCGCCACGAGCAGCGACAGGCCAATCTTGGCAGGGTCGACCTGGCCAAACGCCTCCAAGACGGAGTTCTTAAAAAAGTCCCTGGTGCTCATGGTCTAAATATCCCCTCGGTTCTCAAAATCCGATTCCCAGTAATTAAATCCGCGCAGGTAGGCGGTCTTGTCATAACACAGGCAGTACTTAGAGACCGCCGTGAGTTCGGCCGCGCCCGGCGGCACCATATCGCGCACCAGCTGCGGACAAAACTCCGTAAACTTGACCTCCATCACCAGCTTGCCGGGCTCCAGGACCGGCAACGCGGGCAGCGTCGCGTCAAAGATATCGAAGCTTCCCACCGCGGCACGCACGTTCATGTCAAACGTAATGCGCACGGTGCCCTCATCCATCACCCACGGCTCGCGCTCGTAGTCCACGATGGTCCGCGGGCGCATCATGTTGCAGATGCACTCGATGTAGAACTCGCGACAGAGCGGATAAGGACTCCTCAGCAAAAAGTCGTAGTCGCCAGCCAGAATCTGCTCAAACTCGCCGCGCGTAAGCGGCGCGTCCTCCTTGTAGATCCAGCTGCCGTGCTTCTTTTTGCGCTCAAGCTTAATCACCTTGTCGCTGCCGTTATAGATGCGCACGCGATACTTTTTGCGCATGAGAATGCCGGCGTCTTTTTCCTCGTAGGCCGAGTTGCAATAGTCGTCAAAATACAGGCTGCGAATGGTGTAACCACCCGCCCGCGCATGCTTGTCCAGTTTAAAAACCGGCGCCATGCGACAGGCAAGCGCGGAGTGCTCGCCCTCGTTAATGAGATATTTGAGCTCGTGGCGGTAACGCTCCTGCGTGGTACGTACAGGCGGAGCCGCCAAGCGCTCAAGCAGCGCGCTAGCCCTCCTCATACGTGTCCTCCACGACCTTACCGCCGTCTTGCACGTAAAAACACTTCATGCCATAGTGCTTGCCGTCGTCAGTCACATAGTAGTCAAACGCATCTTGCCTATAACCGTCGGAGTTGGTGGCACGCACGCGCACAAAATACTGGCCGGCATCGGGCGCATCGCAGGTCACCTCGGGAAGCAGCACGTCCTCGGCCTTAAAGACCACGTCGCTTATGGCATAGTCGCGCGCAAGCTCTACGGTGTAGCGAATGTCGCGCGCCTCAAAGTCGTAGGACGCATCCCAGTTAATGCGCAGCTTACCGTTATCGATCTGCGGCACGCCGATGTAGAACGGCATGGGCTTTTTAAAACTCTCGCGAAAGCTCTTGTAGTTCTCCTCGATCTCGGAGGGAATCGCCACGGCGATCTGCTCGTATTGGTCCTTGGTGACAGGCAGATGGTCGATATCGGGCGAAGCAAAGACCAGGGATTCAGTCACCTCGCGGTAGTGCTTGATCATCTTGCTCAGGCGTGCCTCGGTCATATACGAGCGCAGGTCCTTGACGGCGCTATCGAGCTCGGCGCGGAACGACTTGCTGCGCAACGCGCGGTTAAACAGCACGTTGCCCCAGTAGTTGCTTGCGCCACGCTCCCAGCTCGCATAATCCGAGAATCCCGTCAGGCTCAACTCGAGTTTGCGCAGCATGCCGTCGTTATCCCAATCCAGGATGTACCAGACCTTGGAGTTAAGCGGACTGTATAGATAGCAGTTACGGTTCTGCGTATCGCAATTGCCCGTCAAGATCTGAAACGCCATCCAATAGACCAGGTTCTCGGTATCGAAGTAGGTGTCGAGCACATCGTCGATCTTATGCGTATCGTCGTTGAGCGCATCGAGCATCTCGATCAACTTGGTATGGTCCGAATCGCCCTTAATCTCGAGCATGCCCTCAAACGCCGTCTGGTTGTAGTCGGGGTCATCGGTGAGCTTAATGGTGTCTTCGAAGCGATGGAAATCGAAGTTGTTCACCTTATACAGATGCCCGTTCTTATCCAGACCGTGAGCCTTAAGTGCCGTCTTGTTGAGCTGCTCGACCTGCGTAAACAGGCCGTAGTCCTCAAAGGTGTCGTTGGACTTTTCGGTCTGGTCGCACACCCACAGATGCACAAACTGCGTGCGCAGGCCCATCATCTGAGGAATCCCACGGATAAGGTCGTAGGCCATCTTGTTGCGAAAACGCATACCCTCGCCCATGTGCTTGTTGAGCGCAATCGCGCGCTGTTGGCGCCAGGTACCCTTGCCCTTTTTGAGCTCCACCTTGTAATTCTTTTGCGAGTTCATGCTCGATGTCTGACCGCGCACCTGCACGGTAGCATTGGGCGCTTCCTCGCCATAGCCAACCTCGCCGGCCACCGGGCCGTCTTCGTCGCCCGGCTGCAGCAGGCCCATAACCTGATAGCGCGTCACGCCCATGTCGGCATAGTCATACACCGAGTACGTGTTGATCTCGGCCCAGCTGTGGTCGGTGTTCTCGGAGCTGTTGCCGCGCGAGACCGTCAGATACATGGTCACAATACCCGAGTCGTCGTAGACCTCGTACAGCTCATCTTTATCGCGTAGGTGCTTGGTACCGTCCGAGGACTCGGCCTTTTTAATCTTGTCCTGCTTTTTGACCTTTTTGGTCGAGGGGTCTTCCTGCACCGAGCAGCCCGAAAGCAACAGCGCAACGGCAGCCGCCTCAAAAAGGCGACGGCGGGACATCATTCTATCGGTCATCAGAACCTCCCCAATGCTTGCGATACACGTGAACTACTGCGCGCTCAAACGCACCATGTGGCTCACCCTTATGGCGACCTTCCTCGTAGCATTGCTCAACACGGTCGAGCACCCGGCCAAGTTCGGTAAACCAGCCCGTCTTGTCAGTCGCCACAATGGGCTGCTGGCTCAGGATACGATACGGCAAGTTGGCGGTATAGGTATCGAGTCGCAGCAGCGCCACGATAAAAAACACCGCCGCACCCAACAAAAAGCCAAAGCCGTAAAACTGCTGCGGCAAAAGCAACGACACGGCAGTCGCCAGCCCGGCCACACCGGCAAACAGGCCCGAAGCCAGCACGGCCCCCTTATAGTCGGTAAAGTACAGCAAGATGAGCATCACCGTATTACCCACGGCATACAGGCCATAGCCCACGCACAGCGTGCGAAAATACCCGTGCATAAGGTTGTTAAAGCCCAACGGTAGGGCCGACAGCACCGTGGTCTCGAGCGAAATGACCGCCGCGGTCACAAACAGCTGCTTGAGCGCACAAAAGCGCAGTTCGCTGTTAAGCGTGGAGAGCATCTCCTCCTCGGCCACCACAATGTCGCCCACCACGCCGCCGTCGTTGAACAGGCTGTAGTAGTCGCGATAGCGCGGATAGAAGTTGACCTCGACCGAGACCACAAAGTTGACGGTCGTGACCAGGATCGTCAAAAACGCAATGAGCGCCGGCACATCGTAGTAGGGCGCACCATAAAACAAGCCCTTGACCTGCACGCCAATAGGACCGGCCCAAATAATCACCAGGTGCGCAAAAAGTCCCAGATTGGTTAACAGGCCCGTGAGCGCCAGCGGCATAAACTGATCGAGCCACTGCAAAAAGGGCCAGGGGCTGCGGTCGCTCTGAGGAAAATACCGGTACAGCAGCACCACGTCCCAGGCGAGCATGACGCCGTAGCCCAGAGCAATTGACGCCAACAAGCCCTCGACCGGCGGCAGTCCCAGCGCCAGCGCGGCCAGGGCGCACAGGCACGCCACGCCAATGGCAGCCGCAAAGCTGCACAGGATGCCGCGGTAATCCTTGATGGCCGTGAGGTAGCTCATGCCGTTCCAGTTGACGATCATAATGTTGAACAGCCACAGGCACAGCAGCCCCTGCAGCAGCGTGGCGCCCGAGAACAGCAAAAAGACGCCGTAGAGCACCGTGCCCGCAACGAGCATGATGGCGTTGGAGCCCCAAAACGAAGGCAGTATCTCATCCTCGCGCTCGGCAAACAACATATCGGCCAAAAAGCGCGTGACCGGCATGGAGAAAAAGCTCGTGAGCAAAAGCGAGGCCAGCAGTGTGTAGGTCACCATGCACACCAGCAGATCCTGGTTGGCACGCCCTACGCCCCACAGACCGCACAGCACCAAGATACCCACCTGGAGCAGCACGCCCAACAGCATGGGACCCGTGCACACAATGCCGGCGTAGCCGTAAGCGCGCATCGTGGCAAACATGCCCTTGCGCCTAAACAGGCGCTTAAGCTCAAAACCGATTCCGGCCACCGGCTACTCCCCCTCTCTGGGCAGGTCAAACGCACGCGCCGTCTCGTCGTACAGCGCGCGATAGTTGGCGAGCATCTGCTCGTGCAAAAAGTACGTGGCAACGCGACGCTGCCCGCGCTCCCCCATCTCAATGCGACGGGCGCGGCTCACGCACATGCGCTCCATGGCATCGGCCAAGCCCTTGCGATACATGGGCGGCGTCACAAAACCCGCCACGCCAAAGTCGTCGCCCGGAGCGCCTTCGAGTAACTCGCGGCAGCAGCCTACCTCGGTCGTCACGCAGGGACGACACGCGGCAAGCGACTCCAGCACGCTGAGCGGCTGACCTTCGGAGATGCTCGTCAAAATGGTAAAGTCGAGCTTTTCCATGTACTCGACCACGTTGACGCGACCGGTAAAGATCAGGTCGCGCACGCCTAGGGTATCGACCAGCGCGTGGCACTCGGCGCCGTACTCCTCGTCGTCCACGCCGCCCATAATGTGCAGGCGCACCTTGGGCAGGCGCTCGTGCAGCTCAAAGAAGGCATAAATCATTGTCTTGACGTCCTTGATGGGCGCCAAGCGCACCACCGCGCCAATGTCCACCCAGCCGTCATCGGGCTTTAAGGGAATATCCTTAAAGCGGTCGAACTGAATGCCGTTGGGGATGACCAGGCATTTGTCCGCATCGCAGCCCATATCGATCTGCGTCTTGCGGGCGTTATGGAACAAACTGGTCACGCGGAAGGCACGGCGGTAGATCTCCTCCGAAAGCAGGTAGAAAAAGCGAATCCAGCGGTCCTTAAACGACGGCACCACCCAGTCGGCGCGAATGATCTCTTCCTCACGCTCGCGGGTATAGATGCCGTGCTCGGTCAGCAGTACCGGCGCATGGGAAACGCTCGAGCCCAGGCAGGCGAGCAGACCACCGTAGCCGGTCGAGATAGCGTGGTACACATCGGCCACCGGCACCTCGCTGCCCAGCAGGTAGAGCACTGGCAGCAGCATAGAGCGCATGGTGTGGAATGCGTCGGCAAAGGGCGTGTAGGGGTACTCGGTCAGACACACGTCGCGGAAGATGTCCATAAACGTTCGGCTCTGTAAAAACGAGAGCGGATGCACACGACGGCGCTGGAAGATATCGAACAGCACGTCCCAATCCGGATTGGAGAGCGACACCAGGCGGCGTAGCGCCTCGCGCTCGCGGTCGTTAAAACTGGCTTCGTGCTGCTCGCCCGAAAGCCGCAGGGCGTCGTCCAGGAACACCTCGTGCACCTCGACCACGTTGCCGGGCAGCTCGTAGACAAACTTGCCGCGGTCGGCAGCATGCGCGCCGATCACCCACAACACAAACTCGTGCTCTGGCATGGCCGTAATGTAGCCGTGCATCCAGGTAGACACGCCGCCGTGCACATAGGGGTAGCAACCCTCGAGTACCAAGCAAATTCTCATTTATCGCCACCCTCCTTGCGCTCGATCGTCACGGTCTTATCATTTGCCTTGAGCAGATACAGATTGCCCGTAAGGTGCGTCAGTTCGCCACCCGTCACCGCACTCGGCTCGCCATTATTGGCGCGGAACATGAGCCACGCCTCGTCGTGAAAATTGCCTAGGCTGAGCGTCCAGGCATCCGCGCTGGTATCCACGCTCACCGTCACGGACGAAAAACGCTGGATGGCACCGGAGCACTCCGACGCCGTCTGGTGCCGCAGGTCGGGCGCGGATTTGGTAAGCCAGTCCAGGTAGTCGGTCAGGCCGCCCTTGTAGACCTCCCAGCCCTCCTTGGCTCCGCGATCGGGGTCCAAAAGGTCGTCCGGGTGCATAAAGTGCGTGCTCACGTAGTGCATGTTGAGCTCGGACACGGCGGCCAGGCGCATATAGGAATCGTCGACCATGCCGCCCGAGACAATACGTGGCTGCTCCACAATGCCATCGCTCGCCACGCCAAACTCCTGTACGTACGGCAGGTCGGTGCCGTCCTCAAAATACGTGCTGGCGATGGTCTTAATGCGCGGAACGTCGGTGCCGATGAGCTTGCGCGCTCGGGCCGAAAGGATATTCGACGGCGGTACGTAAACCGAGCCGTGAGCGTTGGGCAGGACCTCGTCCTGAAACGCGATAAGTTCGTTGAGCGATGCGACGAGCGCCTCTTTGTTCTTCCAGGTCTTATAGACATACAGCGTGCCATAGTCGGTATCCCAGAGCGCGAGCGGCTGATGGTTGTAGCCGTGAAAGCCCAGCTCGCCACCCATCTGCAGCAGCATGCCGCCAAAATAGCGAAACTGCGTGGTATCGGCCTGGCGCGCGGGCTCGGTCTGGTTGACCGCGTCCTCGTAGTTTTCGATCATCACGCCGGTATAGCGAATGCCGTATTTTTGCGCGAACTTTTGCAGATCGGGCCACCAGACCTTGGTGTAAAAATCGGCAATGGAAAGGCCGTAGTCACGCTTGATATAAGTACCATCGCCCGAGGGCACGGGACTAGGAAAGTCGTCCAAAAAGAACACGGCGCTGTTGATGACCGGATAGGCCGTGGCATCACCCAGCAAGCTTATGGCCGAAGCATAGAACCCACGCATGACCTTGTCATAGATACCTATATTGCATACCACGGTGCGCCCGCTACCGCAGTCATTCGACCAAATGAGCGGGGCGCCCGCATCGCCGGTCTTAGCCCACACACGAGCCGTCTCGCGCAGCGATACCGAAAGCGACGAATCAAAGGGGTCCGAGAGCTCGTAGCGCTCTCCCCCGCCCAGCATAAAGTCCTCACTCGGAACGATACTTTCGGCTTTTACATAGTCATATCCGGCCGATTCAATGCCAAGCTTGGAGGCAATCACTTGCAGATAGCTCGAGTTATCCGGCGGCATGGCGAGCATAAGCGAACCGCCGGCACTCACCCAACTCATAATGTCGGTCAGATGCGTACCCAGTCCGTCGAGCGATGGCATGAGCAAAATCACGCGATCGAAGGAGGTCAGCGAGGGAATGGCATCCGCACCATCCAGGGCAAGGTCCACGTCGCGGTGCGCGATCTTCATGTCGAGCAGGATCTGGTCGAACTGTTCCTTTACGTCCTCGACGCCAGCTTGATCGGAATCGGTAATGACCAGGCACGTGGGCTTTTGGCCAAAGATTGCCGAGGAGGCCGGCACCGCGTCGTTGGCAGCGAGCATGCCCAGCTTGTGCTGTCCAGCGCTGTACTGCACGCCGGCGCGTTCGATCAGCAGCACGGCGGCCATGACGATAAAAACAGCCCACACTACGAGCAGCCCAATCCAACGAAAGCGGCCTGCACGGTCGCGGATATGTTGTACCACGCTCATCTGGCCTCCTCCCCGTCGCGCCAAAACGCCAACTGTTCGCGGTTGGCGGCACTCAAATACACATGCTGATTGTCGATCGCATCGATCACACGGTGGACCTCGTCACCGTCGCGGCGCATCACGGCCAGGCGCAGGCAAAGCATCCAAACCTCCTGCTCCTCGGGCACGTCGAGCACCAGCTGGTCGATCACGGCCTGCGCCTCGTCGATCTGTCCGACATCGGCCAGCGCCGTCGCGTATCGAATGCGCAGCTCAAGGGTATCCTCGCGCTCGCAGCGACGCGCAAGCAGGAGCGCGTACTGTTGGCGCTGAATCTGAGCCACACGCCCCTCAGCCAAGCCCGAGCCCAAGTATTCACCAAGAAAATCACAGTATTCGTTGAGGTTTTGCGCGCTCGGGTCCGTCTTAAAGGCACGCTCCAGCTGCTGCAGTTTAAGGTCGGACTCCTTGGAGATCTGCGCCACCGCCGTCGCGGCATAGTGCGCCACCTCAACGTCGTCGTTAAGCTTAGCCGCCTGCAGCTGCGCCAGGTACGCGTCGGGCTCCTCGGTGAGCATGGAGAGCATTAGGCGGCGCCGGTGTGCCGGGTCGTTGACGATAAGCGCCTCCTCGAGCGGCACTACGACTGCATCGTCCTCACCGCTCGATACCGATATACTGCGATGCAGGTCGTCGTTGAAGCGCAGCGACTCCAGCGCAGACTCTTTCAGCCCCTCGCCAAACACCGCGCTGCGGACCGATAGCAGAACCACCAGCAACGGGCCCCACAGCGGCACCAGCACTATCACAGCCAGCATGTGTCCGCGCACCGGCAGCAGGCCCAGCTTCATGAGCGTCCACAGCATCAGGCAAACCAGCGCATGAATCAGCAGCAAGACGCCAGCAACGACAAGCAAGATCAAGCGGCACCCCCCTCACCGTCACCGGTGTAAGAGATGTGCTGCAGCAACGCCACGATGTCCTCGCCATCGACGGGCTCCACCGCAATCTGCTTTGCGCTCAGGCGCTCGCGGATAATGGGAAGATCGCACGCCTTTGCCTGGCGCATAAGCAGGTAGAGCACGTCGCCGTCGACCAAGCCCGCCGCGTCGCTCTCGCGGATTGCCGACCCAATTGCGCCCACCAGCTCGCCGACAGGCTCCATGCCCGGTACCACGCGCAGGAGCAAAAAACTCCCCATCTTGCTATCTGCCAGCGCCTGCTCCGCCGCGAGCTCTTGGCCAAAGGCCGCCTGCTTGAGCACGCAAGTGCCGTCAACGCAGCGTTTATCCTGCGCCACCGCCTCATAGTCAAAGGCACGGCCCAGCGCGCTTTCGACCAGCCCGCACAAGATGCGGAACAGGTTTTGATAATAGAGGGTCATTTGGTTTTCGGCCGCACTACGCACAAAGATCAACACGGCGGGTGCCCCGTCGCGCTCGATCGTGTATCCAAACACGGGAAGCCCCGGCGTCAGCTCGCGGTTCACCCACAGGTTAGAACGACCCCCGTCGCCCAAAAGAGGTGCAAGCTGCTCAAGCGTGAGCGAGCGTGCGGCATCTTCGGCAATCGCGGGACTTGCTGCCACCAGGCGTGCAAATGCCCCGCCCGAAACATGGTAGATCGCCACCGAATCGTTCTCGAGGATCTCGCCCAGAAGCTCGCAGCACTTGCGATAGATGTCGCGTGGGTTGAATACGTCGAGCTCCTGCGTCACGGCGAAGATCTTGCCAAAGCTGTCATGGCGACCCACGATCTGGCGCCTGTACGCGCGCTTGTCCTCGATCGCGTCGTGGTAGAGCTGCGTAAGGAACGTATTGCGGTTGCGCACGAGTTCGTTTTGATCGCGCTCCGCCCTAATGGCTTCGCTGTTGCGCAGCTGCACATAGCCGCACACGGCACCCACCACAAAGTACGCAATAAACGGCAGCCAGTTGGACGGCTCGTAAAAGAGACCCTGGAAGGTATAGCCATACTGGGTAAAGTAGCTCGCCGCCAGGCCAATCGAAGCCAGCAGTGCTGCGACCAAGCCAAAGTCCAAGCCATACAGCGTGCCGATCAGCACCACATAGAGCAGGCGATAATCGAGCACGTTGAGCTGGGCCGATTGGGAGAACAGGTGCTCCAGCACCTCGAACAGGACCCAGGCAACGCCCGTCTCCAAGCATTTAATAGGCAGCGTGCGCATTTGGATGCGGTCGATGGCGGCGCGCAAGGGGTTGACCTTCTTTGCGCGGCCAGCATCCCAACGCGCTTGAATGGTCGAAAAATCGCGCAGCAAGTCGTAGCGCTGAAACCAGCCATAGCGTACGCGAGCGATGTCGCTGGCGGGCAGAGTGTAGCCGGCAGAATCGCCATAGGCAACGGCAAGGCCGGGGAACAACGCCTTGAGGGCGTCCCCCACCTCACCCGCCGTGTGATGGAAGGTATCGGCTACGTCGAGCGTCTCAAAGGAGGCGTCCCAGCTATCGAAGATACGGCGTACCAGCACCGCGAGCTCCTCGGTGCACAGCAGGGGAAACGCCGCATTCTCCGCGCCCTGCAGAGCAACCGAGCCGGTTGAGCACGCGTCGAACAGCGGCACCAAAAACGGATCTTCCAGCGCGGCAGACGCGGTGTACAGGAACGGCACGCGCAGGATCTTGGTCTGAACGCCCTCGCGAGCAGCGTAGTAGCGGCACAGGTCGTTGGCTGCGCGCGCGATAATGCCCTTGCCCGTTCGCCCCGCGGCATCGGCGGCACCCTCGGCACCCGCGGGCCCCGCCACATACAGCAGTTGGACCCGGCGACCCGCGCACGCACGAAAGACCGAGCGCAGCGTCTCGATATCGCCCACGGTATCGGTATGCGGGGTAAGGTAATTGGATAGGTAGACCACGCGGTCAAACTCGTAGGCCTGATCCAGGTGCTGGAGCAGCTCTTTCCACGAGACATGGGGCAACGACTCGTCGCGGCGCGTGTCCTGCGCGGCTACGACCTGCACATGGTCCCCGGGGAACGCCTTGGCACAAAAGTCATCGTCAACATATGCGGTGTTGCCAACAACCAGCACCTCCATGGCATACTCCTCCCCTAAAAACCACTTTTGTCATAGTCAAACATGCGTATTTTACGCTGTCAACGCGAGCTGGAGCGCCTTTAAGGCTGTTTTAAGAACTTTTTTAGAGGATGTGGGGACTTCGAGAGTGCAAAATGAGCGACCAATTCGGAAGTACGGTGAAAACCCGAGATTTGCCGACCAGGCCCCGGTTTTGAGCTTCGGCGACCTGCGGTTTTGTTGGCAAAAATCGGCTGCACCCAGAGGTTTTCAATGCGTGCCGTGGATATTGACAAGATCGGTATCCCCAAACCGCTGTTTAAGCCACCGATATGGAGACGTGTAGTCCTGCAAAAAACCAAATGAGACAGCATAGTCGGATATCATTACGTCCTCATCGTCGATACCGTCCTCGGGCAGGTTGATGCCAAACACATTGGCAATAGCCGTCTCTACATCGTACCAATTCACATTGAAGGTTCTTGCCTCCATGTCCTTTCGACTTCTAAGAATTAGATCCCAAGCAGTCAGACATCTTGATTTGATTGCTCTGTAATCACAAGAGCCCTCTTCCGAAACAAAAGAGTCGATGGCCCTCATTCGAGGCTCAAAGAAATCTTTAAATGATGACGCCAAGCCACAGGAAAGATCGAAGCCGTTGCCAATCACTATTAGGTGGTGATTGCGGCATCTCTTCCCATCATCCTCATCGGTAAGCCTGATATCTTCTGAACTCACATTAGTCCTCAATACACGGCTTAAGCTCGTTCTCATTGAGGTAACGCTCAGACATCCAGACAATTCAAATGCAATTTACGTTCTTATGTCCGCCAACCTTGGTGCAATAAGGCCTATCATCATGGGCGCAATGAAGAGAGGCAGTCATCCAGAAGAACAGCTGCCTCTCCGCAGGACGCAGGCCCGTAGGTTGACTGCTTCAATACCATTTATTTACTCTATCGCCCAGGTTCAAAAGGGTCAATTCAATTTAAGAGAGCAGTCAATGACTTCCGCGAATCTATATGAACGCTGCTGGCTTCTACCATGGTCTACCCAGCGGGTAGGGCGATCCATTGGAAGCGTCTTTAGCGTACGGGATGGACGTCTATGCCAACTGGCTCTTGCCGATCTACTGCATGTTCACGGCACGAGAGACCGACATCGCGAACAAAACCGTCGTGATTACCAAACGAATGATCGAGGAGTTCAGGTGGGCCGACGGCTGGATAGGCATCGTGCGGTATGACTTCTTTGAGCGACTTTTAAATTGGAAGATAGATTCTGGAAATGGCATTTCCCTGCGAAGCTGGCGCCAACAGCTCGGCAACGGAACCCATACGGCGGTGCCACGATTT
>CABUQW010000048.1 GCA_902493895.1 uncultured Collinsella sp. | reverse complement strand
AGTAAAGCCGTAGAAGCGCATGATCACAAGCATGGCGCACTTAAGCAGCACGCCCGAGAGCAGGGCCGAGACAGGGCTCGGGGCCTGGGAGTGGGCATCGGGCAGCCAAGTGTGCATGGGGAACAGGCCGGCCTTGGTGCCAAAGCCGATCACGATAAACGCAAAGGCGAGGCGCATGAGCGTCGGATCGAACTGGTCGGCATACGGCAGCACGCACGACAGGAATGCGGCCTCGTGGGCGTTGGGAATCACGTCGGCGGCGTTGGCGTAGATCAGCAGCGTACCGAACAGGCCAAAGGCCACGCCGGCGGTACAGACCATCGCATACTTCCAAGAAGCCTCGAGGGCCGTCTTGTTCTTGTAGATACCCACGAGGAACACGGTGGAAAGCGTGGTTGCCTCCACGGCGGCCCACGTGAGGATCATGTTGTTGGACAGGCACGCGAGCAGCATGGTGAACACAAACAGGCTAAACAGCGCAAAATACTGCTTGGCGCGCTCGGCGGGCATGGAGCCCTCCTCGATATCGGCCTTTACATAGGGCAGCGAGAACAGCCCCGTAAGAAAACCGATAAAGCCGATGAGCAGCACAAAGATGGCGCCCAGCGAATCGAGGTGGAACCACAGGCCAAGAGCGCTCGCGGTTTCGCCGCTCATAAGGACGTCACCGGCCGTCATAATCGACAGCACCAGGACGGCTGCGACGGAGACCAGGTTGAGACCGGCAAACACGTTATAGGACGTGTTCTTGGGCAAAAACGCCATGACCAGCGAGAACACCAAAGGAGTCGCGAGCAGGGCGAGAATCAACGTTTCCATGGACTACCCCCTCAGCTCGGACAGGTCGCGCGCATCGAGCGAGTGGGAGTCGTCCCAAATGCGACGTACGACGATGGACATGATGATGACGGCAAAGATGGCGTCGGTGGCGATACCGATCTCGATGATCTCGGGAGCGGTGGGGGCCAAAAGCGCGAGCGTCACGTGGCTGCCGTTTTCCATAAGGCAGTATCCAAAGATCTGCTTCATGATGTTGCGCTGCGAGATGATGCAGGTAAGGCCCACAAAGAAGTGAGCGAAGCTAATGGCGAGCGCAGGCGTTGCGACCTCGGCCGTGGGCAGGCTGATCTGCGTCACGACGGCAAAGCAGATCGCGACCTCCACGGCGATGATGCAGATAGCCCACGCAGGCTTAAGGCCGGCCTTGAGCGATGCGTCGCTCGGCTCGCCCATCTTCTTGTATGCGCGGTTGAGGATATAGGGAACCAGGACGACCTTGGTGATAAAGGCGGATCCGGCCCACATAAGTAGCTCCTGCGCACCGGTAGTGGCACCGAGCGTAGCGAGCAGTCCCACGAGCACCAGCGACTGCACCGCATACCAGCGGATGGCGTGCTTGATGTTCTTGGAGACGACCACCATGGTGGACGTGACGATCAGAAGGCCGCCAAGGATGTTGACGATCGAATAACCCATGTCGTTCTACCTCCTAACCGATCCAGCTGGCCGAAAGCGGGCCGCTGACGATGACCATGATGATGAGCACGATGAACACGAACGCCATCGCGCGGGGAAGCGGGGCTCCCGCAGCGACCTCTTCGCTCGGCTCGCCGGGCAGGCAATAGCCCATCCACTTGAGGAACCAGGCGAAGGTGGCGACGGTCTCGGCAACCATGATGCACACGAGCACCAGGATCGCGACATTGCCGGCACCCACAGAGAAGCCGCCGGCGATGATCTGGAACTTCGAGAAGAACGTGTTCATGGGCGGCACGCCGGCAATAGCGAGTGCCGCGACACCAAAGCCCACGCCCGAGATCGGGTACTTCTTTACGATGCCGCGAAGCTTGGGCAGCATACGCGTGCCGAGCGTAAAGGAGAACGAACCGGCGATCAGGAAGAACAGCGTCTTGGCGAAGGCATGGTTAAAGATGTGGCACACGGCGCCATCGAAGGCGAGCTGGCTACCAAAGACCGAAAGGCCCAGACCAAAGAACACGTAGGAGAGCTGGGCGATCGTGGAGAAGGCCAGCAGACGCTTCATGTCCTTTTGCGGCAGGTACATAAGGAAACCAAAGAGCATGGTGACCATGGCGTCGATAATGGCAACCCAGCCCACGATCTCGGGAATCTCGCCGGCAGAGACGAGTGCACGCGCGAACACGCACACGCCGACCTTAACCATCGAGGCGCCATG
The DNA here is from genome assembly GCA_902493895.1 of uncultured Collinsella sp. Taxonomy (GTDB): domain Bacteria; phylum Actinomycetota; class Coriobacteriia; order Coriobacteriales; family Coriobacteriaceae; genus Collinsella. Next base: position 10,444 of record CABUQW010000048.1, on the reverse strand, counting down.
CAGGTAGGCCGAAACAGGCGTCGGCGCCTCCATGGCCGAAGGCAGCCACATGTACATGGGAACCTGTGCGGACTTGGCCCAGGCCGCAAACAGCACGAGCAAAAGGACGATAGCCTTGAGCTTGGCGTCGAGGCCGGCAATCGCGGTAATGGCGAAGGTACCGGTATGGGCAAACACGATGGCGGCGCCCAGATACAGGCCGAGCGCACCGATATGCGTAATGATCAGGGCCTTCATGCCGGCCTTCTTGGCCGTAGGCGTCATGTAGTAGCTAATGAGGCCCCAAGAGCACGCACCCGTGATCTCAAAGAACACGAGCTGGCCCAAAAGGGTCGAGCTGTACACGAGGCCGGCCATGGCGCCAATGAAGGTCGCGAGGTACGCGTAGAAGCGACGACGCGGTGCGTCGGGATGCTCACGGTTATTCTCGCTCATATAGGGAATCGAATAGATCACGACAAGCAGGCCGATACCCACAAAGGCGGGCGCGAGCAGCGTGCTCATGCGATCGAAGGTGAATCCCATGACGAGGGTCTGCCCAAACGAGATCAGGGGGACCTGCGTGTCGGGCATGCCGGCGCCGGCGAAATTCGCGGCGAGGGCGATGGTGCAGACCGTCGAGACGGCGGCACCCAAAACGCTGAACCACTTGGCGTACGGACGGGGGAACAGGGCGACGAGCACCGAGGCCACCATCGGGGCCGCGATAGCGACCAAGCCGAGAAGGGACAGACTGACTGCAAATGACATTGTTTCTCCCTTCTCCTACACGCCGACGACCACGAAGACAAACGCCAGAACGGCGATACCCACGACGGCCCAGGTCTGATTGCCAAGCACCTTAAAACGCGAACGCGAGCAGGAGTTCTCGATCACGCCGCACACGACAAAGTCGATCAGGCACTTCACTAGGAAGATGACGGCGCCCAGAACAGCGGCGGCGCCCACGGTCGCGGGCTCGCCCCAGGGGACAAAAATCGCGCAGAACCAGGCGACGACCAGGACCTGCTTCATGGACATGGCGAGCTTGGCCATGGCGAGCGACGGGCCGGAAAGCTCGGCGAGCGGACCCTCCTGAAGCTCCTGCTCGGCCTCGGCCTGGTCAAACGGCAGCTTGCCGAGTTCCATGTAGCAGGCGATTGCAAAGGCAATGCCGGCAAGGATCACGGCGACCGGTGCGTCGATGGCACCCGTCATGATGTGCTGACCCATGGTGGCGATGTCGGTAGAACCGCACACCAGGGCAGCGGCAAACAGCGCCAGCAGCATGGACGGCTCGATGAGCACGCTCATGAGCAGCTCGCGGACGCCGCCGATACCGGCGTAGGCGTTGGACGAATCCACACCGCAGAGGGCGAAGAAGAAGCGGGCGAGCGCCAGGCTGTACATGATGGTGATGGCGTCACCAAAGACCGGGATGGGGCTTTGCGCCGTAAAGAGTGGCAGGCCCATCGCGAGCATAAAGGCGACGGCGAAGAACAGCGGCGGCATAATGCGCAGCGCAAAGCTCGCGTCCTCGCTCTGGGACTCGGGGCGCGCAAAGAGCTTGGCCAGGTCGCGGTAGTCCTGCATGATGCTGGGGCCGCGACGGTTGTGCATCTTGGCGCGGATCACGCGGCCGAGACCGGAGAAGAACGGCGCGACGGCCATAACGACCACGCCCTGCAGAACGGCAAGTACGATGTTGTTCATGCTCTCCCCTCCTTAACCCATTTGCACGGCGAGCACGAGGAACACCACGAGTGCCGCGACGATGTAGCAGATATAGATGCTGTAGTTGCCGCCCTCGAGCTTAGTCGCGAGGTCGGCGAGCTTCTCGACACCCTTATGAGGGGCATCGACGAGAACCTTGTCGGGTACGGGCTCCACAGCCTCGGCCACACCGGTGAGCTTCTGGAAGAAGTGCGCGATGGACCAGCAGACGGCCGTGCAGCGGTCACGCAGCGTGTAAAGCGGCTGCATAAACCAGGACACCTCGGAAGCAAAGGTCGTGGCCACGACGGGCATATGCTCGTTGGGAGCATAGCCGCATGCCCACGGCTGGGACTTCTGAACCTTGCCGACGGTCTTGAGCTTGCGATAACCGCAGGCAAGGCCGACGAGCACCACAAGCGCAATGGCGATCGCGGGAGTGGAGGTGGCAGCGCCGGAGTACTGGTTCATGAGCTCCATGCCCTCGGCGGCAAACACGCCACCGTACGGATGCAGCACGGACGCGGCGACATCGACCAGCACGGGCGCGATTACGGGAGCGCCAATGCCCAGCACGACGCAGATGGCCGCGAGCAGGCCCTGCGCAAACACCATGGGGGCGGGAACCTCCTTGGCATTGGCTGCGGCCTCGGAGCGGGGCGCGGAGGCAAAGGAGACGCCATAGGCCTTGACGAAGCACGTGACAGCCAGCGCGCCGGTAATGGCGAGCGCGACGGCAGCGAACACGGCCACGATCATGACAGCCTTGTCGCCCTGCATGGCGGCGTTAAACAGCGACTGGTAGGTAAACCACTCGGACACAAAGCCGTTGAAGGGCGGGATGGCCGAGATGGCAAGCGCGCCGACGAGGAAGCAGATGGCCGTTGCCGGCATACGACGGAACAGACCGCCCATCTTCTCCATATTGCGCGTACCCGTGGAGTACAGCAGCGCGCCAGCGCCCAGGAACAGCTCGCCCTTAAACATCGCGTGGTTAAACGTGTGGTAGAGGGCGGCCATCAGAGCCAGGACGGCGATGCCGACCGAGTTGAGCGCCATGGCGGCCATGGAGGCGCCGACGCCGAGCAGAATGATGCCGATGTTCTCGACGGAGTGATAGGCCAGCAGGCGCTTGATGTCATGCTCCTGCAGGGCGAAGGCCACGCCGAGAACCGACGAGATCGCACCGAAGACCATGACCATAAGGCCCCACCAAACCTGAACGCCCGAGGCGGAGAGCAGGTCGAGACCCACCTTGAGGATGCCGAAGATACCGATCTTGATCATGCCGCCGGACATGAGGGCCGAAACGTTGGACGGCGCCTCGGGATGTGCCTTGGGCAGCCAGCCGTGCAGCGGGATGATACCGGCCTTGGCGCCAAAGCCAAAGAAGGCGAGCACGAAGCACACGGATGCGACCGCGGGGCTAAACTGCGTGGAGCGGAAATCCGTAAAGGCAAACGAGCCACCGGCGAAGTTGGTCATGGTGAGGAAGCTCGCCATGATGAGCACAAAGCCCACGTGCGCGATCACAAAGTAGAGCCAACCGCCATGGATGGAGTTCTCGTTCTCCTCGATCACGACCAGGAAGTACGAGGTCAGCGACATGAGCTCAAAGGCGACCAGGAACCAAAACACGTTGTCGGCGGTGATGACGAGCATCATGGACGCCACAAAGGTGTTAAAGAAGAAGCCGGCGCGGCCCTTTTTACCCGGGTACTCATCAAAGTAGTTGAGACCGTAGATCGAACCGGCAAACGCGAGCACCGAGATGAGCGCCACGAACAGGCCGGACAGCTGATTGAGCAGCAGCTGGAAATGGGCAAACGGGAAGAACACGATGGTGTCGACCGACGTGACATCGCCCAGCACGGCCTGGATACCGGCCACAAACGAAAGCACCGCGGCGACGGCGCCGATAAGGCAGCCGGCGGTCTTGGCGGCGTTATCGGCCTTGATCAGCAGAACCGAGGCGAGCGCACCGATGCACGAGACGGCAAGCGATGCGATAAACAGCGTCATGCTATCCATTGTTTACGCTCCCTTCTGCTTTCTCGGACAGGCCCTGGGCCACAGCGGTAACGTCGACGACCGGACCGTTTTCGATCGAGCGCAGGCGCTTGGCCTCGTCGAGCTCGCGATCGGCCGCGCCGCCCATGACGGTCAGCGCCTTGGTGGGGCACGCCGCCACACAATGCGGGCCGTCCGGATCGAAGGCGCACAGGTCGCACTTGACAGCACAGGTGTACTGGCCGGGAGCCCACGTAAGCAGGCTGCTCAGGGACTTAGGATACGAAGGCGTCGGATCGCACATGCCTGCGACACCGGCGATAGACGTGCCATCGGGATGGATGGCTCCGAAGGGGCACGCGATGGCGCACAGCCTGCACCCGATGCACTCCTGCTCCTTGACGTGGATGCGGTCGCCATCGTGCTCGATGGCATTCACCGGGCAGACCTCGGCGCAGGGGGCACCCTCGCAATGGTGGCAGGCAAGGGCGGCCGAAATACCGCCGGTCTTCACGAGCGCCAGGCGCGGCGTATCCTGAAGGCCCTGCATCCGGTGGGCGTCGGCACAGGCGGACTGGCATGTTCCGCAGCCGATGCACCTCTCCGGGTTGATGTCGATGAAGCGGTTCATCCCCACTTCCTTTCAAAATAACGGGCCGGGCTCCCGAACGTACGGGACGCCCGGCCCAAAAAGCCAACGAGAACGGGACTACACGATTTGGTTCACGTGCGCCTCGTCGTCGAACTTGGCGGCGCCGGGCTCAACGTCCTGAGGAGCGGCGGCGTCCACCAGAGCCTGCTTGAGCTCGGTGTACTGACGCTCGACCTCGCCCTCGGCCCAGACCTGGTCGGCGATAGCATCGACCTGGCAGGCGGAGAACTTGTCCTCGGGCGTGTGCGAGACCGGGTCGACCTTGTGCATGGTCAGCTCGTTGCATTTGCCGATCCACCACTGGTAGGTCATATAGACCGTGCCCTTGTTGATACGGTCGCTCACGTCGGCGCGGCTGTATACCTGGCCGCGGCGGCTGTGAATCGAGACGATGTCGCCGTTCTTGATGCCGCGCGCTTGGGCGTCCGCGGGATTCATGCGGACAAAGCCGGGCTCGTCGGCGAGCAGCGCCAGCGTCTTGCAGTTGCCGGTCATCGAGCGGCAGCTGTAGTGGCCGACCTCGCGGACGGTGCACAGGATGAGCGGGTACTCATCGTCGGGAAGCTCGGAGGGCGCCTCCCAGTCGTGCGCCATCAGGTTGGCGCGGCCGTCCTTGGTGGTGAACTTGCCACCAGCGAACATGTCGGGCGTACCGTGGTCGTTCACATCGGTGCTCTTGACGGGCCACTGAGCGTAGCCGCCCTCGGGAGCCATCTTCTCGTAGGTCGCGCCCACAAAGTTGGGGCACAGGCTAATGCACTCGTTCCAGATCTGCTCGGTGTTGTCGTAGTGCATGGGGTAACCCATACGCGTAGACAGATCCGCGAAGATCTCCCAGTCGTGACGGCACTCGCCCTTGGGCGGAACGGCCGCGTCAAAGTGCTGGAAGCTACGGTCGGATGCGGTAAAGACACCCTCGTGCTCGCCCCAAGAGGTGGCAGGCAGGATGACGTCGGCGAGCATGGTCGTCTGCGTCATAAAGATGTCCTGGCAAATGAACAGATCTAGCTCGGAGAGCGTCTTGCGCATACCGGCCGAATCGGGCTCGGTCTGCACCGGGTCCTCGCCGTAGTTGTAGAAGCAGTGCACCTTGCCCTCGTCGACCAGGTGGCCCAGGTCGGTGAGCTTGTAGCCCTCCTCGAGCGGGAGCTTTTCCTCGGGCACGCCCCAAGCCTTGGCAAACTTGGCACGCACTGCGGGGTCAGTGACCTTCTGGTAGCCAGGGTACAGGTTGGGCAGCATGCCCATATCGCAGGAGCCCTGGACGTTATTCTGACCGCGCACGGGCGCGAGGCCGGAGTTGGGTTTGCCGATCTGGCCGGCAACGCAGGCGATGGAGGCGATGGTGTGCACCGTCTTCAGGTTCTGCTTCTGCTGGCATACGCCCATGCCCCAGCCAATGATGGCAGAAGGCTTCGCCGTGGCGTACATCTCGGCAGCTTGGTGGATCAGCGCGGGCTCGACACCCGTGATGTCCTGTACAGATTCGGGAGTGTAGTTCTTGATGGTCTCCCACCACTCGTCAAAGCCGTTCGTGTGCTCGGCGACGAATTCCTTGTCGTAGAGGCCATCGTTGACCAAGCAGTTGGCAAAGGCGTTGAGGAACGCAACGTTGCAACCGTTCTTGATCGGAAGGTAGAGATCGGCGATACGCGCGGTTTCGATATGGCGCGGATCGGCGACGATGATCTTGCAACCCTTTTCTTTGGCTCGCACGATACGCCTTGCGACGATGGGGTGCGAATCGGCAGGGTTATAGCCGAAGAGGAAAATGCAGCCCGCATCCTCCATACCGGGGATGGAGCATGACATGCAACCTGAACCAACCGTGTCCATCAGACCGAGGACAGTAGGGCCGTGTCAAGTACGGGCGCAGTTGTCCACGCTGTGGGTGCCGATGCACGCACGCGTAAACTTCTGCATGACGTAGTTCGCCTCATTGCCGCCGCCTCGCGAAGAGCCAGTGGTCATGACAGCGTTAGGACCATATTCGTCAATTATGGCCTGCATCTTAGATGCGGTGAAATCCAGTGCCTCGTCCCAGCTTACGCGCTCAAGATCCGCGCCCTTAGTGCGGCGGATCATCGGGTGCAGTACGCGAGGAGTCAAGATCTTGGTGTCGTTGATGAAGTCGTAGCCGCTCATGCCCTTAAGGCACAGCTCGCCCTGATTGGTGATGCCGTTGAGCGGTTCGGTGCCCACGACCTGGCCGTTTTGGACCAGGAGGTTAAACTGGCAACCGGCGCCGCAGTACGGGCAGATCACTTTATGCTTCTCCATGACACCCTCCTTCCTTTTTCTGCTACCGAATGCTCGGTACTTATTTGACAATCATTGGGCTTGTCGCCCCAACGCTTACGCCTCGTTTTCGATGGTGGCGCGGGCACGCTCGGCAGTCAGTTCTGCCAGGCGCTCCTCGTCTACCAGGGTGAGGCCCTTGGTCGGGCACGCCTCGGCACACGCCGGACCGCCGGGACGGTCCACGCACAGGTCGCACTTGAGCACGAAGCTCTTGGTCTGCGAACCCACGCGAACGTCGCCCATCAAGACCGGAACCTGCGTGGTCGCCACGCTCACGGCGCCAAAGGGGCATGCCATGACGCAGCTCTTGCAGCCGATGCAGTTGTCCTCGTTGACGCCGATACGATGGTTCTTTGGATCAAAGAACAAGGCGCCCGTAGGACAGGCCTTCGCGCACGGGGCATCCTCGCAGTGATGGCAAGCCACCGGTGCGGAGATCTCGTACGTACGCGTCACGCGCAGGCGCGGCGCGGCGATGTTGCCGGGGATGTCGTGCGCCTCGATGCACGCCGCCATACAGGTTTGGCACCCAATGCAGCGTGAGGAATCGGCTACGACTCGTTTATTGCCCATGTTGTTCACTCCCTCCTGAATCCCATGCCGGAGAGACCCTGTCGACGTTGCCCCGGACCGCCCGTGGTCCGGCATCGGCGTATCGAGTGCATGCGGCGAAACAGGCACTTCGATAGAATTCCTCCAACGATATACAGGTTAAATATACGCAGTTGCAGGTGGCAAACTTGAGCATAGGCCCTGCAATACGGGTGTATTGCAGGGGTTTTGGCAGGTTGGAATTATTCTCTAGAAGCTATAAAGGTGAGTGTATTACATGCGTACATCCAGGGGAGATTTCACGCTCGTTTCTGAAGGATGTAGTACGTTTGTAATATCGTTTACACTCAATTACTCTAGTGCAATAAAGTAGTGGTTGTAAGATTGGCTATTATTAGCCGATGTTGTATTTGACTATTCAAATTGCACGCTCATTAAGGGAGGCCAGTGATGTCATCGACTCAAAAACGAGCCATCCTGCAGGTGCGCATTCGCGAGGAAGACAAGCAGCATGCCGAGCGTCTCTACGACGCCATGGGCACATCGCTCGCCGAGGCTGTCCGTCTATTTGTCGCGCAGAGTATTTTGATGCGCAAGCTCCCATTTCAACCGGTCGCCGTGCGCTCCAAGGACGGCACGGCCGCCTATGGACTGCTCAAAGCATACGGGGACCCCAATCGCCGCTCCGAGGAGCGCAATGCCTGGATTGAATACCTAGCCACAGAAAGCGACGAGTCGGTTTTGGGTCCCGAGGAAGTAGATATCCATGAGTAGCACCATCATCGACGAGACCGTCATCCTTCGCTACCTGCTTGACGACGACGAGGTCCTGTCACCGCGCGCCGCCAAGGTCATCGCCACGCGCACCGCACGTGTCTACCCCGAAATCATCACGCGCGTCGTGGTCACGCTGCGCGACGTCTATAAGGTTCCCCGCGTTGAAATTGCTGCGGCCATGAAAAGGCTGCTCGATGACGTCATGGTCGACGAGCCCACCGTTGTCGCCCTTGCCGTCAAACTCTTCGGCAAGACCCATATGGACTTTACCGACTGCCTCCTCGCAGCCCGAACCGCCATCTACAACGATGATGTCGTGAGCTTTGGCAAGCCCATCATCCAAGGCATGATCGATTACCGCCGTAAACGCCAAACCGCCGCCGACGCCCGCAGCCGAAGCACCGACTCCACCATCGACAAGCTCCGCCACCACGGTCGCCACTAACCGACAGACAACGGCATCGCCCGCCCCTCAGCCCCATCCCCTCCTAAATTGCGGTGAAATAGTTCCTGGATTTAGGCCTATTCAAGCTTTTCAGGAACTATTTCACCGCAACTTTCTGTAAGGGTGGTTTTTAGTGCCGCCGAGGGGCGCTAATCAACCGTTTGCCGATATGTTTGGCCCTGACTCATGGCTCTGACCTGCCCCGTCAAGCTTTTGGTCAGTTCACGGCAAGGTCTGGCGGACCAAATATGGGATAGCGTAGTGTCATTCACTCCCCCTCGAGACCATGGGGTCGAAAATGAGTCATGATAAACGCTGTTCCAAACCGCAAGTAGAGCTGTTCTTCCGATTATTCGAGGCCCATCATGGCAGGCACCTGTTTGTAACTAACAAAAAATGGGATGAACGCTGTGCCTACGCGCTCATGCAAAAAGAGATGATTATTCGACTCTACAACCATGTCTACGCTGATCCCGCATATTGGAATGACCTCGGCGTCGAAGATCGCATCTTTCAATTGGCATCCGCTATTGCGGTCGTTGAACCGGATGCCGTGTTTTGTGGAGCAACGGCGGCACTGCTCTATGGCATCGGTTCTGCATATTCGCTTCTCGACAAGGTGCAAGTGCTGCTGCCGCGTTCCACCAGACGCGATATGTACGAATTCGTTGAATACCGACGCTGGCGGCCGGGCGACGTATGGCAGCTCGGCCCGTTTACGTTAACGGATCCATATCGCACGGTGGTCGACATCGCCCGAACGAGCGCCTTTCGATATGCACTAGGCTATGTCGACGGGCTGGCTCGTGAGTACGGTGTCGAGCGTGAAGAATTGCGTTCATATGCACAAGCGAACTGCCGTGGACTGCACGGCATCGCGCGTGCATTTGACGTTTTTGAACACATGGATGGCAGATCGGATAACGGTGGAGAATCCGAAGCGCGGGCGGCAATGATTCTGGCGGGAGTTGCCGCTCCCGAACTTCAGGTTGAAATCACTCGGCCTGGAAACGCCGGCTATTATTTGGCAGATTACGGTTGGCAAATGCCAAACGGCTCTTGGATGCTGGCTGAGCTGCATGGACTAGGCAAGTTTGAGGACGATGCCCAAAATGATTCGGAACATGCTGCGGCAAAAACCTATCGAGATGCCCTCGTGCGCGACGCGAACCTGCGTGCCATGGGCCACAACGTCATTCATTTCAAGCTCTCAGACACCTACGATGTCAAAGCGTTCGGCTCCATGATGCGCGGCTACGGTATTCCAACCACAAAACCCTACGCAGACTCCTGACCGGCTGTCCTCATCTTCTCGACAACAGAACCCATCATCGACCCAGACCGCTCAGCCTCAATAAGTTGCGGTGAAATAGTTCCTGGATAACAGCTTTTGCGGCTAATCCAGGAACTATTTCACCGCAACTTAGGAGGGGATGGAGGTCCCCGGCATGTATATGAAAATGGCTCTGGTCCCAAAAGGAACCAGAGCCATTCATCTATCTTATGGAGCGGGCGACGGGAAGTCCAAGGGTTTGCTTCGCAAACCCTTGTTTCGCTGCGGGCCATTGGCCCTTGCGTGCTGCGCTGGAAAATGCTCACGCATTTTCTCAGCTTCGCACCCTGCCGGGTTCGATTCCCGTCGCCCGGCACACTTATGAAAACGGCTCTGGCACCAAATGGAACCAAAGCCGTTAAAACTATCCTATGGAGCGGGCGACGGGAATCGAACCCGCGTCATCAGCTTGGAAGGCTGGGGTTCTACCATTGAACTACGCCCGCAAGATATGGTCGGGACGACAGGATTTGAACCTGCGACATCCTGCTCCCAAAGCAGGCGCGCTACCAAACTACGCCACGTCCCGAAGGTGTTGAGCAGCTAAGGTCTAAACCTTGCGTGTCCCAAAGCGAAGGAAATTATAGGGGAGACTCCCCGCCTGTGCAAGCATTGATGCCTTAGCTCCTCGAATGTGCAACAAAACCTTGATTGGCAACTTCATCCGAACACTTCCCACATT
>CABUQW010000047.1 GCA_902493895.1 uncultured Collinsella sp. | reverse complement strand
CGGTCGGCCCCATGCCGTCCTCCGTCGCCAGGAGGAAGAGCTCGACCTTCTCCCTGCTGTACATGCGAACCTCCAGTCCGGACCGCCCCGCGGTCCAACTTTCTGTCCGCACCCCCTTTTGGCCCGATAGGCCGCAAAACGGGAACTATTTCACCGCAACTTATCGGGATACGCTACTGGTTCATGTTGCCGTGGACGTAGGGGGTGACCTCGGGGGAGATGTGGGCGCAGCCCAGCTCGCGCAACGCGGACTCGATGGCGGCGGGCAACGGGGTCTTGCCCTCGCCGTCGACGGCAGCACCGCCGAGAGCGGCAATCTTGGCGACATCTGCGGGCGCGGCCTCGATATGCATGCAGCCGTCGACCAAGCGCGCGCGTACCTGCGCCAGGTCGAGATCGTGCAGGTAATCCTCGCAGGCGCGAATCAGGGAGACCTTCTCGCGCGTAAGCTCCTCGCCCGTGGGGACGCGCGTGGCAAGACAGGCTCCCGCCGGTAGGTTCCAAACGGGATAGCCCCATGCGCGCAACAGTTCACGCTCTTCGTCCTTGGTAAAGCCGACCTCCATAAGAGGGGAGCGTACGCCGAGCTCTTCTGCGGCGCGCATGCCAGGGCGGTAGTCACCGCGATCGCTTGCATTACTGCCATCGATGACGGTGGAAAAGCCGAGCGACTTGGCGTGGTTGACGATGGCGGTAAAGCCGGCCTGCTTACAGTGGTAGCAGCGATTGGCGTCGTTGCAGGCTACTTGGGGGAGCTGCAACTGATCGACCGAAAGATTGAGCACAGGGAGCTTAAAATGCGGCTCCTCATTGGCTTGCCCGTCAACGGACCGCTCAAACGAAGCCTGTTCAGGCGTGCCGATGAGCGGCGTGGTGAGGTGAACGAGAAGCGTGCTGGACGGCATGATGCGGGCGCAGACCGCGGCTAAAAAGCTGCTGTCGACGCCACCGGAAAAGCCGATGGCGACGCGTCCGTATGCCAAAAGCAGCTGTTCGAGCGCTGCGAGTTTGTCCTGAAGCTCCTCTGCAGGTGCGGTGGTGTCTGAAAGCATGAAACGTTCCTTACCAATATGTACTTGGTCGAAAACTATAATCCTACCGAGCTGCCTGTCATAAGATTTCTACCTATGTAATGAAAGCGCAATATGGTATATACGTTATATACAAGTTGTCAAATGCGGTAGAGTTGCGGCAATGCTACAGCGAGAGTCGATGGGGGACCGATATGATCAAGGCTGTTATTTTTGACATGGACGGAACGCTGGTCGATACCGAGCGTCTGGGCATCAAGGCATGGAAAGCGCCCGCTGCTGAGCTGGGTGTCGCGATTGATGACACGCTGATTCATCAGTTTATTGGTCGCACACTGCCCGATGTCATGGACATCCTTGAGGTACATTACGGCAGCAGAGAAACCGCTGAGGCGATCTATCGTCGTCACAAGGAGATTCGCGACGAGATGGTCAAGACCGAACTGGAACTTAAGGCCGGTGCCGCCGAGTGCCTGGACGAGCTGCTGGCTGCGGGCTATCACGTGGGCCTTGCGACGTCATCGCGTCATACCACGGCGGAGCGCAACCTTAAGATGGTCGGTCTCTTTGACAAGTTTGAAACGGTGACCTGTGGCGAGGACGTCGTGCACGGCAAGCCCGACCCCGAGATGTATCTGCTCGCCTGCGAGCGCGCGGGCTTTGTCCCCGAGGAATGCGCCGTGGTCGAGGATTCGCGCAACGGCTGCGTCTCGGGCATCACGGCCGGCTGCCACGTCTTTGCCGTTCCCGATATCGTGCCGCTGCCGCAGGACGTGGCGGACGGCTGCGAGGCCGTGCTCGATACGCTGTTCGATCTGACGGCGGCGGTCAAGGCCGTGCGCTAGACTCTGCACCTGAGCCATTTCAATAGCATTTTAAAGATGCGGCCAACCGCTTAGCTGGGTGTCCGCATCTATATCCAAGATCCCGAATGCGCCCGTGGGCGTTGTCTGCCGCTAGCGGTGACGACAGCGGCGCTTTGTGCTTTAAATAATCGAGGCAGCCGCCTTGGCAAGAGGTTGGCGGGGCTTTGGACGTTACGAGTTACTCCAAGAGCCAGTCGATTACGTTGCGCTTGCGAACTCCTTCGTAGTTTGCGTCAGCAAATAGCGTGTCGAGCGTAAGAAGCGTCTTGGGATAGTTGTCTCGGACTTTCTTAAAGGGGGCCAACTCGCGGTTGAGGGTGGTTTCGTCGAGCGTGGTGGCTGAAACCTGAAAATAGGCCGTCTCGTCTGAGCCTAGGGCAACAAAATCGATCTCCCCATCATCGATATCGCCCACGTAGACGTCGTATCCGCGGCGTAGAAGCTCGAGATAGACGACATTTTCGAGGATATGACCGATGTCGCTGCTCTGAGTTTTGACGAGAGCGCCTCTAAGTCCAAGGTCAACGGCGTAGTATTTTCCGTTTGTTGTTAGAAGCTGTCGACCGCGTACGTTGTAGCGCGGCGCTGAATACAGCACGAGACTGTCTGTTAAGCCTTTGAGGTACTTGGCGACGGTCTTCTGATCGGTTTTGTTGCCGTTGGACGAGAGCGTGTCGGAGATTTTTTTAACCGAGGTTCGGCTTCCGATGTTATGGAGTAGGAACTTGGTGATATCGCGCAGGGTCGAGACGTCCGAGACCTTCAAGCGTTCGATAACGTCGCGTATGACTATGGTGTCGTAGAGACTCATAAGGTAATCACGCGCCTGGGGGCCCTGGATACCCGTTTCGGCGATAAAGGGAAAGGAGCCCCGGGTGATGTACTCGTCAAACAACTGGGTAGGAGCCTTTCCGCCATTGGTTTTTGCCGAGCAAAACTCTTTAAAGGAGAGGGGCAGCATCTTGAGCTCTACGTAGCGACCGGATAGTAAGGTTGCCAGCTCGCTCGAGAGCAGATAGGCGTTGGAACCGGTTATGTAGAGATCGACATTATCCCTGATAAATAGGCTGTCGACGGCTTTTTCGAAGTGCTCGACATGCTGTATCTCGTCCAGAAAAACGTAGTTCATCTTATCGGGGACGAGTCTGGCGGAAACGTAGTCGTAGAGTGTTCTATACGACGTAAGAGACTCGAACTCCAGATCTTCAAAGTTGAGGGATATAACCTGGGTATCTGTGGTTCCATGGTCGCGCAAATGACCACGGTAAATCTCGAATAGCTTCGATTTGCCAGACCTACGCACGCCCGAAACGACCTTGATAACCTGCGAGTCTTTCCACGAAATGAGCCAGTCGAGGTACTGTTTGCGGTCAATCAAATCCATAAAGCCTCTCCCTGGGTCTGAAAACATTGGAACAAAATCAATATTTATATGAAATTACAAAAAATATGGAACCAAATCCATTTTATCAAAACAACTCATGAAAATATGGATTATATTCCATAAATAACCGTAGCTGTAGCCCTGGCTAATGGGCGTGGGGCCGGAAAAAGCGCCGCGGCGGGGCTGATTCCGCTGCGGCGCTTTTTGCTACAGGTAGGCGCCGAGGTTGATGGCGGTGGCTTCGGCGTGGGCGCTCGCCTGGGTGCTGGCGCGCTCGAGGAGGAATGGCCGCACGAGTTCTTGGCGGTTGATGTCCTCGGCGGCGGTGACTGCGGTGACGGTGCGCGCCGCAGAGCCGACGTGGATATGTTTGGTCTTTATCGGGACCTTGTTCTCGATTTGCTCCATCAGCAACTGAACGCCCTTGCGGCCAATTTCGTAGCCCGGGGGCGCCACCGTGGTGAGGGGGACCGACCCACTCCATGCAAGCGGGTTGCCGTCGCATCCGGCCACGCGGACCTGCTCGGGGACGGAGATGCCTTTATCGACCAGCGCCGAGATGACGCCCGAGGCCAACACGTCGGTCAGGCCGACGACAAAATCGGGACGTTCGTCGGCAGGGCGCCCGGCAATCTGAGCGCCGATGCTGTAGCCGTCGGCTGCGGTATTCCACTCTCCGGCGTCAATGACCTCAATTTTGATATCGGGATGCAGGGCGAGGGCCTTGTGAATGCCAAGTACGCGCAGAGTGAGCTGCATGAATGCCGCTCTACCCACAACGGTGATATGGCGTGCACCGCGGGCGATGGCGAGCTCGGCGATAATGCGCCCCTGCGCCTCGTTGTCGGCGGCCACGTAGTAACCTGGCTCGGAACAGTGGATGTCCAGATGGACGATTGGCACGGGCATCTTGGCCATGGCGGGGTGCCAGTCGGGGGACGCCATCGGCTGAACCATGACGCCGGACATTTGTGTGCCCATAAAATAGCGCAGGTAATGCTCCTCGAGAATATCGTCGTTATCGGCGTTGGCGATAAGTAGGTCGTAACCGTGCTTACGGGCCTCGTTATGGGCGCCGCTGGCAATTTGGAGCGAGAAGCCGTGGTCGAGACGGGGGAGAACCAGGCCAAAGGACTTGGTGGTGCCGCCCGCGAGCTGACGGGCGCTTTGGTTGGGCAGGTAGCCAAGGCGACTGATGGTTTCGTTGATGAGCTTAAGGGTCTCGGGGCGCAGCTTTTCGGGGTGGTTGAGTGCGTTGGAAACCGTGCCCAGCGAAACCCCTGCCTCGCGCGCGACATCGCTGATTTTTACCTTTGCCATAGCGGCCCCTTTGATGCGTTTCAAGTACAAGCCAGATTGTAGCATCGACCGCCCCTAGGGTGTCAAAACCTTCCAATTGGGGACAGGTTTATTTTGGCAGGTTTTATCTGGGTAAACGCTGGAGACCAAGCCACCACAAAGGTGCCTGTCCCCATTGTGGTGGTTTTGATGCGGCTGGGCTGCGCGCTCAACAGTGGAGTGTCTACAATAGAAGCCGTTTTGAACGTAGATTGAAAGGCTTTGGTATGACTCGCTCTGTTTCTCGTCGTGATTTCCTGAGTTTGCTTGCCGGTGCAGCAATGGTTGCGGCGAGCGGTTGCGCTGGCAATGGCGCTGACAAGGGCTCTGCCGCTGGTTCTGCTGCGGGTGCGGGCGACGATATCAAAGGCGCCAAGCTCACCTTTGTGGGCGACGATGCCTTCGCGCCCTATCGCTATCTGGAGACGCAGTCGGACGGCAAGCAGAAGGTTGTCGGCCTGGATATCGCCATTGCCGACGAGATGGCCTCGCGCCTGGGCTTTTCTTACGACTTTGAGCCGCAGGACTTTGCCGCCACGCTTGCATCGGTGCAGAGCGATGACAAGGCCTTTACCATGGCGATGAGCTCCAACGAAGAGCGCGAGCAGACGTACGACTTCACGCGCGGCTATTATCAGCCGCTCGTAGGCGTTCTCACACTTGGCGGCGATCCTGTTAAGCGCGTCGAGGACCTTGTCGGCAAGTCCATCGCCTGCACCACCGGCACCGTGCAGAACAAGTTCATCGCCAAGGTCATGCCCGATGCCGATATTCACACGTACGACGGCGGCGACCAGTGCCTGCAAGAGGTGCTCGCCGGGCGCATCGATGCCTACCTGTGCGACGGCGCCGAGGGCCAGTCCATGCGCGATGCGAACGAGGGCCTGGTGCTGGGCCTGCTCGATCGTTCCGAGACGAGCGGTCATGTGGGCGTGTACCGCCTGATGGCCAAGAAGGGTGCCGGCTTTGTCGCGGCGCTTGACGAGTGCATCGGCGAGATGCTCGAGGATGGCACCATCGACGGCTATATCAAGCAGTATGTGGGCGCCGACTTTATGTGGAGCGGCGACTATTCCGCTTCCGGCACGTCGACAGTTGCCGGAAAATAGCGATCCGGTGAGGCGCACGCCGAGGGCATGCTGATGAAGTTTGAACTGCTAGAACCATATATACCGATGTTTATGAGCGGCCTGGTCGTGACCTGTCAGGTGACGGCCGCCGCGCTGGTCATAGCGCTTGCCCTGGGCTTTCTCATTGCCGTGCTCAAGGTTTTACCCTGTCGCCCGTTGCGTGCGGTGCTCAACTTCTACACCTCTATCTTTCGCGGCGTGCCGCTTATCGTGCTGCTCTTTTTGGCGTACTTTGCGACGCCGCAGCTTACGGGCTTTAAGATTTCGATGTTTGCCGCCGGTGCCATTACGCTGGGGCTTAACGGCTCGGCGACGGTGTCCGAGACGGTACGCGGTGGTATCGAGGGCGTTGACCGGGGTCAGTACGATGCCGCTCGGGCCATCGGGCTTCGCTATGTTCCCATGATGCGCAAGATCGTTATTCCGCAGGCTATGCGCTCGATTGCCCCCGCCCTGGTTAACGAAGTGATCACGGTCCTCAAGAGCTCCTCGCTGGTGGCCACCATCGGCCTGATGGACATGATGCGTGCCGCCCAGAGCGTGCAAGCGCTCACCTATCGAGCCTTTGAACCGTTTTTGGTGGTGGCCGTGGTCTACTACGTCATTGTCATGGCGCTCACTGCCCTGGGTAATCGGCTCGAGCATCGTCTGCGCCTCTAGAACCGATCAAGCCACCGCAAAGGCGCCTGTCCCCATCGTGATGGTTTGGGCATGTGTGCATCGGGTGGTATCTAAGTTGAGATACCACTTCTGGTATATCAGCTTGGGCTTGCGTGAGTACAATACTCGAACGTTATACGTCTCAGCGCCCCCCGTGCGTGGACGTCTTGCAGTCACGCGAACGAAGGGATTTATCCTATGTGCGGAATCGTCGGCTACACCGGCTCTGATATTGCAAAGAACATCCTGGTTACAGGCCTTAAGCGCATGGAGTATCGCGGCTATGACTCCTCGGGCGTCGCGCTCGAGGTGGGCGAGGGTGCCGCGACGCACCTCGACGTCATCCGCCGCGTGGGTAAGGTTGCGGGTCTGGAGAGCGAGCTTTCCAATATCGATAGTGACGCAACCTGCGGTATCGGTCACACCCGTTGGGCCACCCACGGCAAGCCTTCCGTCGTTAACGCTCATCCCCACACTAGCTGCGACGGTCGCATCGCCATCGTCCACAACGGCATTATCGAGAACTTCGCCGAGCTGCGCGAAGAGCTGGAGGGCCGCGGCCACCACTTTAAGAGTGAGACCGACACCGAGGTCTTCGCACATCTGATCGAAGAGGCCTATGCCGAGACGCACGACCTGATGGCCTCTGTGCGCGAGGCTTGCACCCACGTGGTAGGCGCCTATGGTCTGGCCGCTGTTTGTGCCGATGAGCCTGGCGTGATCGCCGTGGCCCGCAAGGACTCTCCGATTGTGGTCGGCGTGGGCGAGACCGGCTCCTATGTTGCCTCCGACGTTATCGCGCTCATCGATGCCACCCGCGATGTCGTGGTGCTCGAGGACGGTCAGTTTGCCAAGCTTACGCCTACGGGCGTCGAGTACACCGACGAGGCCGGCAACGTGATTGAGCCCAAGATCACCCATATCGATTGGGACCTGGACATGGCCGAAAAGGGCGGTTACCCCGACTTTATGCTCAAGGAGATCCACGAGCAGCCTCGCGTCGTGCGCGATACCCTGGTTGGCCGCATGACCCCCGCCGGTGAGCTCGATATCGACGAGCTGGGTCTTTCGCTCGAGGAGCTCAACGATATCGACCGCGTCTACGTGATCGCCTGCGGCACCAGCTACCATGCCGGACTCATCGCCAAGAACCTTATCGAGGGCTGGGCTCGCATCCCCACCGAGGTTGAGGCTGCCAGCGAGTTCCGCTATCGCAACCCCATCATCACGCCGACGACGCTCGTCGTTGCCGTGTCCCAGTCGGGCGAGACGGCCGATACCCTCGCCGCCATTCGCGACGCGCGTATCAAGGGCGCCAAGGTCTTTGGTATCACCAACGTGGTGGGCAGCCCGGTGGCGCGCGAAAGCGACGGCGTTATCTACACCAAGGCCAACAAGGAGATCGCCGTTGCCTCGACCAAGAGCTTCATCGGCCAGGTTGTAAGCCTGACGCTGCTGGCTCTGCTGCTGGCGCAGGTCAAGTACCGTCTGACCACCAAGCAGACGCGCATGATGTTCCGCGAGCTTTCCGATACGGCCGAGCAGATCCAGTGGATTTTGGACACGCAGACCGAGGCCGTGCACGAGGCCGCCCTGCTGTGCAAGGATGCGCAGTCGGCGCTGTTCGTGGGGCGCGGTATGGGCGCTGCCATCTCCTACGAGGGCGCACTCAAGCTCAAGGAGGTCAGCTACCTGCACGCCGAGGCATATGCTGCCGGCGAGATGAAGCACGGCCCCATCGCGCTGATCGATACGGGCTTCCCCGTCATCGCCGTGGCCACCAAGAGCGCCACCTACGACAAGACCGTGTCGAACCTTATGGAGTGCAAGGCGCGCGGTGCCAAGGTCATCGTCGTTGCTGCCGAGGGCGACGAGGAGATCAACAAGATCGCCGACTGCATCATCCGTGTACCGGCCGTCCGCGACGTGTTCAGCCCCATCACGGCGAGCGTCCCGCTGCAGCTGCTCGCCCGCGAGGTCGCCATCCTGCGCGGCTGCGACGTCGATCAGCCCCGTAACCTCGCTAAGAGCGTGACCGTCGAGTAATTGTTGTTCCGGCGTTTTGCCAAACGCTGGAACTGCTCGACGCTGCGCGGGCCGCATTTGCGCCAAGGTGACTGACATCGAACGTTCCGTCATCGGCGCGCTTTAACGACTAAGGCCCGGCCCCGTTGTGGCGGAGTCGGGCCTTGTTGCATTTGCCCAGATAAAACCTGCCAAAATAAACCTGTCCCTATTTGGCAGGTTAGCGGAGCTTGCTGGTCTCGAAGTACTCGGGGAACTGGTCCAGAACCTCGGTTTGGTTACGGAACATCATGTGCAGGTGCTTGCTGACCAAAAAGCTCGCCTCGATGGGGTCGCGGCCGGCGATGGCGCGACGGATTTGCTTGTGCTCGTTAACAGTCTCCTGATTGTCGAGCGTCTGCGTGGCGGCGCGCAGCCAGCGGAAGCGCTCCAGGTCGGCATTGGTCGCCTCGAGCCACGACCACACGGTACTGCGACACGCGATGCTAAAGATCATGCGGTGCATGAGGTTGTCGCTTAAAAAGAAGCCGATGCGATCCTCCTCGGCCATGGTCTTTTCCTGCAGCGCGATGGCTCGGTCGAGCTGCTCGATGCCTGCCGAGGTGGCACGGGCGCAGCACTCCACAATCACCTGCTTTTCCAGGTGCTCGCGAATGTAGCAGGCGCTCTCGGCAAGAGTGAGGTTGATGGGCGAGACATAGGTGCCGCTTTGGGGCACGGTACGCACCAGGCCCTCTTGCGCCAGACGCACCAGCGCCTCGCGCACAGGGGTTCGCCCCATATCAAGGTCGTCGCAAAGCTGTTTGACGCCCAGCTTTTCGCCCGGCTTGTAGTCCAGGTAGACGATTTTGCGTCGAATGGTGTGGTAGGACTGGTCCTGCAGACTCGCTTCCTGCTCGCCGACGTGCATCGATTCTTCCATAGTGCCTCGCAACCGTTCTATCACACTGATATGTCAGCTGTTAATTATGGCGCGAATCAGCTCTCCGCGGTGGGTAATTCGACTGTTGCCCAAGAACTATTGCGGCATCTTGGTCTGTGTTTGCGCGGAGCTGTGCTCAATGTTGCCGTATCATAAGCCGTCGCAAACGTGAAATAGAAAGAAGGAATCCCATATGCAACTGGCGAATATCGTACGCGAACGCTGGAAGGGCGTCTTGTTCTGCCTGATCGTCGCCATCCCCGCGACGTTGCTCGGCAAACAGATTGAGGTGGTCGGCGGGCCGGTGTTTGCCATCCTCTTTGGCATGGTCCTGGCGCTCGTCTTTCCCAAGAATCGTCGCGAACAGCTCGCCGCCGGTGTCGCCTATACGTCTAAAAAAGTCCTGCAGTACGCGGTAATCCTGCTTGGCTTTGGCATGAACCTCTCGCAGATTCTGTCCAAAGGCGCTCAGTCGCTGCCGATTATCGTGGCGACGATCTCGACCTCGCTTGTCATCGCCTTCGTGCTCTGCCGCGTTATGAACGTGCCGGGCAAGATCGCGACGCTTGTGGGTGTGGGTTCGTCGATTTGCGGCGGTTCTGCCATCGCCGCGACCGCGCCCGTCATCGATGCCGACGATCGCGAGATTGCCCAGGCTATTTCGGTCATCTTCCTGTTTAACGTTATCGCGGCGCTCGTGTTTCCGACGCTCGGCGGCATGCTCGGGCTGACCAACGAGGGCTTTGGCCTGTTTGCCGGCACCGCCATCAACGACACCTCGTCGGTAACGGCTGCGGCGAGCGCCTGGGACAGTATGCATCCCGGCGCCAATGTGCTCGAAAGCGCCACAGTGGTCAAGCTCACCAGGACGCTGGCTATTATTCCCATCACGTTGGCTCTCGCATGCTGGCAGATGCATCTGGCGCGCA
This sequence comes from uncultured Collinsella sp., assembly GCA_902493895.1. Classification (GTDB taxonomy): domain Bacteria; phylum Actinomycetota; class Coriobacteriia; order Coriobacteriales; family Coriobacteriaceae; genus Collinsella. Next base: position 2,672 of record CABUQW010000047.1, on the reverse strand, counting down.
AGGCCGGTGGCGACGCCAAAAGCACGTTCTCGCTTAAACGCGCGTTTCCCATGTTCGTGCTGTTCTTTGTGCTGGCGAGCGTAATCACCACGGTGCTTCAGCTTCCTGCATCCGTTACGGCGCCCATCAAGGAGCTGTCGAAGTTCTTTATCGTGATGGCCATGGCGGCTATTGGCTTTAATACCGATATCGTCGAGCTGGTCAAAAAGGGCGGCAAGCCCATCGCATTGGGCTTTTGCTGCTGGATTGGCATTGCGTGCATGAGTTTGGGAATGCAGCACGTGCTGAGAATCTGGTAGAGAAGTAGCTTATTTGCGTGCTGCGTGCTGGCGAGCGCATACCTGCGGTGGAGCGATAGGAGCTCTTGCGGGTATGGCTTGTCCGCAGGTTTATAGGTCCCGAAGAGCTCTTATCGCCCCGCCAGGATGGCGATGCGGGGCAACTCATATACTCGCAGGACGGCGGCTTCTGCCCTATAGTGTTTGGTGAGTAATATCGTTCAATTTTGAAACACTTGCCCGCGCGGCCGTCGGTGGCGGCGTGGCGCCGAAGACGGGGCGCAATATGAACAGTGACGCCAAGCTGCAAATCTTGATCGAGGCCTTGGCCGCTGCCGGGGCCTCGGCGTTGGCGATCGATGGGCATGGACACGTGGCGATTTCGACCATGGATGATGTCGCGCTCGAGCAAGATGTCGCGGCATTTGTCGCCGAGCGCCTGGGGCGCGTGGGCAACGGCACGCGTCTGGTGATGGGGCATGCGGGAGGGCGCTTGAGCCTCACGGTGCGTCCGGTCGCCAAGGAATACGGCGCGCTTTGGGTGGTCGTGGTCCGCGAGGTGCGCGGTGTGGCGGCACACGCGGGCATTGAGTGGCTTAACGCAGATGAGGTCGAGGCGCGCTACGAGGCAAGCGCGTACGGCATTGTCGAGGGTGCCGCTGCGGTCTCTGGCCCCGTCTGCGAAAGCTATGCCCGCGGCGTGCCCCTCATGTTGGAGGGCGAGCTGGGTGCTGGCCAGGCAGAGATTGCAAAACGCCTCTATCTGGATGGGCCTTATGCTGACGAACCCTTTGTGTCCGTGGCGCTTGACGAGCTCTCGGATCGCGGCTGGCGCCATCTGCTCAAAAGCTCGGAATCGCCGCTGTTCCAGGCAAGGCTGACCCTTTGTATTGGCGGCTGGCATGCACTTTCGCCGCAGCGTCTGCGCGAGCTTGTCTCTACGATGACCGACACGGCGCTGGCCGCGCGTTGCCATGTGGTTCTGACGGCAAACGATATGCCGGGCGGTGGCGAAAGCGATCAGGCCGCTTTTGTAACCGAGCGCTTGGCGTGCGCAGTGAGTGTGGCGCCTGCGATTGCCGAGCAGGGCGGCGCATCGAAAAAGGTTGCGCAGTATTTGTCGTATCTATCAGATGTCTTTGGAACTGCCGCTCCGAGTTTGTCTGAGGAGGCTGCCTCGACGCTCAACGGCTATCGCTGGCCACGCAACTATCTGCAGCTTCGCGAGGTCTCGGAACGACTCTATATATTAGTAGGGTCGGGTGTGGCGGAGCGCGCGGTGGCGGAGGAGGTGCTCGCCCAGGAGGACGTCATCAAAACCGCAACCTTTGGCACTCCGACGCTCGACAGCGACCTGTATATCCTGCGTCCACTGACCGATACCGAACGCGACATCGCGCGGCTGGTCGTAGGCTACCTTCAGGGCAACCGGACCCGCGCTGCCGAGGTGCTGGGAATAAGCCGCACGACCCTGTGGCGCTTGCTGAAGGACGACGACCGCTGAGCGAGGCGCTCGTGACCGCATGCAGCGCGTGTGCTACAGTCCAAAGCGGTAATGTTTCGATCGCGTTACGGCGTGCGGGGGCGTATGACGGAGACTTCAAAACCAAATCGGGCTCGAAAGCCCACGGCGCCGGTCAACCGTCGCACGACTTCGCGGACGTGGGGCAAAAGCGCCTCAGGCTTCGACGGCTCGTTCAAACGCACTAGATATGGCTATCCTTCGGCAAGCGCTCGCTTGGCCATGCAGGCCGAATCGTCGCTGTGGGGCCGTAAGCGTGTGGTGGGGTCAAAGCTCAAGCACGATGGAACGCTCGGCTTCATTAGCCGTGGCGCTGCTCGCCGTAGCGGCCTCAATCCCGCAGGCTGGCATCGCTATGTTCCGATCGCGGTCGTTGTTGCGATAATCGTCATCGCGCTCGCGGCGCTTGGTTACGCCGGCGGCGGGGCCGACCTGAGTGCGATGTTCGGGTCTGCTGAGCTCGCGCATGCCGGCACGGAGCTTGTCGAGGGCGCTCAGGCCCAGACGGGCGTGGCGCCTCAGCGTGGTATCGTTGCGGCTGCCTCCACCATCGCCGATGCGAAAAAAGACGAGGACGAACAGGGCGACAGCGCCGAAACGACCCACGCGAACGAAACGACGACAACTCCATCGGCAAGATAAGTTGCGAGTGGAGCAGCAAATTTGGGACGGGGCCTTTAGCTGCCCAAGTGCCAGATGTCACCAGTGGCGCACCCGATGTCAGTCACCAACAGACACTATGACCCAATCCGAGGGCACGGAAACGACAGGAGCCCCCGCTCGTGACCGCGGGTCGGGGCTGCGACAATGTTGTTGAAGTGCCAGAGGCGCAGCCGCGCCGCAACGAGGTTGGGAGGCTCCCGTGCCTAGAT
>CABUQW010000046.1 GCA_902493895.1 uncultured Collinsella sp. | reverse complement strand
GTTCCTTCAACTGGGAAAACGGCGCCCCCGGGCCCCAGGAGGGGCAGCGGGGGCGTTCGGCTAGCTGCGGGAACGGCCTATTCGCTCAATGTGTTCGGCTGAGATCGGAAATCAACCAACGTGTTTGAATTGTAGACTAATGGCCACGTGCACTTGCTAGCGCTCGCGAGCAACGATGAGCTGGTCCATCTCTTCGACATGCACGCCAACGGAGCCCTTGATGCTCGAGAACTCAACGGAGTTGCACACCAAGATGGGAACCGTCACATCGTAGCCCTCGGCAGCAATTGCCTCGCGATCGAACTCAATGAGCACATCGCCCTTATGGACGATGTCACCCACTTGCGCATGTACGGTAAAGTGCTTGCCCTCGAGCTGAACAGTGTCCAAACCAACGTGGATGAGCACGTCCAAGCCATCGACCGTGTTAAGCGCAACAGCGTGTCCCGTGGGAAAAATGGCCTCGACCTTGGCATCAGCCGGTGCAATCACACGCGTTCCGGTGGGCTGAATCGCCACGCCCTGGCCCAAAAGGCCGGTGGCAAACGTCTGGTCGTTTACCTCGGAAAGCGGAATGACGTCGCCCGAGATGGGAGCATCCAGCGTAAGGACTCGACCACGCATACCAAAAGACCTTAGGACTTTAGTGAACATGCTCCCCCTCGGACATACCGATCAACCAAAATAACCTTAACAGTTTACCACTTGGCACCCGTTTTTGACCATTAGGGAAGTTCGCGCTTGACAACCTCGACGATGTCGTCGACAACGCGCTGGGTCAGCTCGTGCGTCTCGGCCTCGGCCATCACGCGGACCAGCGGCTCGGTGCCACTCGGACGCACCAGAATGCGGCCGCGGCCGTCAAGCTCCTTCTCGGCAGCAGCGACGGCATCCCAGATGGGCTGGCAATCGTCCAGACCGGCCTTGTTGTCGGAATGCACGTTGACGAGTACCTGCGGGTACTTCTTCATGATACCGGCAAGATCGGTGAGGGTACGACCGGTGCGCTTGAGCACGGCCAGAAGCTGCAGAGCCGTCACCAAGCCGTCGCCGGTGGTGTTGTGCTCCAGGAAAATGATGTGGCCGGACTGTTCACCGCCGATGACGGCGCCGTCCGCGAGCATGCGCTCCAGAACGTAGCGGTCGCCCACGGCGGTCTGAACCATCTCGAAGCCCTGCTCCTTCATAGCGATGGAGAAGCCCAGGTTGCACATGACGGTCGAGACGATCTCGGAGTTGGCGAGCTTGCCGCGAGCGGCGAGATCAGAACCGCAGATAGCCAGGATGTAGTCACCGTCGATCTCATTGCCCTCGCTGTCCACGAACAGCACGCGGTCGGCGTCGCCGTCGTGGGCCAAGCCGATATCGGCGTGGGTGCGCAGCACGAGCTCGCGCAGGGGCTCAAGGTGCGTAGAGCCGCACTCAACGTTAATGTCAGTGCCGCAGTAATCGGTGTTGATGGCATGGACCGTGGCGCCCAGGCGCTGCAGCGCGGCGGGCGTGGTCTGGCAAGAAGCACCGTGGCCGCAGTCGACGGCAACGACCAGGCCGTCGAGCCTCAGGCCATCAAGCGTATCGATGGCGTGGTCGACGTATGCCTTGCGAGCGTCCTTCATCTTGATGATGTGGCCCACGCCGGCACCGGTCGGCAGCGTGTCGGCAGCCATGGCTTCCTCGGACATGACCCAGGCGCTGATCTCTTCCTCGACAGCATCGGGAAGCTTCATACCCTTGCGGCTAAAGAACTTGATGCCGTTGAACTCCGGCGGATTATGCGAAGCAGAGATGACGATGCCGCCGTCGAGCTCGTTCTGAACGGTGAGCAGTGCCACGGCAGGCGTGGGGATGACGCCGCAGCAGTGCGGACGGCCGCCCTCGGCCATAATGCCGGCGGTCAGAGCGCTCTCGAGCATGGTGCCCGAAAGGCGCGTGTCACGGCCGATGCAGATATCCGGACCAAGGAACTTGGTCGCCGCGCGGCCCAGGCGAAACGCGAGGTCGCACGAGAGGTCGGCGTTGGCGACGCCACGGACGCCGTCGGTACCGAAGATGTTCTGGGGCATAGGATTGCTCCTTCCCTAGCAGGCGATATGCAACCGCCCACCCTAGTCGAAAAAGAAAAGCGGGACCCGCCGAGCAATCGGCAGGCCCCGCTTGTACATTGTATCTCGAAAGGAGATAAAACCTTAGCGCTTGGAGAACTGGGGAGCGCGGCGGGCCTTCTTGAGGCCGTACTTCTTGCGCTCGACCACGCGAGCATCGCGCGTAAGGAAACCGGCCTTCTTGAGGTCAGCACGGTAGTCGCCAGCGTTCAGAAGAGCGCGAGCGATACCCAGGCGCAGAGCGCCGGACTGACCGGAGATGCCGCCGCCATCGCACAGAGCGATAACGTCGAACTGACCGGCAGTGTCGGTCACCTTGAAGGGAGCAAGGGCGTTCTCAACGAGCTGATGACGGCCGAAATACTGCTCGGCGTCACGCTTGTTGATGGTCACCTTGCCGGTGCCGGGGACGAGACGGACGCGGGCGACGGCGTTCTTACGACGGCCGGTACCCTGGTAGACAACGGTGTTCTCAGCCATCTTTAAGCCTCCAGCTCAATCTTCGTGGGGTTCTGGGCAGCATGCGGATGCTCGGCACCAGCGTAGACCTTAAGCTTGGTCATCTGGGCACGGCCGAGGGTGGTCTTGGGCAGCATACCGCGAACGGCGCGCTCGATGACCTTCTCCGGGTGCTTCTCCATAGCCTGGCGGAAGCTCTCAGCCTTGAGGCCGCCGTTGTAGCCGCTGTGGCGATAATAGGTCTTCGTGTCGGCCTTGTTACCGGTAAGCTGGACCTTATCGGCGTTGATGACGACAACGAAGTCGCCGCAGTCGCTGTTGGGCGTGAACTGGGGCTTGTTCTTACCGCGCAGGATCATTGCGATCTGGGTGGCAAGACGGCCCAGGACAGCACCATCGGCGTCGACGAGAACCCAGTTGCGCTGGACCTCGCCCTGCTTGGCGTAGTGAGTCGATTTCGAAATCACTTAGACTCCTCCATGTACAGTACGTGTTGTTACAGAGATTCACGGGGCTCTGCAAGTAACCCGTCCATATTACCCCGCTCGCCGTACGAGTCAACAGGTATTTTGACTCCGACCAGAGTTTCTGCACATGTCATCCACGAGCCGTGATTTTTCCAGCTCTTTAGCTGTTGTCATTTTTTGAGGGTTCGCCGTCGTTAGCGCTCAACGAACTCTTGGATTTCCGCGAGCAGGCGCTTTGCCTCCTGACGGCCCTGGATATACAGGTCGAGGAGCTTTGCCAAATCGTGCTCGACATGGCCGACCTCGACCGGCTTTTGCGGAGCGACGACCAACGCACGGCCCTCGCGCTCATACTTCCACAGGTGCATGCGCTGCATGTTGTAGCGGTCGTGGCGCGTCTCGATAGCCTCGAGCAGATAGGGATAGTCGGCATAGCGGGCGCGCGCGGCAGGCATAAACTCGTAGGGCTTTTTCTCGTACGAGCGGTCCTGCGTGACAATGACAACCGCGCGATCGAAGCCCGCCTCCTCGAGCACATGCTCGATGGGAACCGAATCGGCTACGCCGCCGTCGACGTATTTGTGCCCGTCAATCTCGACCGGCGGCGTCACCAGCGGCAGCGACGTCGAGGCGCGAACAGCGTCGAGGTCAAGTACGGCGCTTTTGACCGGCAGGTACGTGGCGGTTCCAAAAAGCATGTCCGTCGCGACGGCGTACATCTCGATGGGGCTCGCGTCGAACGTCTCGTTGTCAAAGGGATCCAGGCGGTCTTGGACGTCGTTGAAGATGAAGTCGTAACCCACAATGGAACCCGTGGACGCAAACGATGCAGCGCCCATGAAGCGGCTGTCGTTGCAGAAAGCCAGGTTGATGCGGTTGGCACGGCCGATCTGGTGCGACTTGTAGTTCACGCCGTTGAGGGCGCCGGCCGATACGCCATATACCGCCGGAATCTCGACGCCAGCCTCCATGAGAACGTCGAGCACGCCCGCGGTAAACTGCCCGCGAAAACTACCGCCCTCCAAAACGAGCGCGAGCTTGCCGGCGTTCTTTGCCTTATCTTCTGCAGTCATATTGACCTCCTGCGATTGCGTTTTGGCTTTCTTCTACCCAGTTTTGGGATGGAGGGCGCGCAGGTTTTTCGAGGCGGCAGGTGAAGCGGAAAGTGTGTCCCAGTTTGAGGCGAGATTCCGGGATGAACTTTCCGCTTGGACCGCCATTGGGAAAGCGCGTCCCGTTCTGAGCGCGGATTCCGGGATGAACTTTCCGCTAGCCATTCATTTGGAAACTGCATCCCATTCCGAACGAGGATTCCGGGATGTACTTTCCGCTTGAGCTGCCATTGGGAAAGCATATCCCACTCTACGGCTCGATTCCGGGTCGCAGTTTCCGCTTGAGGCATCATCCGGAAACTACGTCCCAGTCTGAGCGCGGATTCCGGGATGGACTTTCCGTCTGGGCCGCCATTGGGAAAGCACGTCCCACCCTGCGCTGCCGCGACGTTTTCTTTACGTCCGCGCCCTGCACAGAGTTCGATTCTCCGCGGTGCGGGAGGGGATCCGTTGATGCGGCGCATGGCCGGCTGAGATTCGATAAACATCGCATCCATATTGAGCTGATAGTTTGCGCGGAGAATCCGCGTGTTCGCTTCGCGAACCCGCACCGGCTTCGGCCGCCTGCCGGCGTCCTCGCCCGCTCGCTACAAACGCTTCGCGTTTGCTTAACGCTCGCGCCCTGCACAGAGTTCGATTCTCCGCGGTGCGGACCAGAAATAAAAAGGCAGGTAGATATGAGTATCTACCTGCCTGTTGCTTATGGTGGAGGCGCGGAGAATCGAACTCCGGTCCACGAAAGCCCCCTGATTGGCATCTCCAAGCTCAGTCGCTGGTTTAGTCTCGGACGCTTTGCGCGCAGCGACACGCTCGCGGCGTCCTAACCGGTTCGGTCTTAGCCTGCGCCATACCGATTACGTGCGCAGGAGCATTCCCCAAAAATGACGTCGCGCCGGTGTCGGGGAAATCACCGGGTTGACGCGCCGCTATAAATTAAGCAGCGAGAGCCATAGGCTCAAAAGAAGAGTTGTTGTCAATTCAATTTGACGGTACCCCTGTTTAACGAGGCGAGGAGACCTCGGCTTGCTTCCTCTCTCAGAGCTATCGTGTCGAAACCAGTCGCCCCCGAATGTCGGGAAAGTCTGGATGGGATTGGGCACGAGTACCCAACACCCGTCGACTTTTCAAGGAACATGCGGGGCGAGCCCCGCTTGTGGAGTGTTATCTTACCACGTTCTGAAAGCGGACAGCTGTTCTATGCACGAGCTGTGAAGACCCCAATGTGTGCCACACTTCGCACTTTTGCTACCGAACACGTCACGTATATTTTCGCCAAGCAAAATTGACCCGTCGAAAGGACCGTTATGGATACCAAGCAGCAGCTCGTCAATGCCCTAGCAGGCCTGGGCTCAACCATTACCGAAGCTATGGATGTCATCGAAGGCTTTGTCCCCTGCGGACATCCCGCCCTCACGGTATCGAACGCACTCGTCGCGCTGGACGCTGACGATGATGCAGCTCTCGCCCAGCAGCTTGAGACCGTCAAGGGCTTTATCGACCACGTGAGCGAAAACCGCGGCGTGACCGCCTACCACGGCATCGAGGTCGAGCTCGCGGGTCCCAAAGCCGATCTGTTCGCAGCAATCCGCGAGGTAGGCGCCCTTATGCAAACCGCAGGCGTCAAGAACACCCAGGTCAACGAGTGGGTCTACCGCAGCCTGGCAGCGCTAAACGATTCCGACGAAAAGGCAGCCGAGCAGCTCGCAGAAAGTCCCACCATTAAGGCCGAGCTTTTGTAAATAGCAGACGCGGGCCCCTTGGCGCATCGTCGTCCAAGAGGCCCGCAAACAGTTCGCGTCAACCGATGGCCGCGCCGCCGCGTTCGGCCAAGGCCAGAATCGGCATCATTTGACGAGGTGTCTTTGCTGCAAGATCGGCATGTTCGAGCAGCTTGCGATCGTTAGTTACCAAATAATCGACCTGTACGCACTTGCATGCGGCGAGTACCAAGTTGTCCTCGTAATCGCGATGGAGCGTCAGATATTTGTCGGCTAGCCACAGATCGGATGCATCAGCGCCCACGGCCATAGCGTTTTCGGTCATATTCCGAACGAACGCCAGCGCCGCATCGCCAATCGCGCGGGCAGATGCCTCGTCGAGTGCTCCCCCACTGGCAAGAACGCTTCGCTTCAGCTCGTGTTGGACAACGTACAGTACGTCCTTAGCGATATGCACCGGGAAGAACAGCAACGCCCCCGTCTCCGTCGCCTGCCCAATAAACGCACGCGCGGCAAGCGACTCGGCATGGTCGACGCAAAACGAATCAACCCATACGTTGGCGTCTACCATGATCTTGAGAGGCGCCCCACTCACTGGATCATCCCCTTTTGGCGATAATGCTCATCCATGGCTTCGGAATAGATTGTGTCCCAATCGCGATCGTCGGATACAGGCGACGCAGCGATGCCCATATCTGCATAAAGCCGGTCTGCCGCTGCCCACGACGCGGCGAACGGAGTATCGGGCGCGACGGCCTGCTGCCGGTCGTCGACGGCCGCAAGCACTTCCTCGCACTGCCCGCCACCCTGCGCAACCTTGGCCACGACTTTTTTAATAAGGTCGGGCAGCGTTCCACCCGATAGTCGCAGCGCCTCCTCGGCACGCTCTTTAACCGAGCGATCCACGCGAACATTCACCTGCGCCATGCTGCCAACGGTAGCCATCTCAACCTCACCTTCAGCGTTTGCTAGCCGTGCTAGCATGAGCATATATCTGAGCTAACATCTCGTCAAACAAAAGAAGGCCTGCACCCTGGCGGCTGCGGTGCCGCCCGAATGCAGGCCATATACTCAATCGAAAACGCTAACGCAGGTACGCCTTCGCGTTGCCCAAGCTGTAGGCGATCGTTGAGCCGTTGTGCAGCAGTGACGACGTCTGCGGAGTGATCATGCCGGTAATACCCAATGCCAACAGCGCCGAGTTGGTGAGCATCACCTTGGAATACGAACTCGTCAGACGGTCGATAAGCCCCTGACTCATGCGGCGCAGGCGCACGATCGCGGCCAGATCCGTATCGGTCAGGATGATGTCGGCGACCTCCTTGGCGATGTCGCTTCCGCCACCCATTGCCAGCCCCACGTCGGCCAAACCGAGCGCCGGCGAATCGTTGACGCCGTCGCCCACCATGGCAACGTGGCGCCCTTCGCTCTTAATGCGCTCCACATAGGCGTACTTGTCCTCGGGCAGCAACTCGGCCTTAAATTCGTCGACCCCTGCCTCGCGCGCAATGCGCTCGGCCGTGCGCCCGGAATCGCCCGTGAGCATAACGACATGCTTGACGCCCAGTGCATGCAGGTCGGCGATGGCCTCGCGGACCCCGGGCTTGAGCGGATCCTCGATGCCAAGCACGCCCACAACGGTGCCATCGACCGCCAGATACAGCGGCGACAGGCCCTGCATCTGGAGCACGATTTGCTCCTTAATGTCGGACTCGAGCTGCGCGCCCTCATCCTCGAATACAAAGTGCGCTGAACCGATGATGGCGCGACGCCCTTCGATGGACGAAGCGATGCCGTGCGCCACGATGTACTCGACGGCAGCATGGCGCTCGCGGTGCTCGAGCCCGCGCTCACGTGCCGCATTGACCACGGCACGCGCCACCGGATGCGGAAAATGCTCCTCCAAGCAAGCGGAAAGGCGCAGGACCTCGTCCTCGCTCCAGCCATCGGTGGTGAGTACGCAGGCAAGACGCGGCTGCGCCTCGGTGAGCGTGCCGGTCTTATCAAACACAATGGTGTCGGCCTTGGCAAACGACTCAAAGTACTTCGCACCCTTGACCATGACGCCCATCTTGGCGGCATCGCTCATAGCGGTCATGACGGCGACGGAACCCGTGAGCTTGAGTGCGCACGAGTAGTCGACCATCAGCGCCGCCGAGGTCTTGATGAGGCTGCGGGTGGTAAGCGCAACCAGGCCCGCGAGCAGGAAGTTCCACGGGACGATCTTGTTGGCAAGGTCCTCCATATGCGACTGGCCCTCGGACTTGAGCGAGTCGGCCGTCTGCACGAGCGAGACGATCGAGCGCAGCTTGGTCTGAGCCGTATTGGCGCGCACGCGCACCAAGATGCTGCCGTCTTCCACGACGGTTCCGGCGAACACGTCGTCGCCCACGCTGCGCTCGACGGCCAGCGGCTCGCCAGTCAGGGTCGCCTGGTTGACCATAGCGCTCCCCTGCTCGACAACACCGTCGATGCAAATGGACATGCCAGTGCGCACGGCGACCAGATCGCCGGGCTCGAGCTCGGTGGCGGCAACGCTTACCTCGGTGTCGCCGATGACCTTTTGCGCCTTGTCGGGCACATCGAGCAGCGAGTTGATGAGCTCATTTTCGCTCATGGCGCGGGTGTAGTCCTCGAGCAGCTCGCCCACGTTGAGCAGGAACATCGTCTGGCCCGCGGTGTCGACGTCGCGTTTGACGAACGAAATGCCGATGGCCGAAGCGTCGAGCACGGGAACGGTCAGACGCGGCTGCGCGAGCTCACGGAGGGCAGCGCGCAAAAAGGTCATGTAACCGGCCACGACAAACACCGCACGCAGGGGCGTGGGCAAAAACCAGCGGCGCGCGTAGTGGGCGCCGATAAGTGTGGCAAGATCCATGACGAGCTTGTGCTTGCGTGGCTCAAGCTGCATCACGTAACCCGTCTTTGCGTCGGCAATGGCCTGGGCATCGAGCGCACCCAAGGCATCGAGCACGCTCGCAAGACACCGCTCGTCGTATTCGAGCGCCATCTGGCCAATACGGCCGTAAACGCGCACCTTGTGCACGCCGTCGATATCGCCGCTGAGCTTAAGAAGTGCATCGAGATCGCTCTCTGGCACAGGACCCGCCAATTGAAGACGGGTCCTGCCGGGGATCTCGCTAATAATCGAGAATCTCATAGTTTGTGCCTGGGAGCGTTACTCGGCTGCCTCGTCAGCAGCGGCCTCGCTCTGGGTGATGTAGGCAGCCTCGGCAACCATGTCATCGACATTGGCCTTGGCCTGCTCGACCATGTCCTGGTAGCAGTTCTTGACGCGCATACCGCACGCAATGCCCTGCACGCAGGCATTCTTTACCGGAGCGCTGGTGAGCAGCTTGATGCCGGCCGTACCAAGCAGAAAACCGCCACCGACAAGCAGGGTGTTAAACGTCGACTTCTTCATGTTGCTTCTCCCTTTTGCCGCACAAGCGCGGCATGGTGCCTTAGCACCCGAGTTCATTAGTTTGCTCGAGCACGCTTTTGAGACTAGTTTAGTCGAACTATTATGGTCAACCAAAGTTAACCTTTGGAAATCTTGGTCCCCTTTCCTACAGCTGCCAGTCCGCCGCCTCCTTTTGCAGCGCAACCATGCGGGCAAATTCTCCACCTGCTGCCTTGAGCTGCGCCGGAGCGCCCTGCTCGGCAACCACGCCATCCTTGAGCACAACGATTTTGTCGGCATTTTCCACCGTACGCATACGGTGGGCAATAACGATAACCGTCTTACCTGCAAGCAGACGGGAGAGCGCCTGCTGCACCACGGTCTCGTTTTCCACATCCAAGCTCGCCGTCGCCTCGTCCAACAGCACGATGGGCGCGTCTTTGAGCAGCGCGCGGGCGATGGAGATGCGCTGGCGCTCGCCGCCGGAGAGCTTGGAGCCGTTCTCGCCGATCATGGTGTCGTAGCCCTGCGGCAGACGGCTCACGAACTCATCGCAGTTGGCGGCATGTGCGGCGGCCAAGACCTCCTCGTCGGTGGCGTCGCGGCGGCCAAGGCGGATGTTGCCCATCACCGTGTCGTCAAAGAGCAGCACGTCTTGGAACACAATGGCGTAGTCGCGCAGCAGCACCTCGGGATCAACGCCCGCAACATCCACGCCACCCACGGTGACTGTGCCTTCGGTGGCATCCCAAAAGCGCGCGGCCAGGCGGCTCACCGTAGACTTACCGGAACCCGAAGGACCGACCAGCGCCGTAACTTCGCCTTCCTTGGCGGTAAAGCTCACATCGGTAAGAACTTTCTCGCCGGCGCGTCCGTCCTCGCCCGCACCATAGCCAAATGCCACGTGATCGAACACCACATCGTGGCCCACGGGCTCAAATTTCTCGCTGCCCCGCGCCATAGGCTCTTCCATGATGGAACGCATGCGCTTGGCAGACGACTCGGCGGCAAACAGCTCGGACATTAACATTAACGCCTGGTCAAAGGGCGCGTAGATACGGCTCACCATAAGCAGAAAGGCAAACATCACCAAAAAGTCGACCTGCCCGGAGGCGACCACCGCGGCGCCCGTAACCAGCGTGGTGGCAATGCCCAGACGCAGGATGACAAAGGCGGAGTTGACCAAAAGCCCGTTAGCGAGCTCGCCCTTGGTGGTCTCGCGCTCCTCGGCATCGATCACGGCGTTGAGTCCCTCAAGATAATGGGCCTCCTGGTTGGTGGCGCGGATCTCGCGAACGCAGTCGAGCGTCTCTTGAATCGCCTCGGTAACCTTGACCTTCTCGGCACGCACGCGATCGAACACCGGAGTCATGGGGCCGCGTGTTAGATACAGCACGGCAAAGGCCACGGGAACGCTCCAAAACGCCGCGATCGCCAGCTGCCAGCAAAAGAACAGCGACGCCACGAACACAATGGCGCTTGCGATGATGGCACCCCAAAGCTCTCCCAGCACGTGGCTGTAGGCGTGTTCCATGGCCTGGACGTCACCCATGATGGTCTCGGTTAAATCGGCCAGATCACGACGACCGAAAAACGACAGCGGCAGTTTGCGCAAGCGCTCGGCGATCTCCATGCGCTGCTTGCCGCACTCCTCGTAAAAGATGCAGTAGGTGTAGTAATACTGCTGCCAGTTAGAGGCAAAGAGCAACACGAAAAAGACCAGGAGGCCGCCCACGATCGGCAGGGCATCCGGCAGGTCGGCGCCGGTGGCGAGATGTTCGACAAAGCCGGCCATAACCAGGAATAAAAAGCCCATGCCGGCCATGGTAATGAGATTGGTGAGCGTGGTCCAGAAAATGCCGCGTTTTACGCCGGCGACGCCTTTATCGGATAGGAAATACTTCTTTTGGAATGAGGCGAACATTTAGGCCTCGCCTCCCTTCGTGACGGCGGCATCCGCGGTCGCTGCAGTGATTTTCCAGCTCGCGGCCTGTTCGTATTCGGCCCACATCTTGGCATACAGACCGTTTTGGGACAGCAACTCGGCATGGGTACCCGACTCCTGCACGCTGCCCTGTTTGAGCACCACGATTTGGTCTGCGCCCACTACAGTCGAGAGTCGGTGCGCAATCATAATGACCGTGCGACCCGCCGCCAGCTTGCTAAAAGCGCGCTGGATGAGCGCCTCGTTCTCGGGATCGGCAAACGCCGTGGCCTCATCGAGCACCACGATAGGCGCGTCTTTAAGGATCGCGCGGGCGAGTGCCACGCGCTGAACCTCGCCGCCCGAAAGATATGCTCCGCCGGCACCGAGCATGGTATTGATGCCCTGGGGGAGCTTGGCCACAATGTCGTCGCACTGAGCTGCGGAGAGGGCCGCACGCACTTCGTCGTCAGTGGCCGTAGGCTTGGAGGCGCGCACGTTATCGGCAAGTGTTTGCCGGAACAGCTGGTTGGTCTGGAACACGAAGGCGACCTGGTCCATAAGCTCGTGCGGATCCATATCGCGAACGTCCACACCGCCTACGAGCACTCGACCCGAGGAGACATCCCAAAAACGCGGGATCAGGCTTGCGCAGGTTGACTTACCGCCACCCGAGGGACCCACCAGGGCGAGGGTGCTACCCGCGGAAACGCTAAAACTCACATGGCTGACGGCAGGTGCTTCGGCACCCTCGTAGGTAAAGCTCACGTCCTCAAATCGCACGTCGCCGCCGGCAGGGTGCTTGGGTTGGGCGGGCACGGAGAGCTGCTTGGAATCCATGATGCTTCGGATACGCGCCAGCGAATCGGCACTCATCTGAGAGGCCTCGCCCACAAACATGAGCTTGGTCATGGCCGTCGGTACCACGGCCGAAAATATCGCGTAAAACGTGAAGTTGGCCATAAAATGCGCGAAGTCCGTCTCGCCCGGCGCCAACAGCAACGCCACGGGCAACAGGAATGCCACAAGACCATTGAGCGCGGTAAGGTTGAGTACCTGCGGACCTCGACAGAACGTGCCCGCATAGGTTTGTGCCATGTCGGCGTATTCGGCGATCGCATCGTGGAAGGCCTTAAAGGAGTAAACCGTCTGCTGAAACACCTTGACCACGGGGATGCCTCGTACGTATTCGGTGCCGGTCTTGTTCATCTTGACCAGCGCTCCCATGTAGGCCTTCATAAACTCGGCGCCTTTGCCACCCATCATGGTGGCCATAGCGCCAAACGAAACGACGACCGAGATAAGGCATGCCGCGCCCAAGCGCCAATCGAGGGCGAACAGCAACACGAGCAGGCCCACGACCATGGCGGCGGCGCCGGCGATATCGGGCAGCATGTGCGCGAGCAAAGTCTCGGTGGAGGCGGCGCATCCGTCTACAACACGACGCAGCTCACCGGTGGCGTGCGTGTCAAAGTAGCCGAGCGGCAGCTTAAGCAGGTGCTCGCTCGTAGTCTTGCGGATATTGGACGCGCAGCGAAACGCAGACAGGTGCGTGCACATGAGCCCCACGAAATAAGCTACGATGCTTGCCAGCGCAAACCCCACGGCCCACCAGCCATACGTCGCGATATTGCAGGCTTCGCTCCAGTTGGGCGCCACAGCAATAAGGTCTCGCGCGACAAGCCAAATGCACACGTACGGGCCAAAGCTCAGCAGCTGCGAGAGCGCCGAGAGCGCCATGCCCAAATACGTTAGGAATTTGCGGTCACCGGCATACGCGAGCAACTCGCCGATGCCTCCACCTTCCCTTTTTGATCCCTTTGCCATGAGATTCCTTTCTAACGGCTTGAGAGTTAACCGTATTCAACTTATCATTGATGTGTTAGCCACGGCTCACAATCGAGCCAGGCGTGGACGTTTCTGCAAAGGAAAGGGACGCTTTTGCAAATACGGCGGGCAGCGACCGACATAACCGAGCTCTACGCACCGCAATTTGAGCAGTTTGGCCTG
>CABUQW010000045.1 GCA_902493895.1 uncultured Collinsella sp. | reverse complement strand
CTCGCGCAGCGTCAGCGGGGCCGCCGTTCGTTAGAACGGCGGAACTAATTACCTGACGTACACGACGTTGTCGCGGCGGGGTTTGGCCTGGGGAAGCACGTCTTCGGCATAGCCCAGAATACAGTTGCCCACACCGCGCAGGCTTCCGTCGGCGGGCAGACCCCACTTGGCCAGCAGTTCCAGTCCCTCGGGTGAGTCAAAGACCTCGTGCGCGCGGTGGATCCAACACGAATCGACGCCCAGCGCATAGGCTGCGTTGAGCAGGTTGCCCATGGCGAGCGAGCCGTCTTCCAGGTGCGTGGGCACGCTGCGGTCGACGAGCACCACCACAACGGTCTTGGCGCCGTAGAAGGGATCTCCCTCGCTACCCATAACCTGGGCGTTGAGCTGCGAGAGGCGCTCGACGGTTGCGGGGTCGGTGACGGCGACGAATGTGACCGGCTGGCGTCCCATGCCGCTCGGCGCATACTGGCCGGCTTCGATAATGCGTGCGAGCTTCTCGGCCTCGACAGGGCGATCGCTGTATTTGCGGCAGCTGCGGCGATGGATGAGTGCCTCGATGGTCTCCATGTGTCCTCCTGACGTTGGTTTCGATGCCTCGTTCTTACCCGTCGAACCAAAACCGTAATCGCGCCGTCGGCTTCAAACAATGCAAGCTACCAAGTGGGAAACTTGGTTTGCATAAAACTTCAGCCAGAATGTGACAAACCGGTGGGATGATTAAACGTTTTATCCCGTCTACCCTGCGGTTTTTACCATTTGCCTAAATGATGCGCGCATAAGCTCTGATAAAGGTTTTACTAAAGGAGTACCAACGTTTATCAACGCGCCATGGTGGCGCCGGGCCAGGAGGTAACATCATGTTCCAGGCTGGAGATGTCGTCGAGACCGACTTCGAAGGATTTCTGAAGCTGTTGCGTTCCAAGACGCGCGCTTTCGTGTCGATCAACGATCACGAGTACTACATCACGCACACCGATGGCTATTGGCGTGTTCAGGATTGCGAGGCCCTCAACGATAAGGGCCACTTTACTGACTGCTCCGAGCTGGTCAACACGGTCTGCGAGGTCGTCGAGCTGCCTTGGATCTGCGGCAAGAGCCTGCACGACAGCTTCTCGGGCGCCACGGTCTACGAGGCCGTCGCTGCTTAACAGCCAACAATCGATATTCTCTCGCGACCGCCGGCGCCGCCCCGCGCCGGCGGTCTTTTTTGTCGATATGTTATATAGGTCGCACGTCTTGCACGGTCGCCCTTGACGATAGTCAAAACTCGGACTAACCTGAAACTACAATTAGTCAAAACTCGGACTATCGAATGGTGGGAGAGATGGATTGCGCGGTTACGTTGGTCGATTTTGACCGGATGCTCAACGGGCTTGACCGTATCTATTCGGAGTTCGCGCGTGCCTGCGGTCTTTCGGACTGCGCCTACTGGATGCTCGTCGACACGAGTGCAGCGGGCGGAAGCGTTGCCGTGAGTAGGCTGACGAGTGAATGGTTCTACAGCAAACAGACCATCAATTCGGCGATCAAGACGCTTAGGGCGCGAGGGCTTGCGACGTTGGAGTTTGCCGAGGGCAGTCGTAAGAACAAGGTTGTGCGACTGACCGAAGAAGGTACGCAGTTTGCCAAGCGCTACGCGTTGCCGGCGCAAAAAGCCGAGCAACAGGCATTCGAGGCGCTCGAGCCGTGGGAACAGCGCGAGATCATGCGCTTGGTCGGTAAGTTCTCCCATGTTCTTAACGAAGAGTGCGAGGCATTTAAACGGCAAGTGGCCGCCGAGAACGAGGCTGACGACAAGGGCGAAGGGGAGACATGCGACTCTTAATGAGATTTATGAGGCCGTATCGCGGGCTGATTGCGGTGACGCTGTTTGTACTGCTGATAGATAACGTCGGCACGCTGCTGGTGCCTACAATGTTGGCGAATATGGTCAATACTGGTATCACGACGGGCGATATCGACTACATCTTGCGCAACGGCGTGTATATGCTCATCGCGACCGGCATGGCCAGTGGCGGCGCGGTGCTGGGCTGCTATCTTTCGGCCCGTCTGGCGGCCAATGTGGCCTGCGACATTCGCAACGCCGTCTACGATAAGTCGCTCGAGCTATCCGCCAGCGACTTTGAGCGCTTTGGTACGGGTTCGATGATCACGCGCTCGCTCAACGACATCAACGTGATCCAGCAAGCGATCCTGCAGACGATTCAGCTGGTGTTACCGGTACCGTTCTTGGCCGTGGCGGGCATCATCTTTGCCTGGTTTATCGATCCTGCCATGGGTACGCTGCTGGGCGTGGTCGTTGCGATCGTGCTGGTGGCGGCGGTCTTTACCGTTGCCAACGCCGCGCCGATCTTTATGCGCCTGCAGAGCTTTATCGACCGCATGAACGTGGTGCTGCGCGAGAACATCGTGGGCGTGCGCGTCATCCGCGCATTTAACAAGGAGCGCCACGAGGAGCAGCGCCTGGACGAGGTGTTTAGCGATTACGCAGCCAATGCCATCAAGGTCAACCACCTGTTTGTGGGTCTCGACAGCTCCAGCTTCTTTTTGATGAATATCGCCGAGGTGGCGGTGCTGTGGGTGGGCGGCAACCGCGTGGGCGTCCATGCCATGCAAATCGGCAGCATCTCGGCCGTGCTGGAGTACGCGATCCTGATCCTGTTCTTTGTGATGATGGCGCAGATGGTGGTGCTGACGCTTCCGCGCGCTGCGGCGTGCCTCAGCCGTGCACAGCAGGTGCTCGAAATCGAGCCGAGCATCGTGGACGGTAAGGCTACGCTGGGCGACGGGACACCTGAGTCCGCAGACGGCGCCGACACGGTGGCCGTGTTCGACCACATGTCGTTCCGTTTTGACGATGCTGACGAGGACACCCTGCGTGACCTGAGTTTTGCCTGCCGCCGCGGACAGACGACCGCGATCGTGGGCTCGACGGGCTCGGGCAAGTCAACGGTGGCCAAGCTCTTGCTTCGCTTCCACGATGCCACGAAGGGCGCCATTCGCCTGAACGGCGTCGATCTGCGCGACCTTTCGCAAGACGATATCCGCGGGCGTATCGCCTATGTGCCGCAGAAGGCATGGCTGTTCTCGGGTACGGTGGCGAGCAACCTGCGGTTTGGTAACGAGGGCGCGACCGAGGCTGACATGCTCCATGCGCTGGAGGTTGCCCAGAGCACCTTTGTGCTCGACCAGCCCCAGGGGCTCGATACGCCGGTGGCCCAGGGCGGCACAAACTTCTCGGGTGGTCAGCGCCAGCGACTGGCGATCGCCCGCGCACTCATGAAGCATGCCGATCTGTATATCTTCGACGATAGCTTTTCGGCCCTGGACTTTAAGACCGATGCGGCACTGCGCCATGCGCTACAGGACGAGACGCGCGATGCCGCGGTGCTCATCATCGCCCAGCGCATCTCGACTATTTTGCATGCTGATCAGATTGTGGTGCTCAAAGACGGTGAGGTCGTGGGCCTAGGCACGCACGACGAGCTCATGGAAACCTGCGAGGTGTACCGCGCTATCGCGGAATCGCAGATGAAGGGAGGTGAGTAGCATGACCGAGGAGTTCAAGAAGCAGAGCATCGCCGATGACGCCGCGGCTGCAGAGACAGTCGAGGAGACGGGCGCCACGCCCGACCTGGACGAAGACGCCAAGGCAGCGGCGGAGCGCGAGGCTCGCCGCCAGGCGCTCTACGAGGAAAACGAGCGCGCCGAGGACGAGCGCGCCCGCGCCGAGGCGGAGCGCATGCGCGACGTTGACGACGAGGACGAGGACGAGACGCCCCGCGACACCTGGGCGACGGTGCGCCGCCTGTGGAGCGAGGCCGCCGGCGACCATTGGCGCTTCTATATCGTGTTCGCGAGTATCGTGTTCTATGCCATCTTTAACACCGCGGCGCCGGCTTACAGCGCCCGCGTGATCGATGAGCTGTGGGGGCACATGAAGCTGGCGTTTGCCAACAACACCACCTTCAGCATTACCTGGGAGAACTGCGGCAGGACCATCTTTATCTACTTTATGATCTGGACCGCCGCCGCCTCGTTCTACGCACTCCAGAGCTTTTTGATGTCGAGCGTTGCCGAGCGCCTCAACCTGCGCCTGCGCAACCGCATCGCACAAAAGCTCAACCGTCTGCCGCTTGCCTACTTTGACGCGCATCGTCCCGGCGAGGTCGTCAGCCGTGCGACCAACGACTTGGACAAGATGTCCGAGAGCATGCAGCGCGGCCTGCTGCAGCTTCTGGTGTCGATCGGTACCGTGGTGGGCGCCGTGAGCGTGATGCTCGTGTTTAGCGTGCCGCTCACGCTCGTCTTTTTGTTCTTTACGGCGCTTTCGCTGCTGGTGACGAAGGTTGTGTCGCGCCGCACGCATGATGTGACGGGCGAGCGCCAGGAGTGGGTGTCCAAGATTACGAGCGCGGTCGAGGAGGGCTACTCGGGCCGTCTGGTGATCCGTGCGTTTAACCGCGAGCGCCGGAGCTCTGCCGAGGTGCACGAGGCTTCGAAGGAGCTGGCGCGCGTGAGCACCAAGGCCGACTTTATGATTAACGCCGTCGGCCCCGCGGTGCGCTTTATCGGCCGTTTGGCGCAGATCGTGATCGCGCTGGTGGGCTGCAGCATGCTGGTTGCCGGGCATATGACCGTCGGCGTGTTCCAGGCGTTCTTCCAATTTATCTACGAGGCGTCCGAGCCCATGACGCAGCTGTCGTTTACCTTTAACTCGCTGCAGAGCGCGCTGGCGAGCGCCGAGCGCGTGTTCGACCTGCTCGACGAGCCCGAGATGGAGGCCGATCCGTTGCCGGTGGCCGCCGCCAAGCTGCCGGGCAAGGTGGAGGGCCGCATCGCTTTTGAGCATGTGCGCTTTGGCTATTCGCCCGACAAGCCGCTTATGCGGGACGTGTCGTTTACCGCCGAGCCGGGTCAGAAGATCGCCGTGGTGGGAACCACAGGCGCGGGTAAGACCACGCTCATCAACCTGCTCATGCGCTTTTACGAGATCGACGGCGGTCGCATTACCCTCGACGGCGTGGACACGAGCCGCATGGACCGCGGCGAGCTGCGCCAGCAGTTTGGCATGGTGTTGCAGGACGCCTGGCTATTTGATGGCACCATTGCCGAGAACATCGCCTACGGCTGTCCCGAGGCGACGCGCGAGGAGATTGTCGCGGCCGCACGTGCCGCTCAGGTCGACTTCTTTGTGCGCACTATGCCGCAGGGCTACGACACGCGTGTGGCTAACGATGCCGAGAGCATCAGCCAGGGCCAACGTCAGCTGCTGACCATTGCGCGCGTGCTGCTCAACAACCCGGCGATCCTCATTCTGGACGAGGCGACATCGAGCGTGGACACGCGCACCGAGCTCGCCATCGGCCGTGCCATGGATGCGCTCATGCGCGGGCGCACGAGCTTTGTGATCGCGCACCGTCTGTCGACGATCGTCGATGCCGACCTCATCCTGGTCATGGATCACGGCAATATCATCGAGCAGGGTGCGCACAAGGAGCTGCTGGCTGCCGAGGGCGCTTATGCCGACCTCTACCTAAGCCAGTTCGCATAAGGTGACAAAGGGGCAGTCCCGCATGTCACATCGAAAAGAAGGCGCGCCGGGGGCAGATTCCCCGACGCGCCTTTTGTGTTGGCGTTCATGCTGTGGCGGTTGACCGCGGCCCTAGCGCTCGTCCACGAACTTGGCGACGAGGGATTTGAGCTCGGCCACCTCTTGCTCGAGTTCCTTGACGCGACGGGCGTTTTCGGTGATGCCCTGACGGTTGAGGGCGCTCTGCTCGGCGGCATCGTCGGGCATGTACTCGCGATGCTGCTTGGCGTCGAAGCTCTCCTCGAACACGCGGCAGCCGTTGCGCTTGATGATGCGTCCAGGCACGCCCACGACGGTGCAGTTGTCGGGCACGTCCTTGACGACGACCGAGTTGCCGCCGATCTTGACGTTGTTGCCGATGTGGATGTTGCCAAGCACCTTGGCGCCCGTGCCCACGGTGACATTGTTGCCCAGGGTGGGGTGGCGTTTGCCGGTCTCGTTGCCGGTACCGCCGAGCGTGACGCCCTGATAGAGCACGCAGTTGTCGCCCACAATGGTGGTCTCGCCGATGACGACGCCCATGGCGTGGTCGATAAAGAAGTGCTTGCCGATCTGCGCGGCGGGATGAATCTCGACGCCGGTGATGTGGCGGGTGATTTGCGAGAGCACACGGGCGAGCGAGCGATGACCGTGCTCCCACAGCCAGTGCTCGGGCACGTGATTCCACTTGGCGTGCAGGCCAGGATAGGAAAGGAAGATGACCAGACCGTTTTGCGCAGCGGGGTCTTGCGCCTGGACGGTCTTGATGTCCTCGCGAATGGTATTGATAAAGCTCACCGGCCGCCCTCCCTTAGCGCCATGGCAATGCGATTCAATAAAGTATAGCGATTCGCTAGGGATTAGGAAGGACAATCTTGGCGGCATTGCGCGACAGGTGTCAGTTATGCAAACTTGCTGGTAATGGAGTCATGCTTTTGTGGGGTTGCGCACGAGGGGGCGCCGCAACCGTATACTGGTCAACTTGGACGTATCCGCGCCCACAACTGAGAGGTTTTACTTCATGGGTTTCATTAATTTTATCGCCGAGCTGCTCAAAGACCCGCGCACCGCGATTGCCAGCTGGATCGCCGCCGGCCCGCTTATGGCCTACGGCTGCGTGTTCCTGATCATCTTTATTGAGACGGGCGTGGTGTTCTTCCCATTCCTTCCCGGCGATTCACTGCTGTTCGCCTCGGGCTTCTTTGCCCACAACGGCGGCTTTAACATCGTGGCGCTTCTGGCCACTGCATGGGCCGCAGCCATCCTGGGCGACCAGTGCAACTTTATGATCGGCCACTTCTTTGGCAAAAAGATCATCGCCTCGGGCAAGGTAAAGGCCATGACGCCCGAGCGCATTAAAAAGTCCGAGGACTTCTTGGACAAGTGGGGTCACCTGGCCATCTTCCTGGGTCGCTTCTTCCCGTTTATCCGCACCTTTGTGCCCTTTATCGCTGGCATGGGCGGCATGCACTGGCGCAACTTTGTCGTCTTTAACGTGCTGGGCGGCATTACCTGGTCGACGGTCTTTACGCTGCTGGGCTACTTCTTTGGCGGCATTCCCTTTGTGCAGGAGCACTTTGAGCTGCTGATTATCGGCATCGTTGCCGTGTCGATCATCCCGACCGTGGTCGGTCTGGTTAAGGCCAAGCTGGGTAAATAGAACGCCTAGCTCGAGCCAGCGCGCAGACCGTACAGTTGAGGCCCGTCACCGCTTACGGTGGCGGGCCTTTTTGCTTCGGTCAAATGAAAATACTTTACTTAGTTAAAGAAAAGCGTTTTATCAGACGCGTACGGGGAGTACAATCTCGTGCATGCGAATCGACGTACCATCGGCTTTGATGCTGTTCGCGTGTCCCGTCCGGCTCTACGCTCCGGGCGTGCGACGTTGCGACGCGGTCGGCCTCGGTCCTTGCGTGCGGGTTCGCGAGTTTGCAACTGTGTATGTAAGGAGCGACATATGACTGTCGAGAAAAAGGATATCGATTGGGGTAGCCTCGGCTTTGGCTACATGAAGACCGATTACAGCTACGAGGCTCATTGGAAGGATGGCGAGTGGGACGAGGGCGGCCTGACCACCGACCACACCCTGCATGTCTCCGAGTGCGGCGGCATCTTCCATTACTGTCAGGAGGTCTTTGAGGGCCTGAAGGCCTACACCGCCGAGGACGGCAGCATCGTCTGCTTCCGTCCCGACATGAACGCCGAGCGCATGTACAACTCTGCGCAGCGCCTCGAGATGCCCCCGTTCCCCAAGGATAAGTTCGTTGAGGCCGTCAAGCAGGTCGTCTCTGCCAACGCCGCCTGGGTTCCGCCCTTCGGCTCTGGCGCGACCCTGTACGTGCGTCCGTTTATGATCGGCTCCGGTGACGTGATCGGCGTGGCTCCCGCTCCTGAGTACACGTTCCGTATTCTCGTGACCCCGGTCGGTCCGTACTTTAAGGGTGGCCTTAAGCCCGTCAAGCTGCGCGTTTCCGAGTATGACCGTGCCGCACCGCACGGCACCGGCAACATCAAGGCTGGCCTGAACTACGCCATGTCCCTCAAGCCCACGATGGAGGCCCATCGCGAGGGCTATGCCGAGAACCTGTATCTCGACTCCGAGTCCCGCACCTATGTCGAGGAGACCGGTGGCGCCAACGTCCTGTTCGTGAAAGAGGATGGCACGCTCGTCGTTCCGCAGTCGCACACCGACTCCATCCTGCCCTCCATCACCCGTCGTTCGCTCGTTCAGGTCGCTCAGGACCTGGGTATGACCGTCGATCAGCGCCCCGTCGAGTGGGCCGAGGTCAAGGCCGGCACCTTTGTGGAGTGCGGCCTGTGCGGCACCGCTGCCGTCATCTCCCCGGTGGGCGAGATTGACAACAAGGTCTATGGCGCCGACGAGACCGTGACCTTCCCGGCTGGCTACACCGAGATCGGTCCCGTGATGAAGAAGCTCCGCGAGACTCTGACCGGCATCCAGTCTGGTGCTGTCGAGGACAAGCACAACTGGGTTTACACCGTCGCGTAAGCTGTCTTAGCTGTCCGGCCCGAGCGCGGCCTTCCTTTCCGGCGCGACCTCGGACATGAAAGAACCTCCGCTGCGCACTTCGTGCGGCGGAGGTTCTTTCGTCCTGCGGAGTGCGCCGGAAAGGAAGGCCGCGCTTTTGTTTTGGTTCGCGCCATGTGGGGGTGGCGGCGACGTGCATTTTTGCGAGTATTCTGCAATCGAAGGCCCCTGCATACCGACCTCGGGCAAAAAATCGGGATTTCTCGATGTTTTCTACGGATGATGGGCGGGGTTATGGGCTGACAGCGTTTGATTTGCAGGGACATTCGCGGTCTTTGGCATTTATCGTGGCGCCCGAAGCTCTTGGTTATGTTGAATACTCCTAAAAATGCACGGCGCTTAGAGGGGGACCTTCGCGAAAAAGGAAACCGCCCCGTCGAAGTATGCATTCGACGGGGCGGTTTATACATTTGGCCGATTAAGGATACACTGTCAAACTACTAGAACTTGACGGTCGGGGCCTGGCGGGCTGCTTCGGCGGCCTCGAAGCCCTGGCGCTCCTTAAACTGGAAGATGCCGGCAAAGATGACAGCCGGGAACGTCTGAATGGCGTTGTTGTAGCTGAGCACGCAGTCGTTGTAGCTCTGGCGTGCATAGCTAATCTTGTTCTCGGTATCCTCGAGCGATGCCTGCAGCTGCGTAAAGTTGGTGTTTGCCTTAAGATCGGGATAGGCCTCGGCCACGGCAAAGAGCTGGCGCAGTGCGCCGGTCAGCACGTTGTCGGCTTCCATCTTGGCCTCGGGCGTGGTGGCCTTGACGGCGGTGTTACGCGCGCTGATCACGGCGGAGAGCGTCTCCTGCTCGTGCTTGGCGTAGCCCTTGACGGTCTCGACCAGGTTGGGGATCAGGTCGTTACGGCGCTGCAGCTGCGTATCGATGTTCTGCCAGGCGTTATCGATGCGGTTACGCTTGGTGACCATGTTGTTGTAGATGCCGGCGATGGCGCAGACAATCACAATGACAACAACGATGCCGATGATGACGGTAATCATGATGTCTCCGTTTCGAATGGCCGCGGCGGCATGCGCCAGCTGCCGTTGGTATAACGCTACTAGTATACCCGCAACGTTTTACCGTGCCGAACTTTCCGGTAAGCGTTGTGTTTTCGGCGGGGTTGGCACCGGGGCAAAGCGCGCGAGGTACAGGTGTAAGATATGCGACAGATTGACGAGTGTTGTCTTTGCCCTGAGGATGGCGATACCAGTGGACCTTCGCATTAAGAAAACCTACCGCGCCCTGTTCGATGCCTTCACCGAGCTTCTCGAGGAGCATCGTTTTGAGGACCTGACGGTTGCCATGCTGTGCGACCGCGCCATGATTCGCCGTACGACGTTCTACAAGCACTTTCGCGACAAGAACGATTACTTTGCCTTTTATATCGATGAGCTTATGTCGGGCTTGCCGCAAAAACAGCCCGATGAGGCCGGCGCAGTGTCTGCCGAGGACGTGCGCGCGCTTCGGCACGCGATTTTGGACGATGCCATGGATTTGATTCTGGCGCACGAGCAGCTCATGGATAACATTTTGGCAAGCAGCATGTCGGGTATGTTGACCAACGTTATTTGCGACCGCATTGCCCGCTCCATCCGCGAGCGTGTGATGAACGTGCTTGCCGAGGATGCCCTGGCCCCCGTGTCACTTGAGACGACGTCTGAGTTTGTCGCCGGCGGTATTATTCGACTTTTCACGATATGGTGGGAATCGGGCCACGATCTTGAGCGTCGACCCGAGATGGCCGACGTGGTCGATGCGCTGTTCGAGCGGACCATGACACCGGTGCATCACTAAAAGTGGCGGAGAGAGGGGGATTCGAACCCCCGGAACGCTCTCGCGCTCAACGGTTTTCAAGACCGCCGCATTCAACCGCTCTGCCATCTCTCCGTGAGTCGTAATGATAGCATCGTTTTGAATTTGCAACAGGGAAGGCGAACGATGACGATCACCGAAATCGATGAGAAGTTCATGCGCGAAGCGCTGGCGGAGGCGCGAGCCGCCGCGGCGGTGGGTGAGGTGCCCATCGGAGCCGTAGTGGTGCGCGCGGGCGAGATTGTCGCGAGGGCGCACAATCGGCGCGAGCTCGACCAGGATCCTTCGGCTCATGCCGAGTTTGCGGCCCTGTGTGCTGCCGCTCGGTCGCTCGGTCGCTGGCGCCTTTCCGACTGTACGGTCTATGTGACGTTGGAACCCTGCTGCATGTGCGCAGGCCTTATGGTTAACGCGCGCGTGGGGCGCTGCGTGTATGGCGCGAGCGACGCCAAGGCGGGCGCGTTGGGATCCCTATACGATTTGAATGCCGACTCGCGCCTGAATCATCGGTTTAACGTGACGGCTGGGGCCTTGGCGGATGAATGCCGTGAGCTGCTGAGTAGCTATTTTGGCGGTCTGCGCGGAGCGGGCGGCGCTGATTGCGGCTGTGGGGCCGATCTTGAAGCACACGCCGCTCACACCGCAGCGCTCGCGGGTGCCGAAGAGGATGCTGGCGCGGCGGTTGATTTTGGCCCCGTGCAGCGCCGGCCCCGCCGTGTGCTGCTGGCGATCGACTCCTTTAAGGGCAGCGTTTCGAGTGCGCAGGCGGAGGCGGCGGTTGCCGAAGGCGTGCGCCGCGTTTGGCCCGATGCCGAGGTGTGCACATTGCCGCTGGCGGATGGCGGTGAGGGGACGCTCGATGCCGTTGCCGCGTGCGGCGGTGAGATTGTGACCTGCGAGGTGGCAGGTCCCTTGGGCGACCGCGTGGCTGCCCGGATGCTGGTTGATGTCGAGCACAAGTCCGCGGTCATCGAGATGGCCGAGGCGGCCGGCATTGGGTATTCGCCTTGTACGGAGTCGGCGGCGTTGGCGGCCACAACCTATGGCGTGGGCGAGCTCATGCTTCGCGCGGTTCGCATGGGCGCAAAGACACTCTATATTGGTCTGGGCGGCAGCGCCACCAACGACGGTGGCGCCGGCATGCTGCAGGCGCTGGGCGCGCGTGTGGTCGATGACCAGGACTGCGATGTCGCCCCCGGTCTTGCCGGCCTTGAGCAGGTGGCGAGCGTTGATTTGGCGCCCGCGCTGCAGGCTTTGGATGATGCTCGCATCGTTGTGCTTTCGGATGTCGAGAATCCGCTCGTGGGGCGTCGAGGCGCACTGGCGGTGTTTGGCGGGCAGAAGGGCCTGCCGGCGGATGATGTCGAGGTGCTGCGCAGATACGACGGCTGGATGGTCGGCTACGGTCGCTTGCTCGATGCGGCGATTGCCAGAGCTCGAGCCCAGGGGTTGTTGCGCACACCCGAGGGCGCACGGACATTTGGCTCGGTGCTCGGTGTACCCGGCGCGGGCGCTGCCGGTGGCTTGGGCGCGGCGTTGCTGGCGCTCGGCGCGGAGCTACGCTCGGGTGTGGAGACGGTGCTCGACCTCGTGGGGTTTGACGAGCGCGTGCGCGATGTCGACCTGGTCATAACGGGCGAGGGCAATATGGACGAGCAATCCGCCGCCGGTAAGGCACCGGTGGGTGTGGCTCGTCGTGCGAAGCGATATGGCAAGCCGGTGGTCGCCGTCGTGGGCGGTCGCGCCGTCAACCTGGACGCGGTATATGGGCAGGGTATTGACTTGGTTTTGCCGATTTGCCGCAAGCCCATGGACCTGGAACGGGCACTCGATTCGCAAGAAGCCACAACCAACCTCATCTGTGCCGGCGAGGCAGCCGCCCAATCCTACGACCTCGCTCGCCTCTAAGGCCTATCTCCCTATAAGTTGCGGTGAAATACGGAGTGTTTTTGCCTTTAAGGTGCCAATTCAGTCCGTATTCCACCGCAACTTCGAGAATGTCCATTCGAGGTTGGCTGCCTTGTGCCTTGGGTCGGACCGCCTGCCACGAAACGTGGCCATCTACTACGTTAAACCGGCCACCCTCGACCATTCCGGAATTTGCAAAACAAAACCGCAGGTAGAAAGCTTGCCGATTTTCGAAAAAGTCGGCTATGGTTGACCCCTGTGGCCTAAACGTAGTAGATGGGCCCTTTCTGTGGTGCGGCACCAAGCCGGTCATTTTGGGATGGGACTATTTTGACTACTCATTGGCTGCTCTGGCAATCGGGCTGCAAAAGTAGTCAAAAAAGCTCCGTCCCAAATTAGCTACCTTGCTCTGGCGGGCGGGAGCAGGTAAGATATACCGAGCGCCTAGCGCGTTCGATGGGTTCGGATGACGACATGTTCCGAATCTGGTCAGGTCCGGAAGGAAGCAGCCATAAGGAGCCTCTGTCGGGCATCCGAATCCATCGAGCGCACGGGCGTTTTTTGGTGCCGCGACGGGGCCCGACCGGCGGCGAGGTATTTGGTGTCTCGCTGGTCCTCGGCTTCGCCTGCGGGATCGCTCGACTACCAAACACCTCGCCGCCGGTCGGGCCCCGTCGTTCAAAAATCACCCGTAAAGGCGCGTTTATCTAATTAAATCTATCCCTTGCGGAATGCGGCTTGCTGGTGTTGTCTGGGCATTGAAGGCTATGTGGTTCAAGAGGCGGCGGTGCTGTTGCTTGAATTTTTACAGTTAAAGAGGCCCGTTTCCCTGGGTTGGGGAAACGGGCCTCTTTTTGTCTCTGGGTTTGTGGATTGGCGAAGGTAGTATGCTTTGGCGGCTATTTTGAGTTCTTGAGGCGGCGTGTGGCCGTGGCGGTTATTCCGAGTCCTGCGGCGGCGACTGCTGCGAGTGCGATTGCGCTCGGCGCTGCATCGCCCGTGTTCGCGAGCTTGCCGGCGGTCGTATCTGCT
>CABUQW010000044.1 GCA_902493895.1 uncultured Collinsella sp. | reverse complement strand
GTGGTGAATGCAGCAGTGTCCTTCATATCTCGGACGGGCACACAAGCTGACATGGGTACCTCCTTTGCGTTGGGACACAATTGTACCACGGTATATTAAAACGTCGGCGTCGTCGAATTGTCTCGATCTGTAACAGCTGGGACCGAAAACCCGGCTCGATGTTACAGCTTGAGACAAACGTGCGGCGCGGGCCGCTCAAAAGCAAAAAAGGCAGATACGACCAAGGATGTGGGGCATCCACCGGGAAGGTCGTATCCGCCACACGGAAAGAGGCGCATGGACGCAGCGCCCATGCAATCGGGATTGGTAAGGTGCTCAATCGCGCGCGATAGTCGCGGCGGCCGGTGGAGCAGGCTTGCAAGCAGGGGCAAGTGACACGCTCAACACGATTCTAAAAACAAAAAGGCCAGGATGCAGTTCATCCGGTGGTGTGTTCATCGCCTTCGTTGCCAGATTGCTCTGCACGCTGGCGCGTTGCGACGAGTTATGAGCCCATATCATGCTGAGAAGGCAAAGCCAAAGAACAAAAGTATCCCCGTCGGACTTAAGTTCCGACGGGGGGGCTACGGTGCGCTATCGCGCTGAATGGGTGTGATTACAATTGAGTGGCACAGGTACCCTCAACCATAGCGGGAACAGCGGCAACGCCCTGCTCGACCATGCAGTTTACATCGATATCGGTGTAGAACGCGATGTGGTTGGTGAGCAGCACGTTGGGGAACTGGCGTAGGTAAGCCATCTTGCGGTTGGCAAGAATGTCGTGCATACGGTTCTCATGGTAGATGCCCACTTCGTCCTCGAAGACGTCCATAGCAAGCGCACCGATCTTTTCGGACTCAATCGCCTCGATGACGGCATCGGTGTCGATGAGCTCGCCGCGCGAGACGTTGACGATGGTCACATCTTCGCGCATCTTGGCGATGGCATCGGCATTGATGATGCCGCGGGTGGAGTCCATGAGGGGCACGTGCAGGGTGATGACGTCGGAGCTGGCAACGAGCGTATCCATGTCAACGTACTCGAGGCTGTCGCGGTTTGCCAGCTCGGCATTGGGATAGGGATCGTAGGCCAAGATCTTGCAGCCAAAGCCGGAGAGGTTGTCGATGACGGTGCGACCAATGCGGCCGGTGCCAACCACGCCCACGGTCAACGTGCGCAGTTCGCGGCCCAGCAGCCCGTCCAGGGAGTAGTCATTCACCTGCTGGCGCCAAATGGCGGCCTTGCAGCGGCGCAAGGCCATCAGGATGAGCATAACGGTGAACTCGGCAACGCCGTAGGGCGGATAGGCGGTGTTGCACACCTTGATGCCCAGCTCCTGGGCGCGCTTGACGTCCACGTGGTTGAAGCCGACGCAGCGGATAGCGATGTAACGAACGCCCAGCTCGTGCGCGCGCTCCACCAAAGCGGCGGACATCACGGATTTGTTGTTGATGACGATTCCCTCGCAACCTGCAACGGAGTCAATGTTAGCTTCGGAGAGGATTTGAGTGTCAAAGGAGATGGAGTAGCCTGCTGGAAGATTGGCGGCAGCGCGCATGTAGGCGGCAACCTCGTCGTCGCGCAATTCGAACAGTCTGATGTTCATAGCGTTCCTTTTCTATGTCGGCGTATGATACGTCGCGGCCGGTGCCCGTGTGGCCCGTCCGCCGCGCTCGGGGATACCGTTCCCGTGGCGCATTCATCGTCGTTACGATAATAGGCGGTTTTTTCGTGCTGCAACATCGCATAACCAGCACTTCCACGATTGCTATTTCACCTACGCGGTGAAAGATTTGAATGTGCGTGAAATTGGCAGGTCCTATGACGGAAGGTATAGTTATCTGAGACGATGATAGGAGGGTGCCGTGAGTTCCGATCGAAGCAGGGAAATTGTTCGTATTCTCGAAAGCGGGGCGTCCTGGACCACGGCGTCTCAGATCGCTTCGCAGGTTGGATGCTCTTCCCGTACTGTCAAAAGCGACATCACCGCGCTTAATCGCACCCATGAGGGCATGATTGTTGCCAGCTCGAAGGGCTATCGTATCGAGGATGCCACAGCAGCGGCGCAGCTGCTGTCGCAGCAGGCGAACGAGGTGCCGCAGACGGCCGAGGCGCGCAAGCGTTATATTCTGTTTGAACTGCTGATGCGCCACCGCAAGGTGCGCGCGGCCGATTTGGCGGAAAGCCTCTATATCTCGCTTGCGACGCTCGATAATGAGCTGGTTGCCATCAAACGAGAGTTGCCCGGGTACGGCCTGGTGCTGCGTTCGCGCGCGGGCTCGCTGTATATCGAGGGCAGTGCATCGGGTGAGAAGAAGATGGTCAACCAGCTGATCTTTGACGAGACGAAGGACTATTTCAGCCAAATCGACCTTATCAATCGCTATTTCCCCAAGCTCGACCTCGCGCAGTTGCAGGAGCGCATCGACGCATGCCTGAAGCGCCGCGGGTTCTACATCAACGGCTATGCGCTCTCGAGCCTCATCATACATATTGCCATCTTCGTGGAGCGCACAAGCAATGGGTTCGAGTCGGTACCGACGACGGTCAAGGCGGCTCAGCCCGCCGGTAACGAGGCGCGCGAGGGTCTTGACGAGGTGGCGGGTGAGGTTTGCGCGGCTATCGAGGACCTTTTCTCTGTGCTCGTGTCCGATGCCGATCGCGATGCCGTCCGCTTGATGCTGGGTGCAAACTTGATTCATGCGAATCGTTTTGAACCAAGTGACCCGGAGCACCGGCATGCGCGCGAGCTGTTGGGTGCGATTGTGGAGCGCGTGCACGATCAATTCGGGCTTAATTTGAGCGATGGCGAGTTTGAGCTTCGTTTCTCTCTGCATCTGGCCAATATGCTATCCCGCGTGCGCTGCGGGATGCTGTTGCGTAACCCGCAGCTCGAGGCCATCAAGAGCAGTCAACCGTTTATTTACGATGTTGCGGTGTTTGTCGCCGATGTCAT
The DNA here is from genome assembly GCA_902493895.1 of uncultured Collinsella sp. Lineage (GTDB taxonomy): Bacteria > Actinomycetota > Coriobacteriia > Coriobacteriales > Coriobacteriaceae > Collinsella. The sequence continues at coordinate 10,555 of CABUQW010000044.1, read as the reverse complement.
CGCTGCGGAGACCGGCGTTTCTGTCAACGAAGACGAAATCGCCTACATCGCGCTCCACGTGGGGTGCTTGGTGGAGGGGCAGCGCGCCAATGCCGATAAACTGCATGCGCTGGTGGTGTGCACACGTCACAACGCCTACGAGACTCATATCGACAGTTTCCTCGATGCCCTTGATGCTTGTGTGGTGGTTGAGGGTATCGTGCCTGCCATCGACGCGGCGGGTGACATCTCGCGCGTTGACCTCGTGATTTCAACCGTGCCGCTGTCGGGGTATTGCCCGGTACCGGTGGTTAATGTCTCTCCGTTCTTTAGCAAGCAAGATATTTCGCTGATGCGTGAGCGTGTCGAAGCGCTGCTTAAGGCGCGCCTGCGGACAAACCTTGAGTGCAGCATGCGCACCTTCTTCACCGAGGATTTCTTTGCGATCGAGCCCGAGGTTGACGATTGGCGCGATGCGATTTGCAAGATGAGCGCGCCGCTGATCGAGGGTGGCTACGCGTTTGAGAATTTTACTGAGCGCCTACTGGAGCGTGAGGACATCAGCTCCAGTGTATACTGTGACATCGCGATGCCACACCCGCTCGATATGGACGCCAAGCGCACTGCCGTCTCGGTCGCTCTGTTCCCGCGCGGCCTTGCGTGGAACAACGCGACGGTGCATGCGGTGATCATGCTGTCGATTACCCGTGATGACCGGGCGTTTTTTGGCGAGCTGTTCAATTACATCTCGGGCGTGCTACTCAAGCCCGGTGCTGTGCGCGCCATCTCCCATGCAAAAAGCTACCAGGAGTTCTTGGACGCCCTGTTGCTTTGTGCGTAGGGTTTGCGTACAAGCGGGGGTGGCTACGTCAAAAAGGCCCTCCGTCGGGTGGTCGCCTTCTCGCTTGTCGCTTCGCGACATTTCAACTCATAAATAACAACGCCCGCTCGAGCACATACTCGGGCGGGCGTTGCATGAAAGGAGGGCCTTTGATACGCGGGCGAGGTCTACTTGATGAGCTGGTGGGCAGCCATGCGATCCATGGCTTCGATGACCAGCTTGCGAGGCATGCCCAGGTTCAAGCGCACGAAGTCGGCGCCGTTCGCGACATAGAAGGTGCCATCGCCCACGATGACGCCCGCCTTCGCTGCCATGTGGTTGCAGATTTCGGTTGCCGTGGCGCCCGTGCCAGCGATGTTCACCCACGGTAGGTAGGATGCATCCATACGCATGAGCTCCCAACCCTTCATCTTCTCCTCGATGAAGGCGGCGGTCTGTGCATAAGACTCGCGCAGATAGTCGGTGATCTGGTCCAGCCACTCCTCGGACTCATCGTAAGCGGCGATGATGGCGGCGCAGCCAAACGTGTTGGGAGAGGTAATAGAGTTCATCTCCAGGCGATGGCGGAAGATAGTGCGGATGCGCTCGCTGGGGATCATAGAGTAGGAAGTCTTGAGGCCGCCCAGATTAAAGCCCTTGTTGGGCGAGGTGAGTACGATAAGGTTGTCCAGGTAACGCTCGGGCAGCTGCAGGGCCGAGATGAACGAGCCGGCCATGATGTGCTCGCAGTGAACCTCATCGACCACCAGTAAGCAGTTGTACTTGTGGCAGATCTCGGCGACGCGGGTGATTTCATCGAGCGTCCAGATGCGACCACCGGGGTTGTGCGGCGAGCAGAACAGGTGCACGCGTGGACGGAAACGATCCATCTGTTCCTCGAGCAGGTCGAAGTCGATGCGATAGGTGCGATCGCGATAGATGAGCGGGTTTTCGATTACGCGGAACCCGTTGTTGTGCGCCGCGTAGCCAAAGGGGTCGTAGGCCGGCGTGTTGAGGATGACGCAGTCGTTGGGCTGGCAGAATGCCTGATACAGGTAGTGGATGGTCGGGACGGTTCCATAGGCGAGTGTGATCCACTCGCGCTTGACCTCGTTGTTATGGCGGCGGCGCTGCCAGTTGATGACGGCGTTGTAAAAGCCGTCGTGCGCATAGCCATAGCCGTATGCTCCGTTTTGGGCTACCTCGGCCAGACGCGTGCAGATTGCGGGGGCGGCGGCAAAGTCCATGTCGGCGATCCACATGGGAATGTAGTCATCCCCAGCCTTAGGGAATTTCTGCTTGATGATGGCGGGGTCCCACTTGCGAGCGTGATCGAGCGAGCGGTCAGCCATGGAATCGAAGTCGTAAACCGGCATAAGGTATCCTCCTCGGCGATATAGGCGCGACCCGCGGATGTGGGTCGCACACCGCCGGCGTGGTTCGCATCAGCGGCGTATGTTGCAGATAAGTATGACAAAGATGCATATGGAGCCCCATCCCCAGTAATTGCACGGCCGTGGTGAAAGGGGAGGGGCTTTCACCGTTTCACCGCAACGGTGAAAGCCCGGATACATCATTTGCGGCGCGCTGTCGATACACTCGCATACAGACGCCGCCACTACGGGCGCCGCCATACGACCACAAGGGGGGTTACCTATGAACAAGGAGCTTATGTTCGCCTTGAGCAACGCCGACGCTGTCGCTTGCCGCGAGGGCGAGGTCCGCTCCATCATGCATGCCGAGCTTGACGATATCGCCGACGCCGTCGAGTACGACAAACTCGGTTCGATCATGTTTAAGAGCGCGGGTACCGAGGAGAATCCGGTCCGCATTCTGTTCACCGGCCACATGGACGAGGCCGGCTTTATGGTTCGCTATATTTCCGATATCGGCATGGTTCATGTGATCGGCGTGGGCGGCCCGCGTAAGAACAGCGTCGAGAGCCAGATTGTGCGCATCAAGACGCGTAGCGGCGAGAAAGTTCGCGGCGTGTTGTTTGCCAAGCGCGATACCGACGGCACTCCGACCGATATGTACATCGACTTTGGCTGCGAAACGGCTGAAGAGGTCCGTGAGCTGGGCATTGAGATTGGCGACTGGGGAACCTTTGCGGCCGAGTGCGAGCTCAAGCCCGTGAGTGACATTCTGCTGGGCAAGGCGTTCGACGACCGCGCCGGTGTGTATGTGGTGACCGAGGCCATGAAGCGCCTGGCCAACACCCCGCACGCAGCCGAGCTGTGGTTCGCCGGTTCCTCTTCCGAGGAGGTTGGCTGCCGTGGTGCTCAGACGGCTGCGGCGCACCTGGATGCCGATATCGTCATCCCGGTGGACATCGCTAATCCGCCCGAGTTCGATCGCGGTTGGAATAACAGCCGCAAGAACGGCCACGGTCCCATGATCGTGCACTACGACCGCATGCATGTCCCCAACGAGAAGCTGCTGCACTTCATCGTGGACACCGCCGAGAAGAACAACATCCCCTTCCAGCGTGACCTGTTCAAGGGCGGCGGCACCGATGCCGGCACCGCTCATCTAGTGGGAGACGGCAAGCTGGCAACGGTGATCGGCGTGCCGTTGCGCTACTGCCACGGTTCGTGGTCTGTCATGCGCGGTGCCGATTTGGACGCGGCAGTCGATCTGGTATGCGCACTGGCAACCTCAATCGATCGCGTCACCTATGAGGAGCTTAAGAGCTTCGAGTAGCGCTTCGGCAGTCAACGGTTTCAATCGGGCGCGCCGTCAAAGCGGTGACGTGCCCGCCGAGCAGAAAGGGATTATCCCGGTGGAAAACAACGAACAGCAAATCATGACCATCATCGGCTCTGCCGGCGCCAGCAAGGGCAAGGCGTTCGCCGCGCTCGCTTGCGTGCGTGAGCGCGACTACGAGGGCGCCCGTGCGCTGCTCGCCGAAGCCAAGGAGGCCGATCTGGCCGCCCATGCCGCCCAGACCGAGGTGATTACCCAGGCCCTGTCCGGCGCAGAGAACGTCGCCGCTGCGAGCCTGCTTATGGTCCATGCCCAGGATCACTACATGACCTCTCAGCTCGCCCGTGACCTCATCGAGGAGATCGTCAAGATCTTCGAGGAGCGCGACGCCGAGGCCAAGCAGGCGTAAGAAACACGTCTGCGAAGGAGCGATGCGCGCTACGAGCGCTGCGGCCCGTTCCTTCTCCAACAGTCTTCAATTGCCGTTAGAAAGGGATAAACAATGGCAAAGATGAACATCGTTTTGTGCTGTGCCGGTGGTTTCTCCACCACCATGCTGATGGATCGCATCAAGCAGACGATCCACAACAGCCAGAAGCTCAACGACGATGACTTTGAGCTCAAGGCCATCGCTGCCGACCTGCTGGACCAGGAGGTCGACCACATGGACGCGTTGATTATGGGTCCTCAGATCGCCCATAAGCTCGAGTCCATCAAGCCCCTGATTGAGCCTCGTCACATTCCATACGTGATCGTCGATCAGGAGACCTACGGCAAGATGGACGGTGCTACCGTGTTTAAGCAGCTGCTCATCGCCAAGAAGAAGGCTGACATGGCCCGCGAGGCCGCCGAGGCAAACCAGTAAGCCCCTGTTTGATATTTCCTGAAGTGGAGGATGCGACGTATGTCGGAAGCTGTAGAGAAAAAGCAGAGTGCCTTTGATAAATTCGAAAACCTGCTGAACACCTATCTTGGCCCTGTTGCCGAGAAGATGGACAAGCAACGTCACCTGTCCGCAGTTAAGAAGGCCATGATCGCCATGACCCCGCTGCTGCTGATTGGTTCGTTCTGCCTGATCCCGGCCGCCATTCCCAACATGATTGGCGAGACCAACCCCATCTCCGTTTGGATTCTGAACAACACCCAGTACTTCGATTTGGCCTATAACGTTTCCATGGGCCTGATGTCGGTCTTCGTTTCCGTCGTTACCGCCTACCACCTGGCCAAGTCCTATGAGCTGGACGCTCCCGGCTCCATGTCCATGGCCCTCGTTGCCTTCCTGTTGCTCGGCATGGAAATGGACGAGGCCGGCGGCATCGCGCTGCGTGGCATGGGTTCCAAGGGTCTGTTTGTTGCCATGGTCGCTTCGCTGCTCGCAGTCGAGGTGTACCGTTGGTGCAAGAAGCGTCACTTCACCATCAAGATGCCTGATACCGTGCCCGACTTCATCTCGAGCTCCTTCGAGATCATCCCGGTCACCGCTATCGTCATCGGCCTGTTCTTGGGTATCCGTGTTCTGTGTCAGGGCGTTTTCGGCATCATGCCCAACGAGATCTTCTCGATCATCCTGGCCCCGCTCGTCGGTTCGATGGACAGCCCGCTCGCGGTTACCTTCTACCACATCCTGCGCTGCTTCATCTTCTTCTTCGGCATTCACCCCTCCGTTCTGTCGCCGATTGTTCAGCCGATTTCCACGCAGTTCCTGGCTGAGAACATCGCTGCGGTTCAGGCCGGTGGTGTCGCTACCCACATCTTCACCCCTGGCCCCATGTCCGCATTTGGCGGTTTCACCGGCCTGGGTGTAACCATGGGCGTTGTTATCTGGTTCATGTTCTCCAAGTCCAAGGTCCAGCGTGAGATCGGCCGCATCGCTTTTATCCCGTCGCTGTTCGGCGTAAACGAGCCGATTCTGTTCGGTGCTCCGATTGTTCTGAATCCGATTTTCTTTATCCCGTTCGTTATCTTCGGCGGCATCCTGTCCTCCATCCCGTTCTGGTTCATGAGCTGGGGCTGGGTACCCTGCTCCACCTTCACGCCTCCTTACGTCGGTGTGTTCCTGGAAGGCTTCCTGACCAACATGTCTTGGACCTCGATTGCGGCCAACGTGGTTCAGCTGGTCCTCGCACTGATCGTGTACTACCCCTTCTGCAAGGTTGCCGAGAAGCGTGCATTGGCTGAAGAGGCTCGTATGGCTGCCGAGAAACATTCCGAGATCTCTGCTGAGGACGAGGCTCTGCTCGAGGATCTTGACCTCGACTTCTAATCAAGTGGAATAGCAGGCGCCTGCACCTGCTGTTTTTGAAAGTATGAAAGCCCGGCGATGGGGGAGACTTCATTGTCGGGCTCCTTTGAAAGGCGCTACGTTCGATGAATGCACATGTGGATAATATCCGTACCTTCTTGGACGAGCACGAGCTCGACGCATTGCTGATCAAGAGTAAAACCATGAAGCGCTACCTGGGCACGTTGACCGGTAGCGGTTGCAAGGTGCTCATCACGCGTGACCGCGGTTTTCTCATCATGGACGGCCGCTATGTGAACGAGGCCCAGGGTCGCGAGTTCGATCTGGAGTTCCGTGTTCACGAACAGGGGAAGAGCTATTTGGTCGAGCTCGAGCGTGCACTCAAGGAGTGCGGCTGTGCCACGGTGGGCATCGAGGAGTCCGAAATCTCAATCTCGGAGTATCGCAACTTGGAGGGCTTGGGCTTTGGCACCACGCTGCTGGGCAGCGAGATGGCGCTGATGCGCCTGCGCAAGGACGAGGCTGAGATTGCTGCGGTCCAGCATGCGGTCGATGTTGCCGATGACGTGTACGCCAAGGTGATCGAGCAGTTGCACGTGGATATGACTGAATTTGAAATCTCCGCACTCGTGCACTATTACTCGATTGCCGCCGGTGCCGAGGCAATGTCGTTCGATACCATCGTTGCCACCGGCGAGCGCAGCGCCATGCCTCATGGCCGTCCTACCGACCGTCGGGTCCAAGCACATGAGCCGATCCTGATTGACTTCGGTGTGCAGATCAACGGTTATCAGTCAGATATGACGCGCGTGTGCTTCCTGGGCGCCCCGACCGACCGGATGGCTCATGTGTACGAGATCGTTTTGAATGCTCATCTTGCAGGCATCGATACCATTCGTTGCGGTGTGGCGGCGCGCGATGTGGATGCGGCCGCACGTCGTGTAATCAACGAAGCGGGTTACGGTGAGTATTTCACCCATGGTCTTGGTCATGGTATCGGCATGGGTGGCGACTTGCCGCTGCTAAACCCCTCTGGTGAGATTGTGCTCGACAACGGAATGATCATGTCCTGCGAGCCGGGCGTATATATTCCTGGAGTCGGAGGCGTGCGCATTGAAGACGACGTCTTGTTGAAAGACGGCGTTGCATGCCCGCTTAACCATACTGATAAGCAGCTGCGCATTCTGGATGTGAGGTAGCGCATGGCTAAAAAGCGCAAGGAACGGCCGCGTGCGGCGACCGCGGAGCAGATGCCTTCTCCTGCGGCGAGCACTGTGAGCAAGATTCACAAGGAATCGAAGGCTAATGCATCCTCGATTCTGCCGGCGCCCCCGCTGTCGCGTTTGTACGCGTACGTTATCGACTGGATTTTGGGTGGTATTGTCTCTGGCTTGCCGGCCGTGTTGGCTTATCTTGCGCTGACCCACAAGAACGCGATGCTCCCCGACTTGTACGTGTTTGAGGCAATGGGGTATCCCTGGAGCGTCGGTATCGTGGTCGGACTATCGTGCGTGCTCGCCGCTATCGCATACTTTGTGCTGATTCCGTTGCTGGCGTGGCCGGGGCAAACGCCGGGCAAGCGCATCGCGCATGTTCGTGTCGCAACGCTTGATGGCGGCTTGCCTTCCGTCGGACGCTTGATTTGGCGTCAGGTTATCGTTGGCTTTTTGCTTGAAGGCAGCGGGTATGTGGTGTCCCGATATATTCGCGAGACAATGGTGCTTGTCACCCACGTTGACGTGAATTATTACTGGGAAATCGCGGGCATGATTATTACAGCGGTGTCTCTGCTCATGTTCCTGATCGTCCCCGCGCGCCGGTGCGTTCACGATTGCCTGGCTGGCACGCGCGTGGTTCCCACTGAGGGGCATCCGCTGTATCAGGACTAGTCACCTGTGAATTTGCCGCGGCGACGTTGTCCGCGGCCTACTTGTTGTATGCATGCGTAATGTCCGGCATGCTTCTACCTTGCCTAGCGCGCGCGTTGGGCTAAATGAATTGGTCGGTCTACGACGAAGGAGTTAGAAATGTATAGCAAGAACGTTATGGTCGTTAACCCCACTGGTCTGCACGCTCGCCCTGCAGCGACGCTGGCGACCGAGGCTGCTAAGTTTGCCTCGAAGATTGAGGTTCGCAACGCCTTCAAGGATGGTGACTTCAAGGACGCTAAGTCCATGATTGCCATCATGACCTCGGGTATTACCCAGAACGATGAGGTCGAGTTGCGTGCCGAGGGCGACGACGAGGTTGCCGCCGTTGACACGTTGGTCGCTCTTATTGAGGGCGGTTTCGGCGAGTAGCGTACTCTTGATGCGGACGGGTGCGCGTTCTTGCGCGCCGTCGATTTTGGCAAGAACGCCAATGCAGATGCCCTTCTCCGAGCAATCGGGGAGGGGCATTTTATTGTGAGTTTGAGTGGCACGTCCGCCGAGGTTCCTGATAGTTCGCGCTATCTTATCGCCGACTCCAGCAAAATCGGCAAGCGTGACTTCTACACGTTCTGCCGCTTGGACAATTTGGACGCCGTGGTGTGCGAGCCGGATATTGACGATTAGGATCGCGCCGCCATCGAGGAGCATACGCAGGTTATTTGCTAGCTGGCGTCACGAGAGATGCTTCTGCCCCCTGCCGTCACGGGGGATTGTTACGTCAACATTTTCTGTCTTTCAAATAGGTACGCACGCAGATATAGGTTTCCCTTTGCGACGAGTTGCAGCTGTTTCACGGTGCGGCATAGCATCTGTTATACATAAAGCTCGGTATTATTGTGTATTCTGACCATTGTAATGGTCGGTATTTTTGTATTATTCGATATATATAAGGGTCGGTATTTTTGTAAACTAGCAGGTAATTTATGCTGAGGTGAGCTTATGTTTAAACGGAAGGCATATGAGCGTCTGCAGGAGTGGAAAGAACGCTCGCAAGGGCGTACCGCGGTGCTTATTGAGGGTGCAAGACGCGTTGGCAAAACGACACTCGTCAAGTGCTTCGCGCAAAATGAATACAAGGATTATCTGTACATTGACTTTTCGGCTGCCAGCAAAGCCACACTCGATATATTTCTGAGCCATCGTGAAGATGTCGATCTTTTTTTACGCATGCTTCAGCTGCAGTATGGCAAGGCCCTCGTGCCGAGGGAGTCACTAGTCATTTTTGATGAAGTGCAGCGGTTTCCCATCGCGCGCGAATACATAAAGCATCTTGTAGAAGACGGCAGATTTGATTACATCGAGACGGGCTCTCTTGTCTCCATCAAAAAGAATGTCGAAAGCATTGTCATTCCGTCAGAGGAAGAAAGAATTCCTCTCGAGCCCCTCGATTTTGAGGAGTTTCTTTGGGCGACCGGAAAAGATCTTTATGCAGAAGAGATCCGTAAAGCGCGCGAATCTCGGACCGCGCTTCCGGACGGTGTTCATGCGACGTGTATGAGATTGTTTGATGAGTATATGCTTGTCGGCGGTATGCCTCAGTCGGTCGACTCCTTTGTGTCAGAGAATGATTTTAGAGGATGCGACAGGGTAAAACGGCAGATTATCGCACTGTACAGGGAGGACATTGCCAAGTTTGGAGGCTCGGACGCTAGGCGTGCGCGGGCGGTTTATGACGACATTCCAGGTCAATTATCTGCGGCAAATAAACGATTCAAATTTGACAGCTTGGAGAAGGGGTCCCGTTTTGAGACATATGAGTCAGCGTTAATTTGGCTTGAGGATGCGCGACTAATTAACCGCTGCTATTTATGCAGCGATCCGAGCGTGGGTTACCGCTTGCACGAGGACGCGTCTTCGCTTAAATGCTATATGGCGGACACGGGATTGCTCGTGAGCTTGGCGTTTGATGATGGTCCGGACCTTATGGATGTCCATAGAGACATTCAATTTGGAAGAATTTCAATTAATAAAGGAATGCTGATCGAGAACATCGTGGCACAGCAGCTTAAGAGTTTGGGGCATTCGCTTTTTTATTACAGCTGGCGGGAGCCTTCCAAAACGGAGGGAAGTCGTCCCAGAACGCGTGAAATTGATTTTCTTGTTTCGCGCGGCTTTGAAGATGCGGCTGGAAAACCGCGGGTCACTCCTGTTGAAGTTAAATCTTCCAAATCGTATTCAACAATCTCGCTTGACGATTTCGGCAGGCGTTTCCAACGACGAGTCGGAGAAGAGATAGTTCTTCACCCAAAACAGCTCAGGGCTGAAGGGCATAGGATATATCTACCTCTGTATATGACGATCTTTATCTGATCAACGGCATGCGGTCCTGCGGCTCATTGAACCGCAGGACCGTGTTTCGTTTGGGCTTTATTATGATATATGAGTACAAGCTGAGTCGGATATTGCCGACGAGGACCGCGCCGCCATCGAGGAACATACGCAGGTCATCTGCTAGCGAGCGCTGCGGGCTAGACCAGGCGGGCGTAGTCCTGTGACTGGTGAAAGACGTGGGCGATATAGATCGTTTCGCGCTCAAATTTGTAAAGGCACACGTAGTTGTTGACGGGAAACGATCGGTAATTACGTGCCGCCAGCTCTTGCATGTGCGAGAGGGGGCGTAAAAGTGGCTGCTCGCGAAGCAGGTGAAGCTGATATTCAAGCTCAGCGACAAAATTGCCTGCTGCACGCGGATTCTTGAGGATTTGGGCAAGGTATCCGACAAAACTCTCGTACTCATATCGCGCGCTTTTGAGGATTACGACGTTATAGGTCATATTTGTCTCGTATCGAAGCCGCGAAGGATTCGTAGTCGCTGTAGTCGCCTTGCGATATTTCGTCTTCTGCCAACATCATACGAGACAGCAGTTTTGCCTTGGC
>CABUQW010000043.1 GCA_902493895.1 uncultured Collinsella sp. | reverse complement strand
CGTTCCTTCAACTGGGAAAACGGCGCCCCCGGGCCCCAGGAGGGGCAGCGGGGGCGTTCGGCTAGCTGCGGGAACGGCCTATTCGCTCAATGTGTTCGGCTGAGATCGGAAATCAACCTCGTTCATTTGGCGTGCTTAAGGGGGTTGTTTTGAGAAGTTGTTCACGTTGACGCAGGTTAATGGGGTGCTGGCAATAATTGGGAGCGTTCCTGAAGCCCAACTGGTGCAGCGAGCTGCACTGGTAATTGCGTTTGGATAACAAACTATGTACAGACATGGGAAATAAATTGTGCAACTTTTTGTTGATGTGGGTATGGGTTTGTGGCGCGAGATATTTAGGCACGAAAAAGGCCTTCGGAATTCCAAAGGCATTTGCATTCACAATGGTGGAGACGAGGGGGATCGAACCCCTGACCTCTTGACTGCCAGTCAAGCGCTCTCCCAGCTGAGCTACGCCCCCGTGACGAGGAGATACTATAGGGGAAGTTGGCGTGACGTGCAAGGACTTTTTTGCTCAGATTCTAAATGCCTAATGATATAGGTAAGCGATGGCGGTGCCGGTGTGGACTTGAATCGTGGCTGTTGACCTGACGACGTTGCTGATGCCCGTGTCGGCTAACAAGCCCAGGGGGGCGTGATCTAGCTCCCATTCTAGGCCGTGTTCGCTTACCTCGGTGTTGGGGGCAATGGCGATGATGGAGAACGTCTTGCCTTCGGCGCCTTCGATGGCCCATGATTCTCCTGCGCGAAGGATGCGGGAGACTACCTTGTCCTCGGCAATCCAGACTGGGGCGCCCTCGTAGCCTGCGAGCAGCCCCAGAACGGAAAGGGCCATATCGGGACGGCCACCGGTGGCGCAAGTCGTGACCACTTCGGCACCCGGCCAGCGACGGCGGACCGAATCGAGCGCCAACGCCAGATCGGTATAGTCCTTGTAGGGGTCGTGGCGCTCAACTTCAAAGTCGGTGGCAGCATCGACCAGCGCGCGACCTGTATCGCTCACCGTATCGGCATCCCCTACATATACGTCGCAGCCCAGTCCCGCGCCAAGCAGCGCGTCGAGCCCGCGGTCCACGGCAACAATGTGGCCGCACTCCCCCGCTAGTTGACGTAGCAGATCCGCGCTCGCCACCACGGGCGAACCACAGACCACTAATACCTTACAAGCCACAGCCCTCGCCTATCCCTCAAACGAAAGCACGCGGGCCAGATCCAGGTCCTCATAGCTATCGATAAAGATGTCGCAGTTTTCGCGAACCTCGTCGCGCTCCATACGGCCGAGCGGGTCATAGATGCCCACGCGCTTAAAGCCGGCGGTGCCAGAGCTCTTTAGGCCAAAGACGGCGTCCTCAAACACCCATGCACGCTCAAACTTGTGCCCGTGACGCTCCTCCAGGCGGCGCAGCGCCAGCTCATACACATCGGGGAACTGCTTGGAGCGCCCCGCCTCGCCCGTGGTGGTAATAAACTCCATGTAGGCATCGAGACCGGCGCCCGCAAGCGCAGACTTAACCAGCTCGGCCGGCGTGGACGTAGCAACGCACATGGCAATGCCCGCCGCCTTCGCCTGCTCCAAAAATGCCAGGAGCCCCTCGCGCGGCGGCACCTTGGAGTAGCCATCGATGAGGATCTCGCTCAGCTCGCGATACAGCTCCTCGCCATTCGCTCCAATGCCCCAGGTGTCGTGGTAGGCCTGGCACTCGTCCTCGAGCGACAAATGCTCAAACTGGGCAAAATCGTCGACCGTCACGTCAACTCCGTGGCGGTGCAATAACTCGGGCTGGGCATAGGCCCAAACGGGGGTGCTATTAACCAGTGTGCCGTCGCAATCGAAAATAAAAGCAACGTTGGGGGCGGCGGTCTGGGACATAAACGAACCTTTCGATGTCAAATGGTAAACATCCTGCTAAAAACGTTTTACCAAACGTCAGACTAACAATCTTGAAACCCTAATTGGTAAAACTGTCAAGAGTTTTACCACGGCAATTCTGCCAGTGGTCTAAACATGGCGCTTACCGATTAAACGCCGCCCTAAAACCACTTTCCTTCATAAAAGTAACGTACAGGTGTTATCGTAGTTTCTGCCGAAAGTTCCACCGAGCACGCGAGGTGGAACGAATCATAGAACTATCGCCGTCCCTTCGATTCGTGCAGCCTTGGACCTTTCGCATCTAGTCACCAAGGCAACACGCTGCCGCGTCATGATGGGATCAAACGTGAGCGATACAAAGCTAAAGCCAGCAACCAAAAAGCCCGCTACCCGTAAAGCCGCCCCGCACGCACCGGAGCTCACCAAGGACGATGTCTACCTGTTTGGCATCGGCACGTGGGAGCGCAGCTGGGAAAAGATGGGCGCGCACCCCGACACGAAGAACCGTACGCGCGGCTGGCGTTTTTGCGTTTGGGCGCCCGATGTAAAGAGCGTGCATGTCATTGGCGAATTTAACGACTGGAATGAAGAAGCCAACCCGCTGGTGCCCGTGCATACGAGCGCTATTTGGGAAGGCTTTATTCCTGGTGCCGAGCAGGGCCAGCTCTATAAATACCTCATCGAGACCAACGAGGGCGAAAAGCTCTATAAGGCCGATCCGTACGCCTTTAAGGCCGAGTGCCCTCCGGGTACCGCCAGCGTGCTGTGGACCCTCGACGGCTATAAGTGGAACGACGCCGCGTGGCTCAAGCGCCGCGCCGGTCACAACCACATGTCGCAGCCGCTCAACATCTACGAGGTGCATATTGGCTCGTGGAAGCGCCACGGCGATGCGCCGCAGGGCGAGCCGGACGAGTACGGCAACTACCCTGGCCCCATGGACCCCTTCCCCGCGCAGCGCGGCGAGTTCTACACCTACGACGACCTGTCGGTGGAGCTCGTGGACTACGTGCGCGACATGGGCTACACGCATATCGAGGTCATGCCGCTTATGGAGCATCCCTTCGATGGCTCCTGGGGCTACCAGACGACCGGCTACTATGCCGCCACGTCGCGCTATGGCGATCCGCAGCAGCTCATGCACTTTGTCGATGCGTGCCACGAGGCAGGCATTGGTGTGATTATGGACTGGGTGCCCGGCGGTTTTTGCGCCGACTCCCACGGCCTTGCCACCTTTAACGGCCACATGCTGTTTGAGCACGAGATTCACCCCAACTGGGGCACGCACAAGTTCGACTTCTCCCGCGGCGAGGTCCGCTCCTTCCTGGTCTCCAACGTGCTGTACTGGCTCGAGAACTTCCACGTAGACGGCATTCGCATGGACGGCGTGTCCAGCATGCTGTACCTCAACTTTGGCATTGACGATCCGGGCCAAAAGAAGTTCAACAAGTACGGTACCGAGGAGGACCTGAACGCCAGCGCATTTATCCGTCAGGTCAACTGCGCTGTGGAGGCGCGCTACCCCGACGTGATGATGATGGCCGAGGAGTCCACCGCGTGGCCGCTCGTGACCTACCCGCCGCAGGACGGCGGCCTGGGCTTCCACTACAAGTGGGACATGGGCTGGATGAACGACACCCTGCACTACATGCAGACCGATTTTCCGTGGCGCCCTGGCAACCACGGGCTGCTCACGTTCTCCATCATGTACGCCTTTACCGAGAACTTCATTTGCCCGCTCAGTCACGACGAGGTCGTGCACGGTAAGTGCTCGCTGATCGGCCGCATGCCGGGCGACTGGTGGCGCCAGTTTGCCGGCCTGCGTACGCTGGCCTTTTACCAGATGACGCACCCCGGCGCCAAGCTCAACTTTATGGGCAACGAGATCGGCCAGTTTATTGAGTGGCGCTACTACGAGTCCATCCAGTGGTTCCTGACCGAGGAGTACGAGACCCACCGTCATCATCAGGCGTTTATCAAGGCGCTCAATCACCTGTACACCGCCGAGCCCGCCCTGTACGAGCGCGGCTACACCGACGACGGCTTTACCTGGATCGATGCGGACAACTCCAAGCAGTCCATCGTGAGCTTTGTGCGCCAGGGCGAGGACATTGATGACGACCTGGTGATCCTGATCAACTTTGACCCGGCGAGCTACGAGAGCTTCCGCGTGGGCGTGCCGCGTGAGGGTGACTGGGAGGTCATCTTCGATTCCGACCGTCCCGAGTTCGGTGGCAGCGGATACGCCGGTGAGGAGCCCTACACCTGCTCGAGCGAGCCCTATCCCTGGAACGGGCAGATGGACTCCATTGAGATTAAGGTGCCCGGCCTGGCTGGCGTGGTGCTTAAGCGCCGCGGTCCCAGCAGCTACAAGCCGCCGGTGGTCGAGGATCCCAAGAAGGCTACGCGCAAGCGCACGTCCTCGGTGAAGCCTAAGGCCGCGGCCGCTAAGAAGGCGCCGGCCAAGGCGAAGGCCACGACGACCAAGGCCAAGGCTTCGGCCAAGTCCGCCACGGCCAAGAAGACAGTCACCAAAAAGGCCGCTACCAAGGCCAAGTCTGCTTCTGTTAAGCCGTCTGCCAAGGATGCGTAACAGAAGCCGTTACAGCTGTAATTACCCGCCCCGACGGGGCGTAGGATACAAGTCATAACCGTTCCGGGAGAAACATCCCCGGGGAAAGGAACGTATGAATAAGATCTTCGACAACAAGCAGGAGTTTACCGAGCTCTATCGTGATGCCGTCATGAGCATCAGCGGCAAGAGCGTCGAGGCCGCCAGCGACCTGGACCGCTTTAACGCCCTGGCCAAGCTCGTGGCCGAGAAGGCGCGCACCGTTGCCACCAGGAGTGACGCCCGCGCCACCGCCGAGGGCAAGAAGCGCGTGTACTACTTCTCGATCGAGTTTTTGATCGGCCGCCTGCTTGACAACTACCTGCTCAACTTTGGCGTGCGCGACATGGTCGCCGAGGCGCTCGACGACATTGGCTTTGACCTGTCCGTCATCGAGAACCAGGAGCCCGATCCGGCGCTGGGCAACGGTGGCCTGGGCCGTCTGGCTGCATGCTTCCTGGATTCCATGGCAGCCGAGGGCATTGCCGGCTACGGCAACGGCATGCGCTACCGCTACGGTCTGTTTAAGCAGGAGATCGTCAACGGCAGCCAGGTCGAGGCCACCGACGAGTGGCTCACCCACGGCTATCCCTGGGAGGTCCGTCGTCAGGATAAGGCCGTGACCATCAAGTTTGGTGGTCGCGTCGAGGGCTTTGAGGAGAACGGCCGCACGTTCTACCGCACCGTGGACACGCAGGACATCTTGGCCGTCCCCTACGACATCCCCGTTGTGGGTTATGCCGGCGAGACCGTCAACAAGCTGCGCGTCTGGGCTGCCGAGCCGGTCGAGGAGCACTTTGACCTTGAGGCCTTCAACCGCGGCGACTACGCCCTGGCAGACGCCGAGCGCGCCGAGGCCGAGGCCATCAGTGCCATCCTCTACCCCAACGACGCCGGCGAGCACGGCCGTCTGCTGCGCCTGAAGCAGGAGTACCTGTTTGTCTCGGCCGGCATCTACAGCCTGCTCGACACCTTTGAGAAGGAGCACGGCAAGAATTGGGAGCTGCTGCCGCAGTTTGTGGCCATCCACACCAACGACACGCACCCCGCCATGTGCGGCCCCGAACTCATGCGCATCCTCATCGACGAGAAGAAGCTCGAGTGGGACGACGCCTGGAACATCGTGACGCAGGTCGTGAGCTACACCAACCATACCATCCTGCCCGAGGCCCTGGAGAAGTGGCCCATCGGCACGTTCTCCAAGCTCCTCCCCCGCGTGTACCAGATCATCGACGAGATCAGCCGTCGTTGGCACGAGTCGTTCGACACCACCCAGGAGGGCTGGCAGGAGCGTCTGCGCCAGACCGCCATTCTATGGGACGGCGAGATCCGCATGGCCAACCTGTCCGTGATCTGCAGCCACAGCGTCAACGGTGTGGCCAAGATCCACTCCGACATCATCAAGAACATCGTGCTCAAGGACTTCTATGCCCTGACGCCCGAGAAGTTCAACAACAAGACCAACGGCATCTCGCACCGTCGCTTCTTTGCCGAGGCCAACCCCACCTACGCCAAGCTCGTGACCGAAGCCATTGGCGATGGCTGGCTCAAGGACGCCTTTGAGCTGGAGAAGCTCAAGGAGTTCCAGAACGACGCCGAGTTCCTCAAGGCCGTGGGTGCCTCAAAGCGCGCCAACAAGGAGCGCCTGGCCGCCTACGTTAAGGCCGAGACCGGTCTGGTCATCGACCCCAACACCGTCTTCGATGTTCAGGTGAAGCGCTTCCATGCCTACAAGCGCCAGCTCATGAACATCATGAAGGTGATGGACATCTACAACCGTCGCATCGCCGATCCCAACTTCCACGTGACGCCGACGACCTTCATCTTTAGCGGCAAGGCTGCCTCGAGCTACACCTTCGCCAAGGAGACCATCCGCCTCATTAACTCCGTGGCCGACGTCATCAACAACGACCCGCGCGTCAACGAGGTCATGAAGGTCTGCTTTATCCCCAACTTCCGCGTGAGCAACGCCCAGCTCATCTACCCTGCCGCCGAGATCTCGGAGCAGATCTCCACGGCCGGCAAGGAGGCCTCGGGCACGTCCAACATGAAGCTCATGATGAACGGCGCCATTACGCTGGGCACCCTCGACGGCGCCAACATCGAGATCGCCGACCTGGCCGGCCGCGAGAACGAGGCCATCTTTGGCCTGACCGCCCCCGAGGTCGAGCAGCTCTGGGCATCCAACAGCTACTTCGCATGGGATACGCTCAACAACGATCGCGAGCGTCTGGGGCGCGTGATGGACGAGCTCAAGGACAACACGTTTGCGGGTCTTTCGGGCAACTTCGAGAGCATCTACAACGAGCTCATGAACAACAACGACCCCGACCTGGTCATGGCCGATTTCCGCAGCTACGTGGATGCGTGGGAGAAGCTCACGAACAGCTACGGCGACCAGGAGACCTGGAACCGCAAGGCGCTGCTCAACACCGCCTCCTCGGGCTGGTTCTCGAGCGACCGCACCATTCGCGAGTACCGCGACGAGATCTGGCACGCGTAAAGGCGCGCGAGCTCCCTTATGCCAGCACGGCATTACTCGACGGGCGTGACGTTGCGCCGCGCCCGTCGCTAATGGGTTTAGGAACATCGATGACAGAAGGAGAAATCGATGAGTAAGAAAGAATGCATCGCGATGCTCCTCGCAGGAGGACAGGGCAGCCGATTGGGGGCACTCACCCAAAAGATCGCTAAGCCGGCGGTTAGCTTTGGTGGCAAGTTCCGCATTATCGACTTTTCGCTCTCCAACTGCTCCAACTCGGGCATCGACACGGTGGGCGTTCTGACGCAGTATCGCCCCTACCTGCTGCATGCCTACGTGGGCTCCGGCGAGGCTTGGGATCTGGACAGCCGCGACGGCGGCGTGTCTATCCTGCCGCCGTACGAGACGCAGACCGGCGGCGCCTGGTATGCGGGCACGGCCGACGCCATTACGCAGAACCTCGACTACATCAAGGCCAACGACCCCAAGTACGTCCTGATTCTTTCGGGCGATCACCTGTATCGCATGGACTACCGCAAGATGCTCAAGACGCACATTGAGAACAACGCCGACCTCACGGTGAGCGTTATGCCCGTGCCTTGGGAGGAGGCCAGCCGCTTTGGCATCCTGACCACCGACCCCGAGGACGGCCGCATCACCAAGTTCACCGAGAAGCCCGATAAGCCCGATTCGAATCTCGCGTCCATGGGCATCTACATCTTCTCGGCCGACGTGCTGATCGAGGCGCTCGAAGAGGACGCTCTGGACCAGCGCTCGAGCCACGACTTTGGCAAGGACATCATCCCCAAGCTGCTCGGCGAGGGCAAGCGCCTGTACAGCTACGAGTTCCACGGCTTTTGGAAGGACGTCGGCACCATCGCCAGCTTCCACGAGACCTCGATGGACCTGCTGGGCAACAACCCCGAGTTCGATCTGTTTGACAAGCACTTCCCCATCATGTCCAACATCACCACGCGTCCGCCGCACTACATTGGTCCGGACGGCCGCTTGGACGACTGCCTGGTCTCCAACGGCTGCAAGATCTACGGCACCGCTCGCCACTCAATCCTTTCGACCGATGTCATCATCGAGGAGCGCGCCGTGGTCGAGGACTCCGTGCTGCTGCCGGGTGCGCACGTTAAGAGCGGCGCGCACATCTGCCGCGCTATTTTGGGCGAGAACTCCACGGTCGAAGAGGGCGTGAAGCTCGGCTCTGTCGATACCACCAAGGATACGGCCGTCGTTGGAAATGACGTCGTTATCGGGAAGGGGGAATGATCCGATGATCAATCGCAAGGCCATCGGTTATATCACCGCTAACTACTCTTCGAGCTACGGCAGCGTCCTGCTCAAGGACCGCCCCATCGCGTCCGTTCCCTTTTTGGGCCGCTACCGCCTGATCGACTTTCCGCTGTCCAACATGATGAATGCCGGCATTAAGACCGTCGGCGTCGTCATGCCGGGCAACTACCGCTCGCTGATCGACCACGTTGGCTCGGGCAAGGACTGGGGCCTGGACCGCAAGAAGGGCGGCCTGTTCATGGTGCCCGGCAACGCGTATGGCACCACCAAGGGCGGCATGCGCTTCCTGCTGCGCGACATCATCTCCAACAAGACGCTGTTCCAGCGCTCGGACAAGCCCTATGTTGTGATGACGGGCACCAACATCATCTTTAACATGGACCTCAACACCATCATCGACGCGCACGAGAACTCCGGCGCCCAGATGACCGTGGTGTACTGCAAGGCCACGCGCAACGTCGATGACGAGACCAAACTCGAGATTAACGAGAACGGTCGCCTGACGGGCGTGAGCGCTGGCGTCGCGTACGGCGACAACGCCTCTATGGACTGCTGCATCGTCAACCGCGAGACGCTGCTCGAGATTATCGACCACTACCAGGCCGCCGACTATCTGGACCTGCTCGAGGCACTCCAGGGCGACTTTGGCAACATCGACGTGTGCAGCTACGAGTACAAGGGCGAGGTCGTGGGCGTGTTTAGTGAGAAGTCGCTGTATCGCCGCAGCATGGACCTGCTTGACCAAACCGTGGCCGACCAGCTCTTCGATCCCGAGCGCCCGATCCTGACCAAGGCTCACGACGTGCCGCCTTCGCGCTATGCGACCGGTAGCCACGCGTGCAACTCGATCATCTCGGCCGGTTGCATCATCAAGGGCACCGTGCGCAATTCGATCCTGTCACGCGGCGTCGTGGTCGAGGAGGGCGCCTCGGTAACCAACTCGATCATCAACCAGAGCTGTGTCATCAAGAGCGGCGCACGCGTTGAGAACGCCATCCTGGACAAGAACAACGTGGTTCCCACCAACACCGAGCTTCGCGGCACGCCCGAGAACATCCTGGTGCTGGGCAAGGCTCCGTTAACTTCCGACACCACCATCGTACGTTAACGTTGGCACCGCAACATCGCTCGTAACAGGTAGAATAGCCGCCCGGTTAGCGCCAGGCGGCTATTCTCGAATTGCAACATGGGAGACAATATGGCAGATTCCAGCAAAAAGATGCAGATCGTGTTTGCCTCGGCCGAGTGCGCACCGTTTGTTAAGACCGGTGGCCTGGGCGACGTGGCGGGCTCGCTGCCTGCGGCGCTCGTGCGCGCCGGCGCCGAAGTCATCGTGATGGTGCCGAAGTACGCCACTATTAAAGACGAGTACAAGGCGCAGATGGAGCACTTTTCCGACTTTTACGTGAGCCTGGGCTGGCGCAACGAGTACTGCGGGCTGGAGAAGCTCGAGCACGACGGCGTCACCTATATGTTCGTGGACAACGAGCGCTACTTTGCGCGCGATTATCCGTACGGCTTCTTCGACGACGGCGAGCGCTTCGCGTTCTTCTCCAAGGCCATTACCGAGAGCCTGCAGCACCTGCCCGAGGGCTTTGAGTGCGACATCCTGCACTGTAACGACTGGCAGACGGCACTGGCGCCCGTGTTCTTGCGCGAGTTCTACCAGGGCCTGCCGCTGTACGACCGCGTCAAGACTGTGTTCTCGATCCACAACGTGGCGTTCCAGGGCCAGTTTAGCGACACCGTGATGGAGGACATCCTGGGAGTGGCGCATATTCCCGCGGCCGCCACGCAGTTGCGCTGCGACGCCTGCAGCATCAACTACATGCTGGGCGCGCTGCACTATGCCGACGCCATCACCACGGTGAGCCCCACCTACGCGAGCGAGATCCAGACGCCCGAGTTTGGCGAGGGCCTGGACGGCGTACTGCGCGAGCGTTCCTACGCGCTGCAGGGCATCCTCAACGGCATTGACGTGGCGGCCTTTGACCCGGCAACCGACAAGCGCATTGCCGCCAACTACACGGTTGACGACCGTTCCGGCAAGGCCGTGTGCAAGGCCAAGCTGCAGGAGGAACTGGGGCTCGAGGTGCGCGACGACCGCCCGCTTATGGTGATGGTCACGCGCCTGACGCGCCAGAAGGGCATGGACCTGGTCATGTACGCGCTCGACCGCATCCTGTCCGGCGGCGTTCAGGTGGCCGTGCTGGGCACCGGCGACCGCGACTACGAGGACGGTCTGCGCTACTTCCAGGACAAGTACCCCGGCACCATGGCCGCGCGCATCGAGTTCGATCCGGCGCTGTCGCAGCGCATGTACGCTGCCGCCGATATGTTCCTGATGCCTTCGAAGTTTGAGCCCTGCGGCCTGTCGCAGATCATCGCCATGCGCTACGGCACCCTGCCCATCGTGCGCGAGACCGGTGGCCTGAAGGACACCGTGCAGCCGTACAACGAGTTTACCGGCGAGGGCACGGGCTTCTCGTTTACCAACTTTAACGGCGACGAGATGGGCGACGCGGTGTTCCGCGCAGCACGCCTGTTCTGGGATAACCGTGAGGCATGGAACCAGCTAGTCACGCAGGCCATGAGCCAGGACTTTAGCTGGACGCGTTCGGCCGACAAGTATCTGGACCTGTACTTCTTTATGCACCCGGAGATTGAGCGCCCGGCGGCTGTGGAGGCTGCCACGGCCATAGAGGAGCCGGTTGCTGATGAGGCCGAGCCTGCGGCGCCCGTTAAGGAGCCCGCTGCTGAGGAGCCCAAGGTCGAGGAGAAGCCGGTTGAAGCTAAGCCCGTTAAGGCCGATCCTGAGGTGAAGGTCGAGGCTGCTCCCGAGCCCGAGCCTGAGGTGAAGCCCGCTGCGAAGCCTGCCACCAAAAAGACGACGGCTCGCAAGACGACGGCTCGCAAGACGACGGCTAAGAAGGCTACGACCACGAAGGCCGCTGCGAGCAAGACCACCGCTGCCAAGGCAACTACTGCCAAGGCATCGACCACGCGCAAGCGCACGACCGCCGCTGCCAAGAAGGCCAACGAGGTCGAGGCTGCTCCCGAGGTAAAGGCCGCCGCCGAGGCTAAGCCTGCGGCAAAGGCTCCGGCCAAGACCGCTGCCAAGAAGACGGCTGCAACCACCAAGAAGGCAACGGCAGCCAAGAAGACCACGGCTACGAAGTCGACGACGGCCAAGGCCGCTACGACGAAGGCCGCCGCGAAGACGGCCCCGAAGGCTACTGCAAAGCCGGCCGCCAAAGTCGAGGAGACGCCCGCTGAGTCTAAGGCTGAGGCAGCTGTCGAGGCAAAGCCGGCCGCCAAGACCACCACGCGCAAACGCGCCGCGACGACGGCCAAGAAGACCACGACCAAGGCTGCAGCTCCCAAGGCAGAGGGTAAGGCCGAGGACAAGCCCGCAGTAAAGGCCGAGCCGACTCCGAAGGCTGCCGAGGTTAAGGCCGCTCCCAAGACTAAGGCAAAGACCGAGCCCGCCAAGGAGACCCCGGTCTCCCCCGCCGTTTCGGCCGAGGAAAAGGCTCCGACCAAGAAGACCTCCGTCCGCAAGGCAACGGCCGCCCGCAAGCGCCGCTAATCCGGACGATTAAAACTAAATCCTCAACGCAAAAGAGGGCGCCCCAACCAGGCGCCCTCTTTTGCGTTGAACTTCGCATTAAAAAGAGGGCCGGTTTACTACGACAAAATGGCTCCGGCCGACCACGGCGAGTAATCTTCGAAATTAAGAACGCTTCTAGCTGCGGTTTTAATATCACCAAAATGACTGTTGTTGAGATCATTCAATTCGTCGTAGTAAACCGAAGTACTTTTGTTTGGATACAAATAGTATCGGTATAGACGTTTTTAAATATCGCGATAATTTGGGTGGTAAAACGATTTTCTAGGACAACCGTTCGCCGATGGTAAACGGATGTTGTTTATACAGCCTGTGTGCAACATATATACTTATATCCTGTGCGTAAAGCCCATGGCCCGCAGGCCGTGATTCTATTGAACTGGACCGAATTATGAGATTGATTCACAACAGCCGTCTGCCGCAGTTTCGCACTCCGTTTGGCGCTGTGACCATTGGAACTTCCGTTTCGCTCTCGGTGATTTTGGAGGATGCCGACCCCAACCAGGCAACGCTTACGCTGCGCACCTGGGTCGATGAGATCGGTGAGTCTCTGTATCCCATGACGCACGAGGGCGACGGCATATTTACCGTAGAGCTTGAGTGCGCCGAGCCCTGTCTTATCTGGTACAGCTTTATCTGCAACATCGAGGGCCAGCCCGAGGTCCGTCTGGGCGCACCGCAGGGTCGCACCGGTGGCGAGGGCGTAACTTACAACTACGCCGAGGTCCCGTCCTTCCAGATCACCGTCTACAAGCACCGCGAAGTTCGTCCCGAGTGGTACGAGCGTGGCATGGTCTACCAGATCTTCCCCGACCGCTATGCCCGCGACGAAAACTGGCACGAGCGTACGCTTGCCGAAGTTGAAAAACCGCGCAAAGGAATCCAGCGCCGCATGGTCGAGGACTGGAACGAACCGCCCGAGTACGAGCGTGCCGAAGACGGCTCCATCAAGACCTGGGATTTTTACGGCGGCTCGCTCAAGGGTATCCAAAATGACCTGCCCCGCATTGCCGAGCTAGGCTTTACGGCCATCTACCTCAACCCCATCTTTGAGGCCGCGAGTAACCACCGCTACGACACGGCCGACTACACCAAGATCGACCCGATCCTGGGCACCGAGCAGGACTTTACCGAGCTGTGCCAGGCAGCCGAGAAGCTGGGCATCTCCATCATCCTGGACGGCGTCTTCAACCACACGGGCGACGATTCGATCTATTTCAACCGCTACGGCAACTATCCCGGCGTGGGCGCTTGGCAGAGCGAGGATTCACCGTGGCGCGATGCGTTTTACTTCCATGAGGACGGTTCGTATGACTGCTGGTGGGGCGTGGGCAACATGCCCGCCATCAATGAGAGCTCCGAACTGGTGCGCGAGCGGCTCCTGGGCAAGGACGGCGTGATCCGTAAATGGCTGCGCGCCGGTGCCCATGGCTGGCGACTCGATGTGGCCGACGAGCTTTCCGACGACTTCCTGGCCGAGATCAAAAAGGCCGTGCTCGCCGAGAAGCCCGACGCGCTGCTGCTCGGCGAAGTCTGGGAAGACGCCTCCAACAAGATCAGCTATGGCCACCTGCGTCGCTATCTGCAGGGCTCGGAGCTCGACTCCGCCATGGACTACCCCTTCCGCGACATGGTCATCGGCTTTTTGATGGGTTACAAAAACGCTTACCAAGCTGCTGAAGATATCGAGACCCTGCGCGAGAACTACCCACGCGAGGCACTGGCCTGCGCGCTCAATCTGCTTTCGAGCCACGACCGCCCGCGCATCATCTCGGTGCTCGGCGGTGGCCCCGACGAGTCGCAGCTGCCCGAGAGCGAGCGCAGCAAATGGCGCCTGGACGATAACTCGATGGGCCTGGCCAAGAGCCGTTTTTGGCTGGCGACGCTCATGCAGATGACCTTCCCGGGTGTGCCCTCGATCTATTATGGCG
>CABUQW010000042.1 GCA_902493895.1 uncultured Collinsella sp. | reverse complement strand
TAGATGTATTTTTGCCTGCCTTGTTCATATTTGGTCCTTTGTGGTCAAGCATTTGGTCAGTGTTTGGTCGGCGTTTGGTTGGGTTTTGGAAAGACCGCCTGCATATGATTGGCCTGAACGGTTGACCACGAACAGCCGTTCGTTTATTATCGATGCAGGTTGTTAAGAGGAGGGCTATTCATGGCCAAGAATTCAGGTCCCGTACGTACCGTTCATGCTCGCACGACGGGTAAAGAGCGCGATGAGATGATCGCCACCACCAAGGCCGAGATCGAGAAGAAATTCGGCCAGGGTTCCATCATGAGGTACGGCGACGGTGGTCCCGAGCTCGAGGTCGAGGCCATTCCCACGGGCGCCCTGGCCCTCGATGCCGCGCTGGGTATCGGCGGCGTGCCGCGCGGCCGAATCGTCGAGATCTACGGTCCCGAGTCCTCCGGTAAGACGACGCTTTCGCTCGAGATCCTGGCCGAGGCCCAGGCAATGGGTGGCGTTGTGGCATTTATCGATGCCGAGCACGCGCTCGATCCCACGTATGCCGCGCGCATCGGCGTGGATATCGACGAGGTGCTCATTTCCCAGCCCGATACGGGTGAGCAGGCGCTCGAGATCGTTGACATGCTCGTGCGTTCCGGCGCCATCGATGCCATCGTCGTCGACTCCGTCGCCGCGCTGACCCCGCGTGCCGAGATCGAGGGAGAAATCGGCGACACTACGGTCGGTCTTCAGGCTCGCCTGATGAGCCAAGCTCTTCGCAAGCTCGCCGGCTCGCTGTCCAAGTCCAACACGACGTGCATCTTCATTAACCAGCTGCGTGAGAAGATCGGCGTCATGTTCGGCAACCCCGAGACTACGACGGGCGGCCGCGCCCTTAAGTTCTTCTCTTCGGTGCGTATCGACATTCGTCGTATCGACAGCATTAAGCTTAAGGACGAGGTTATCGGTAACCGCGTGCGCGCCAAGGTCGTTAAGAACAAGGTGGCAGCTCCGTTCCGTTCTGCTGAGTTCGACATCATGTACGGTACGGGCATCTCTAAGGAGGGCTCGATTCTGGACATGGCTGTCGAGTGCGGCATCTGCAAGAAGATGGGCTCCTGGTTTGCCTATGGCGAGGACAAGCTCGGCAACGGTCGCGAGGCCGCCAAGGCTTTCCTGCGCGAACACCCCGATTGCGCCGATGAGATTGAGCATAAGGTCCGCCTTGCCTGCGGGCTTGAGTTTGATGACGATGCTCCGTCCGAGGTCGAGCTGACCGATCAGCCTGCGCCTGAGGAGTTTGACGAGCTTTACGCCATCGATGGTTCCGCCATGCTCGATGATGACGACGAGTAGCGGTTACGCTCATGTCGTATACGGTGACCGAGGCCACGGTCGTCTTTCCCGATAAGAAGGCGGCCTCCTCGTTCTCGAGCGGGTATGCGTCCAAAAAGCCTTGCGCACATATCGATTGTGAGCTTGAGGGCGGTTTTGAGCGGTCCATTTGGATTCCCGTGCGGGTCGCGCGGCTGTATGTCAAAAACCGCCCCGATCTTCCCTGTGATTGGGACAACTTTCGTGAGGCGGTGCAGCTCATCGAGCGTAAATGTGCACTTACCATGGTGACCGAGATGTTATCGCGCCGCGACCATGCGACGGGTGAGGTCCGTGACAAGTTGGCTCGCTACGGCTTTCGCCAGCCCGCGATTGATTTCGCCGTCGAGCGCGCCACCGAGTATCGCTTTTTAGACGAGAACCGCTTTTGCTCGTACTTTATCGAGGAACGCAAGCGGCGCGGTTGGGGACAGCGCAAAATCGAGACCGAGCTCAAGCGACGTCATGTTGTGCTCGATGACATTCCCGGTTATCCCGAGGATTATTTTGCCGTCGAAGACGATTTGGCGCGTGCGTCAGCCCTGCTCGCCAAGCGGTGTGTTCCAGAGACGCGCGGATTCGAAAAACTGGTTCGGTTTTTGATGGGCAAGGGCTTCTCGTATCACATCGCCGCCGATGCCGTTAAGGCACGTCTCGATGCCGAATGCGAGGAATGTGCGGTTTAGGCGTATGCGTTTTGTGGTCCTGCCGTTCACCGCGTTTTAGCCGCCGTACTGGGGCCATTTATTTGACAGTTGTTGTGGTTCAACGTACGATAAACACTGTCATTTGCTTTGTGATATGTGCTCATCTGTGATGAGTTTGTTTATATGTTTATCTGTATCCGACCCGCATAAGCTGCGCCCATATTACTCAAATGTCGCGAGCCGTTCGTAAGGACGGTTCGCTTTGTTGTGTAACGAATCCATAAAAAGGAGTGAGCATGCCTATCATCGCAGCGCTCGTTGGCATCGTTTTAGGTGCCATCGCCGCCATTGCCTACATGCGCACCGCCAAGCAGGGTAGTCTTCATGAGGCCGACGAAAAGATCCAGTCGGCACACGCACAGGCTGAGTCCCTGATCGGCGATGCAAAGCGTCAGGCCGAGACCCTCAAAAAAGAGGCTCTGCTCGAGGCTAAAGAGGAGATCATCAAGAACAAGCAGGCCGCCGAGGCCGAGGACAAGCAGCGTAAGAGCGAGATTCGTACGCTCGAGAACCGCGTGATGCAGCGCGAGGAATCCCTTGATCGCCGCAACGACGCTCTCGACAAGCGCGAGCATCAGCTGTCCAGTCAGGCCGGTCAGGTCGAGAAGCGCTCCCGTGAGCTCGAGGAGCTCTGCGCAAAGCAGACCTCCGAGCTCGAGCGTATCGCCGACCTTACCCGCGAGGATGCCCACAAGGAGCTCCTCGATAAGGTTCGCGGCGAGGTCACCCACGAGGCCGCCACGATCATTCGCGAGTCCGAGCAGCAGGTTCGCGCCGAGTGCCACAAGACCGCCCAGGAGATTCTGTCCCTGGCGATTCAGCGCTGCGCTGCCGACCACACTGCCGAGGTCACCGTTACCTCCGTGCACATTCCCTCTGATGACCTCAAGGGCCGTATTATCGGTCGCGAGGGTCGCAACATCCGCACCTTCGAGCAGGTTTCCGGCGTCAACCTCGTGATCGACGACACGCCCGAGACCGTCGTTCTTTCGAGCTTCGACCCGGTCCGTCGTGAGACCGCCCGTGTCGCCCTCGAGAACCTCATCGCCGACGGCCGCATTCACCCTGCCCGCATCGAGGAGATGTATCACAAGGCTGCCGACCTGGTTCAGCAGCGCGTGCGCGAGGCTGGCGAGCAGGCTGCCTTCGATACTGGCATCCACGACCTGCACCCCGAGATCGTCAAGACCCTTGGTGCCTTGCGCTACCGTACCTCGTTTGGTCAGAACGTGCTTCAGCACTCCCTCGAGGTCTCTGATCTCTGCGGCGTGATGGCTTCCGAGCTTGGCCTGGACGTTGTGACCGCCAAGCGCGCCGGTCTGCTTCACGACCTGGGCAAGGCAATTGACCACGACGTCGAGGGCCCGCATGCCGTCATCGGCGCCGAGCTCGCCCGTCGTTATGGCGAGAAGCCCGTTATCGTCCACGCTATCGAGGCTCACCATGCCGATGTCGACCCCAACACGGTGCTCGATGTCCTGGTGCAGGCCGCCGATGCTGTCTCAGCCTCTCGCCCCGGTGCCCGTCGCGAGTCTGCCGAGAACTACATCAAGCGCCTTGAGAAGCTCGAGGAGATCGCCAACTCCCATGACGGCGTCGAGCGTACCTATGCCATGCAGGCTGGTCGCGAGGTCCATGTCATGGTTCAGCCGGACAAGATCTCCGATGCCCAGTCCACGGTTCTGGCTCACGATATCGCCCATCAGATCGAGGAAGAGATGGAGTATCCCGGTCAGGTGCGCGTCGTCGTGATTCGCGAGAGCCGCGCTGTCGATATCGCTAAATAATATGAGCGACGCGAACGAGCTCATCTCATTTATCGCGTCGATGTCGGGGGAGGGCAACCTTCGCGTCGAGGAGAACCTTGGCGAGGGGTATGTCCGCCTCCGCGTTTCGGAGGCCGAGCGGCGCCAGGCAAAGCACGACATTCAGCATGTCGAGGATATCGTCATCGAAATGCTCCGTAATGCTCGCGATGCCGGCGCCGACAAGGTCTATCTCGCCACGACCAAGGAAGATGGCGTCCGCACGCTTGTCTTTCTGGATAACGGCTCGGGTGTTCCGCAGGATATGCAAGAGCGAATCTTCGATGCTCGCGTTACCTCAAAGCTCGAGAGCATGAAGATGGACCGTTGGGGCGTTCACGGTCGTGGCATGGCATTGTTTTCGATCAAGCAGAACACCGACGAGGCCCGCGTGGTCACGTCTGGTGTCGATCTTGGCTCAGCCTTTAAGGTGAGCGTTGCGGCCGACCGCCTCAGCGAGCGTGCCGATCAGTCCAGCTGGCCCCAGGCCGTCAAGGATGAGGACGGACGTTATGTCTGTGCTCGCGGTCCGCATAATATTATTCGCGCTGCCTGTGAGTTTGCGCTCGAGGAGTTGCGTGGTTGCGATGTCTATCTTGGTTCTCCGTCTGAGATTGCCGCGACCCTTTATGCTCAGGCGTCAAGTCGGCTCGATACGTCTCGTCTCCTGTTTATTGATGATGAGAGCGAGCTTCCGGTTGTCGATCGTTTAGGCCTTGCCTCTGATGCCGAGGACTTTATTCGTATTTGTTCGGGTTTGGGTCTTGAGATGTCCGAGCGCACGGCCCATCGCATTTTGGCAGGGCAGATTAAGCCCGTTCGCGGTGTGACTGCGCGTCTGCTGCGCGAGCGTGACTCATCCTCGCATGCGCCGGCTCCTGTCGATCTCGCGAAGGATCGTCGTGGGCTGCGTATTGCCAAGGATGACATGGCACAGTTTTCGCGTGCTGTGGAGCGCGACTTTAATGACCTTGCCGCCCGGTACTATCTCAATCTTTGCGGCGACCCAAAGATCCGTGTTTCGCGTGATCGAATCACCGTGACCTTCGATCTTGCCAAAGAGGAATAGTGCCTTTACCGAGTCCACTCGGTACGATAAAGTTATTGCAGTTAAAACGTACTTTTAAACGCAGGAGTTTCTTCATGGATTGCCTGAAGGTATCAAGCAAATCATCGCCCGCGTCCGTTGCCGGCGCCATCGCCGGCATGGTCAAGGATGGTGTACCCGTCAACATCCAGTGTGTCGGTGCCGGTGCTGTCAACCAGGCCATTAAGGCCGTTGCTATCGCGCGCGGTTTTTTGATTCCAACCGGTTTTGATATTTCCTGCGCGCCTGTGTTCTCCGACATCCTCATTAACGGGGAGTCGCGCACGGCCATCCGCCTTTCTATCTACGTTCACCAGATCAATCGAGCTGCTATGGATAACGTCGTCATGGATGATGTTAAGCCTGTGGCATAGCTTCTGCTTGCCTCGTTTCGCTCCCCATCGTTAGGACTTATGCACATGGACCAGCGTTCCGTACGCGATATTCTTGCCGGTAAAACCTACTTTATCCGCACCTTTGGCTGTCAGATGAATCAGCACGACTCCGAGCGTGTGAGCGGTCTGCTTGATTCGTATGGCTGCCTCATGGCGCTCGATCCCGAGCATGCCGATATCGTTGTCTTCATGACATGCTGTGTGCGTGAGGCCGCCGATACTCGCCTGTACGGTCAGTGCAATTCCTGCAAAAGCCTGCCGCCTTCGCCTTCGGGCAAGCGTGTGGTTGCCGTGGGCGGCTGCATCGCGCAGCGTGATGGAGAGGGCCTGCTCACCAACGTCGATAACGTCAATGTCATCTTTGGCACGCATTCCATCGCACATGTGGCCGAGCTCATTGCCGAGGCGTTCCTTGATGGTAAGCGTCATATCCGCACCAATGAGCATGAGGATACGGATGCCATGAGCATGCCGTGGCATCGCGAGACCCAGTATCACGCCTGGGTGCCCATCATGACAGGCTGCAATAATTTCTGCACCTATTGCATCGTGCCGTACGTGCGCGGTCGCGAAAAAAGTCGCCCCTTCGAGGAGATTGTCGACGAGGTGACCGGTTTGGTGCGCCAGGGCGTGCGTGAGATTACGCTGCTGGGCCAAAACGTTAACTCATATGGTCGCGATCTGTTTGGCAAGCCGCGTTTTGCCGATCTGCTGCGTGCCGTGGGCGATACGGGTGTGGAGCGCATCTTCTTTACGTCTTCGCATCCCAAGGATCTGCTCCCCGAGACCATCGACGCCATGGCCGAGACGCCTGCCGTTATGCCGCAGTTGCACCTGGCCGTCCAGTCAGGTTCGACACGGATCCTCAAAGAGATGAATCGCCGTTATACACGCGAGGACTATCTGGGCCTGGTCGATCGCATTCGCAACCGCATGCCCGATATCGCGCTCTCGACCGACATTATCGTTGGCTTCCCGGGCGAGACTGAAGAAGACTTTGAGCAGACGCTCTCACTTGCCGAGACGGTCCGCTATGCTCAGGCCTATACCTTCATCTATTCCAAGCGCGCCGGTACCCCGGCCGCCGAGATTGACGATCCTACGCCGCATGAGGTTATTCTCGAGCGTTTCAACCGCCTGGTTAAGGTTATCGAGACCACGGCGCACGAGTACAACCAGGGTGAGCTTCATACTGTGGTGCCGGCGCTCATTGAGGGAACGAGTAAAAAGAACGACGCGGTCCTGCTGGGCAAGAGTCCCAAGAATCAGACCGTGCATGCGCCTATCCCCGAGGGTTACAGCATCGATCAGCTTGTTGGCAAGATCGTTGATGTTGACGTTGACGTTGCCAAGACCTGGTATTTGTCCGGCTCCGTTGTGGGCGAGCCGCGCTAATGGTTTCTCCCGGGGCAGGTCTTTCCGTCGTTGCGATCGTCGGTCCGACGGCGGTTGGTAAGAGTGGTGTTGCCGACCGTTTGGCGGCTCGTCTTTCGTCCGAAGTGCTGTCGTGCGATGCGATGCAAATCTATCGCGGCATGGACATCGGTACCGCAAAGATGGCGCCCGATGAGTGTACGGCGCCGCTGCGTCTCGTCGACATTGTAGAGCCGGGTGTGGCGTACTCTGCGGCGCTTTATCAGGCTGACGCTCGCGCGCATGTTGAGCGTTTGCTTGGCGAGGGCCGCCTACCGGTGTTTTGCGGGGGCACAGGCTTGTATCTCAAGGCCGCCCTGGATGAGATGGATTTTCCCTCGGGCGAGCTTGAGGACGATCGTCGCGCGGGGTATCAGGAGCTTGCCGAGCGTATTGGCGAGGAAGAACTGCATGCCCTGCTTGCCGAGCGCGATCCAGAATCAGCTGCTGTTATTCATCCGCATAACGTGCGGCGTGTGATTCGCGCGCTCGAAATGCACGATGATGGCGTTTCCTATGCGCAACAAAAGTCGCAGTTTAGTGTTCCGCGCGAGCATTATCATGCGTTATGGTTTGGCCTGACGCGAAATCGCGAGGTGCTCTATGAACGCATTAACCTACGTGTCGATGTGATGTTTGAGCAGGGTCTTGTTGATGAGGTTCGCGGTCTTATGGACCAGGGGCTGGGAGATGCCCTGACTTCGATGCAGGCAATTGGCTATAAAGAGATCATCGATGCTTTCAATGGCGTGACGAGCATGGATGAGGCTCGCGAACTCATTAAGATGCGTTCGCGTCGCTATGCCAAACGTCAGCTTTCGTGGTTTAAGCGCGATGACCGTATCGCGTGGTTTGATATGGATGAATGTACGATCGATGAGGTCGTTGCTGATATCCTGCATCGTATTGAGGCTGCCTAATGGCTCGTTTCCCCCTTGTTCCCACGGCACCCGAGCCCGAGCGTGCCATTTTGGTTGGTGTTGAGTGGCGCGACAATGCATGGCCACTCGATCGATCGCTCGATGAGCTGGAGCGCCTTGCCCACACGGCTGGTGCCCAGTGCGTGGCTCGCTTGTCTCAGCGTTTGGTAAAGCCGTATCCCAAATCATTTATCGGTTCCGGTAAGGTAGAGGAGCTGTGCGGTCTGGTACATCGCATGGATGCCGATGTCGTTATTTTTGACGACGACCTGACGCCCTCGCAGCAATCCTATTTGGAGAAAGCCGTGGGCGAGCCGGTAAAGATTATCGATCGTACGGCACTGATCTTGGATATCTTTGGCCTGCATGCTCAGACGCGTGAGGGACGCCTACAGGTACAGCTGGCGCAGCTTCAATATCTGTTGCCTCGTCTGCGCGGCATGTGGAGCCATCTCGCCAAGGAACAGACGCGCGGCGGCATCGGCTCACGCTTTGGTCAGGGCGAAAGTCAGCTCGAGGTCGACCGTCGCCTCATTCGTAATAAGATCGCTGCGCTTCGTCGTGAGATCAAGCAGGTTGAACAGCGTCGTGATGTTCAATCCAAGAGTCGTATTGAGTCACCGGCGTTTCGCGTCGCGTTAGCCGGTTATACCAATGCCGGTAAATCGACGTTGCTCAATCGCCTGACAGGCTCTACGGTACTTTCGCAGGACAAGCTGTTTGCTACGCTCGACCCGACGACGCGTTCGTATCGCCTGCCCGGCGGTCGCGGAATGACGATTACCGATACCGTCGGCTTTATTCAAAAGCTGCCGCATGGTCTTGTCGATGCCTTTAAATCGACGCTGTCCGAGGTGTTGGGTGCCGATCTAATTCTCAAAGTCGTAGATGCGTCTGACGAGGACTATGAGCGACAGCTGGAGGCTGTCGACCGCGTGCTTGATGAGATCGGCGCCGGAGAGCGCCTAACGCTGACCGTATTCAATAAAATCGATCTTCTCGATAGCGTTGATCGATTAAGTTTCCGTCGTCGTTTTCCGGAAGCCGTTCTGTTCTCGGCCCAAACGGGCGAGGGGCTCGACGATCTCGTCGATCGCATTGCTCGCGAGGCAGCTGCCACCGATGTACTGCTTTCAGCCGACATTCCATATCGTGAAGGTGCGCTCATTACACTCGTGCATGAGCAGGGGACCCTTTTGCATGAGGAATATCTTGAGGATGGCGTTCGTATTGTGGCGAAACTGCCGGCTCGTGTCGCACCGCGGCTCGAGCGTTATCGCACCGAGTAGGCGAGCTCCAAAATGCCCAGTATAATGGGCTGATGCAGCAGATAAAAGGGTAGTGCATAACGTCCAAGGCTGGCGAGCGCCGGCAGGGAGTTGGCGTAGGCCCAGCTAGGGACGGTCTTATCGATTCCCTGCGCTATATGTGCGGCGAAGTATCCTGCAAGATACATAAAGATAAACGGGATGATGGGGTAGTAATCACCTGAGACAAACCCAGGGCTCGGAAATCCCAGCCACGCCAGGTAGGGGACAGGGTAGATTGTTTTGGGGATGCTCCAGGTGAGGGCGAACATCACAAGGCATAGGGACATGCCCCATCTCGCTGATATCTTTTTAAGGACGGGATCGGTCAACGCCACGATGCCGGTACATGCGGCCATGCAGTAGATGATGCCAAAATTAACCGAATCATCGACTGAGACAAGTGTTGTTGCCAGCCAGACGACGAGTGCTGCTAAGGCGTATTTGGCGGCACGTTTGATATTGTTGCGCGAAAGAGTGCACATCCAACCCGCGATAAACAAGAATACCCAGCTGATGCTGGCGCGCC
Organism: uncultured Collinsella sp.; assembly: GCA_902493895.1. Taxonomy (GTDB): domain Bacteria; phylum Actinomycetota; class Coriobacteriia; order Coriobacteriales; family Coriobacteriaceae; genus Collinsella. The sequence continues at coordinate 4,432 of CABUQW010000042.1, read as the reverse complement.
AGATGTCTTGAAAGACAGTCTGGGTAAACCAGGGCATATCCCAACCGTACAGGTAGGCGAGATCGTAGCAAGCGTGAAAACCTGCCATTGAAATCATCGTAAACCCGCGGACGGTATCAAAGATGGTGATGCGTTTTTGCATTACGAGAACCGGCGCATCAAGCCGACGACTTTGCCCAAAATAACGGGATTTGTTGCATAGATAGGCTCCATGGTGTCATTCTCAGGCTGTAGGCGTACGCGTCCCTGCTCCTTGTAGAACGTCTTGACGGTCGCTGAACCATCAATCATGGCCACGACGATTTCGCCGTTCATGGCACTCTTTTGTTCACGGACGATGATGTAATCGCCATTGAAGATGCCGACATTGATCATTGAGCTCCCATGCACCTCAAGGATAAAGGAACCCTGATCAGTGGCGATTTCGGTCGGGATAGTAAAAGTGTCTTCGATATTCTGCTCGGCCAGAATGGGAATCCCAGCCGCGACGCGACCAACGAGCGGTAGCGAGACCGTTCCGCGAGGTGCGGTGGGCTCGTCAGATTTAGAAATTGAGACAGAGGAGCCGTCCTCGTTAAAGAGTTCCAGGGCGCGCGGTTTGGTGGCATCGCGCTTGAGCAGCCCGCGCGCCTCCAAGGCAGATAAGTGGGCGTGCACGGTGCTGGGGGAGGAAAGGCCCACGGCAGATGCCATCTCGCGCACACTGGGCGGATAACCCTTCTCCTGCTGATATTCCTTGATGAAGTCGTAAATTTGCTGCTGACGCTTGGTAATTTTGCGAGCCATCAGGGCATCCTCTCTACCCATGTCAAACAAATGTTCGAATTTTGCTTGACAGGAACAACTGTTCGAAGATAATAATAACCGAACATTCGTTCTCGCGCTAGACATTTTTGTCCGCGCGGCTTGATAAAACTGTTCTCAGCAAAACACGCGAGAGGAGAACATGATGAACGCAACGAATATGGTCCAGGGAAACCTTGCCCTTAAACTCGAGACGCCTGCAGAACCCACTTTTACGGTTGTTCAGGGTGGCCGCTCCGGCTTTCAGCCTTTGACCGTAAAGTCTGCTCGCAATCAGCAGGCTGTAGTTGCGCCGGCCCGCGTTGCCCTGAAGGTTCCGACGATTGTCGCCGTTGCCGTTGCGCTTACGCTCTTCGTTGTCCTCGCTACGTCGGTCTTTAGCGCTCGTCACGCCGCGTATGCCGAGTCCGTTTCCAACGTTACCTACGAGACTATTCGCGTTCAGCCTGGTGATTCTCTTTGGTCGCTTGCCGAGGAATATCCTATCGAAGGCCTTTCCACGCAAGAGACTTCCGACATGATCCGTAACGTCAATCATCTGGAGCATGGTTCGCTCGCCGCCGGTGCGCATCTTAAGGTTCCTGCTCGTTCGTAATCATTATCGCGCTGCGCATGGTACCCTTGTTATCGTTTAAGAGGAGGTACCATGCGCTGTCCCAAATGTGGCAAGGCACATACCCGCGTCGTTGATTCCCGTATGCAGGAGTCAAATAACACCATTAAGCGCCGTCGCGAATGTTGTTCGTGTAACTTTCGCTTTACAACGTTTGAGCGATGCGAAGACCCAATCGAGGTCATTAAGTCAGACGGAACCAAGCAGCGGTTCGATCGCAATAAGCTGCTCGTCGGCTTGATGCGCGCCACCATCAAGCGTGATATCGATACTAAGAAGCTCAATGAGATTATCGACGACATCGAGGTCGAGCTGCGCTCTCGCACGCTGACGGCCGTCACGTCCCATGAGTTGGGTGACATGGTGCTCAAGCGCTTGGCCAAGATCGACAAGGTGGCCTACATCCGCTTTGCATCGGTCTACCGCGATTTCAAAGACGTCGATGAGTTTCTGCAAGAGCTCGACAAGCTAAGGTGATTCCATGTCCAACATTACCGTCAACATAAAGCGTCTCGACCCCACCGTCGAGCTTCCCAAATACGCCCATCCCACCGATGCCGGCTTGGATTTGCGCTCCAACGAGGACTGCGTCCTGAAGCCCTTCGAACGTCGTCTGGTCTCTACTGGGCTGGCCATCGCCTTGCCCGATGGCTACGCCGGCTTCGTCCAGCCCCGCAGCGGCTTGGCCATCAAGCAGGGCCTGTCTATAGTTAACGCGCCGGGCCTCATCGACGCCCACTACCGAGGAGAACTCAAGGTTATCCTCATCAACCTGGACCCCTCCAACAACATCCAAATCAACAAAGGCGACCGCATAGCCCAACTCGTCATCCAAGAAGTCCCCACGGTCAACCTCATAGAGGTAGACGAACTAGACAAAACCGACCGAGGCAACGGAGGCTTCGGCTCCAGCGGCGTCGCCTAGGGGTACTCGTATCCCTCCCGCCCGGGGCTTACCTATATCATTCCATGCTCAAACATTCTCGCGTCGCTTCGCTCGCTGCGAAACTGCGCGTGGAACGATATAGGTAAGCCCCGGGCGGGCGGCTACTCGCTTGAAACAATATTTACTTTTCTAGTAAGTCGATGCGATAAAGGGACGCCTCCTTTGTCGCATCGACTTACTGTATTTATATTTTCTGGTTCCCCTTTTCAGATTCTACTGGTGGGGAATCTGGTATAGCCGCTAGTACGTTAACGCAGCTTACCTGTGGGAGGCCCCTATATATCGTCCCACGCGCAGTTTCGCAGCGCAGCGAGAATGTTTGAGCATGGGATGATATATAGGGGCCTCCCACAGGTAAGCGGACAGTCCAATGCTAGCGGATATGCGCGGGTTTTCCGCCCCAGTAGAAGCGGCAGAAGGCTCGTTTGCGCTTTTGGGGTTTGCCTACGAGCTCCATGGTTGCGATGGCTATATCTTCGGCTGCGTGGGGGCGGCGTAGTACTTCGCCGTTGATGAGTAGGGCTTTGAGTGATTCGGGATGATCGTGCAGATGGCGCAGGGTTACGATGAGTTCTCGTGCGGTGGTGACATGCATGCTGGCGCCCATTCCGGTGAGCATGGTGGTGTTGGCCTTTTCTTGACCATATGATTTGCCCAGCAGGATCATCGGCAGATGCGCGCATAGGCATTCGGTGACGGTGAGTCCGCCCGATTTGAGGATTGCCAGGTCGCAGCCGTGCATGAGGGCTGCCATATCGTCCACGTAGTCCAGAACCGTGACGTTTTCGAGCTTCATGGCGTCGAAGAGCGTCTTGAGGCGGGTGGCGTATTCCTCATCCTTGCCCGGCAAAAAGACAAAGTGCATGTCCTCGAAGCTGCGCAGGAAGGGGAGTGTGCGGTCCATCTCCGCGCGAAAGCGAACGTACGGTTGAGGCAAACTGGCACCGGCCATCACCAACACAACGGTCTTGTCAGCGGGGAGATTGAACTTCTCGAGTTCTTCCTCGCGATTGTAGTCCGTATCAAACCCGGCGCGAATGGGGATGCCTGTAATGCGGATTTTGGTCTCGGGAACTTTACGGGGGCGAAGTGTCTCGGCCATAAATTCGTTGGCTACGCAGAACAGATCGGTGTCCTTGTGGGGCCAAAAGCCTTCGACTTCATAGTCTGTTGGTACGCAGATGACGGGATAATCGATACCCGTGATGACGCGGGCACCCACAGCGACGTTGGCCGCCGTGATGTGTGTTGCGACCACGGCTATGGGCCTGCGGGTGCGGACATATTCGTTGAAGGCAGGGAACATAATACGTGACCATGCCGTGCCTCCGCCCCAGAGCAGATGTCCCGTAAACGTGTATCGCCAGGTTAGGTCATATATGGGACGCGTGGCGCCGGTAAACGAAGCTGCTGTTTTATTACCATCGAACCTAATACGTCCAAAATCGAGGATATCCAGGACTTCGATCTCAACATCCTCAGGGATTCCCTTGGTGCCGCTGATAAGGTCAAATGCTTGTGCAATCGCGTTGGCGGCGGCTTTGTGGCCCGATCCAACCGATGCGTGCACGATGGTTACTAGGGGTTTTTGTGCAGGTGAAACGGTCATTTGCTCCGGTTGGGGAGTAGCTTGCATGGGCAGGGGAGCGCTATTGCTCGTCTGCATTTGATCCATCGATAACTCCCCTTCAGCTTTGTTACGCGATTTATCATTGTAGTGCATGAGTGTCATGTTCACGTAAATTTGGGTATGAGCGCAAAGAACGCCAATCTTTCGACAGGAGGTCTCTTCATGACTACCCATCAGCCGATCGATGTTGCTATTATCGGCGGCGGCCCTGCGGGCTATGCTGCAGCCATTTACGCGGCGCGCGCCAACCTAACGACGACCGTGATTGAGCAGGGCATGTCGGGAGGACAGATCGCCACAACCAATGAGGTCGAGAACTATCCGGGCATTCCGCTACTGAGCGGCGCTGAACTCGGTGAGCGATTCCAACAACATGCAGAAGGCCTAGGGGCTCAGGTTGAATGGAGCATGGTGACGGGTGTCGATTACGATGCCGGCT
>CABUQW010000041.1 GCA_902493895.1 uncultured Collinsella sp. | reverse complement strand
TCCTTTGCGTGCGGAACTCGCGACAAACTTAATATATTTCGCCGCCCCTCTGCCAAGCTCGGGAGACGACACGTTGATGTCTGCTTAACTCTGCTCGCTCAGCTAATTACTTTGTTGGGGATCCACAATTTGCTGGAGGGTGAACTTGCATTGATGAGACTCGCCTTCTGCTTGTGGATTTGCCTCATCGAAATTAAAGATCATGATGGCGCAGTTGGGGAGTTTTGTTGGGAGCTTGAAGCCCTCTGGGGCTGCGGCCTTGATGAATTGGCGGCTGGCGCTGCCGTGGCTTACTGCTAGGAGGGTTTCGATGCCCTCGGCGCCCATGATATTGGTGAGAGTGTCTACCATGCGTTCTTGCAGCGCGCGGCTTCCTTCTCCTCCAAAGGGGACCAGGTCCTCGCCCGGATCCCAGACGTCGGTGGGCAGGGCGTCGTGAGGGCCTTCCTCGAAGGTTCCGTAGCAGCGCTCGATGATGCCTTTGCAGGGCTCGACAGCAGCGTCCGGGCCGAGAAGCTCGCATGCGACGAGACTTGCCGTGTCCATGGCTCGACCCAAAGGCGACGAGACCACTTTGTCGGGAACAACGTCGTGGGCCTTGAGCCATGCGGCTGCCATTCCCGCTTGTTTGCGGCCAAGGTCGGTCAGTGGCGAATCGCAGCGGCCCTGGACCAGCTTCTTGACGTTGAACTCCGTCTGGCCGTGGCGGAGCAGATACAGCCTCTTCATATTCTCCCCTTCTGTATAACTTGCTTTACCGGCGCAGCCTTACTCGTGGGCATGGCCTACGTAGTCTTCGTCGATAGTGATTTTAGCGACCGACTTGGGATATTCCGATTCGACCCGTTGTGCCAACTCGTGCTTTAGGTCCTCGGCACTCATTTGCAGATCCGAGGGGCGCACGCAGTCGAAAATCACATTGGTGTGCGTAGGACCCGGCACACAGCGCAGATCGTGAATCGAAAGGCGACTATCGATCTCCTGAGCCATTGCGTTAATGCGTAAACGCATGCTCGCCACCTTGGGGTCGTCGGTCACGATGGGGTCGTAATGGAGCGTGACAATCATGCCGTCTTCGTTCCTAAACGCCTGCTCGATGTTATCGAGCGTGTCGTGACTTTCTAGCGGGCTGGCCTCGGCTGCCATCTCGGCGTGAGCGCTTGCGAACTTCCTGCCCGGGCCGTAGTCGTGAACCATCAGATCGTGAACGCCCAAAACGCCGGGGTAGCTCATGATCTTGCTGCGGATATGCTCGACGAGCTTAGGATCGGGCGTCTGGCCCAAAAGCGGGCTCACCGTATCTTGGATAAGCTCAAAGCCGCTCCAGCCAATATAGGCGCCAACGGCAAGGCCGACCCACGCGTCAAGATTGATGTGCGTCACCTGCGAAACAATTGCGCACGCCAGCACGGCGCCCGTGGCAAGGACATCGTTCTTGGAATCTTGCGCGGTCGCATGCAGCGTCTCGGACTCAATGCGATCGCCGAGCTTTTGGTTGAGGGCCGCCATCCACAGCTTAACAACCATCGAAAGCACGAGAACTGCCACCAGGGCAAGCGAGAACTCGACAGGTTCGGGGTGGATGACGCGCTCAACCGAGGACTTCACCAGCTCAACGCCAATCAGCAGCACGAGTGCCGCCACGACCAGACCCGAGAGATACTCGTAGCGACCGTGGCCGTAAGGATGCTCGGGGTCGGCCGGCTTGCCCGCCAGCTTAAAGCCCAGCACGCTCACGATATTCGAGCTGGCATCGGACAGGTTGTTCATGGCATCCGCCACGATCGAAACCGATCCCGACAGCACGCCAATTGCGCCCTTTGCAGCGCATAGTGCCACATTGGCGAGAATACACACCACGCCCGTCAACGTGCCCACGCGCGCACGGTCGCCCTGCGCACGCTTAACAATCCACTCGACCATCTACATCCGCCCCCACGGTACTACCTATATATCTATTGCTCAAACGGATTGTAGTGTAGCCACTTTATCCCCCAGATACAAAAAAGGCCGCAACCCACACGGGCCACGGCCTTGGAATGTGGCAAAGGAATCGTCCTTGTGTCGCACAGGTTTACGCGCTTACTTCGGCCACGCTCTTCGAGGTTTCGGGTGAATCGGCTCCGTCTTCTGCCGCCTGCCCCTTCGCCGGCACCACGCCAAAGCAGTAGCTCAGCGCCGCAGACACCGCAAATGCCACACCGCCGGCAGCACAGCACCATAGCAGGTTCGAGATGCCGCCCGTGGCAAAACCAATGACCATGAGGACATTCGTCATACCGATGGTATAGGCCGTAACGTGGCCCACGGCCGCAACAAGGCCTCCGACGGCGCCGCCAATGGCCATGCACGTCAGGCACCTGCCATATTTAAAGCCGCAACCGTACAGCGCCGGCTCACTTACGCCACCAAGCACGCCCGAGATCGAATAGCCCAGCATGAGGGCCTTCTCGTCCTTATCCGCAACGCGAAGCGACGCACCAAAGGGCATGCCCCAAACGGCAAACGTTGCCATCGTCGCGGCGATCAGGATGCACGAATCCGTTCCCACACTCATAAACTGCGCATAGGCGAGCGATAGGACAACGTTGCTGACGCCCGCGATCTTAAGAAACTCCCAACCCGCGGCAAGCCCCATGAGCGTGAGCAGCGACACGATGCCACCGGAATTGCCAAGCATAAACATAAGCTGGCCCAACAGCATGCCCAGATAGCTGCCCGCCGGCGCCGTGATACACAGCGAAACCGGAACCATGACGAGCATGGTTGCAAACGGAACGAACGAAAACGCCACGGCCTTAGGGATAACGCGCTGAAAGAAACACTCCACTCGCCATAGCACGGGCACCGAGATGAGAATCGGAATAACAGTCGTCGTGTAATCGTTGACCGGCGCGGGAAGCAGGCCATACACGGAAGTCATCGATGCCCCCGTCGCCGATGCGGCATCGACGAGCTTAAGCAGATCGGGCGCAATCAATACGCCGCCCAGCATCATGCCCAGTTGTTCCGAGCAACCGAGCTGGCGGGCAGCCGCCCAACCAAGATAGATGGGCAAAAAGTAGTAGCCGGCGTTATAGAGCCAACTGTAGAACAGGCGATAGATTTCGGAATCGGCCGACCACAGGCCCAGCATGCCTTCGCCCATAATGACGGCGACGGTGCGGAACAACGCCGCGCAGACAATAAACGGCAGCGCCGACATCATGCTTTTGGACAGATAGTCCACCACGGCCATGGCGTTTGATGAAACCGTCGTTGTAAACGAGGTGTTAGAAACTTGTGACATGGAACGCCTTTCCCAAAGTGACATGCGGACTGTCCCTTTGTCACATCGTGCGGTACTGACCGATTGCGCGGTACTTTTCGTAGCGGAGGTTTGTGAGAGTCGCGTCGTCGAGCTGCCCAAGCGTATCGAAGGCATCAAATGCCGAGGACATGACGGCACCGGCAATCTCCTCATGCGACAGGCCCCTATCGTCAACGATGCCGTCGATGATGCCGAGCGCCAACAGATCGGGGGCCGTGAGCTTAAGCGCCTCGGCGGCCTCATCCGCGCGCTCGGTATCCTTCCACAGGATCGACGCACAGGCCTCGGGGCTCACAACCGAATAGGCCGAGCTCGAGAGCATCAGGATGCGGTCGGCCACGGATAGCGCCAGCGCGCCACCAGAGCCGCCCTCGCCTGTCACCACCGAGACAATCGGCGTCTTAAGGCCGCTCATCTCCATGAGATTCTGGGCAATCGCCTCGCCCTGGCCGCGTTCCTCGGCACCGATGCCGCAAAACGCGCCCGAAGTATCGACCAGGCATAGAACCGGTCGACCAAACTTTTCGGCCTGGCGCATCAGGCGACGCGCTTTGCGGTAGCCCTCGGGATGTGCCATGCCAAAGTTGCGACGCATGCGCTCTTTGGTCGTGGTGCCGCGCTCAATGGCGATGACCGTTACGGGGCGTCCGTCTTTCCAGCCGATGCCGCCCACCACGGCAGCATCGTCGCCAAAGTAGCGGTCGCCGTGCAGCTCCACAAATCCATCCAGGCCCAGCGAAATCATCTCGCCTGCCGTGGCGCGATCTGCCGAGCGGGTCTGCTTGACAATCTCGAGCGCGGTTTTTGGTGCGGCCGAGCGCTTGAACAAGTGTCCCAGCTTTTTGCCGCGGCGACCCGTATGCACGATCTCATGCGGTGCCCCCAGACCGGGCGCGCGCCCTTCGTGCAGCGCCAGCAGCTCGCCTACCGTAAGCGCAATCTCGCCACGCGGAACAACGGCATCGCAAAAGCCGTGCTCCAGCAAAAACTCGGAGCGCTGGAATCCCTTGGGCAGGCGCTTGTGCATGTTCTGCTCGATCACGCGCGGGCCGGCAAATGCCGTCAGGGCATCGGGCTCGGCTAGGATAATGTCGCCCTCCATGGCAAAGCTCGCGGTTACGCCTCCGGTCGTAGGGTCGGTGAGCACCGTGATATACAGGCCGCCCGCCTCGCTGTGGCGCCTAACCGCCGCGGAGATCTTGGCCATCTGCATAAGCGATGTCACGCCCTCTTGCATGCGCGCGCCGCCCGAAACGGTAAAGCCGACAACTGGCAATCCCAGCTCGGTCGCTCGCTCAAATGTGCGACAGATCTTTTCGCCCACCACGGAACCCATCGAGCCCATCATAAAGTTGGCGTCCATAAAGAAGAGCGCCGTATCGCAACCGCAGATTTTGCCCCTACCGCACACGACGGCATCGCGCTCGCCCGAACGCTCGCTCACGCTCTTGAGCTTGTCGGCATAGCCGGGAAACAAGAGGAAATCCTCCGACGCCAGATTGGCATCCCATTCCTCAAACGTGCCCTCGTCGACCGTCATGTGCATGCGCGCGCGACCGCTCACGCGAAAGTGTTTGCCGCAACGAGGGCAGACCTCGAGGTTGTCGTGCAGGCGCGCCTCATCGATCACACGGCGGCACTCCGGGCACTTGATAAACACGTGGCGCGCGGGAAACTCGGCGCACGACTCGGTCATCGGCCCCTCGAGGACGTTGACCGTCTTCGCTTTTCTATTCATCAGCATAGAGATGCCCCATCAGATCGGTGTGGTACATGCCCGACAAGAACTCATCGTTTGCCAGCACGTCGAGCTGAAGCTCGCTGTTTTCGCTCACGCCTTCAATCACGAGCTCGCCCAGGGCCGAGCGCATCTTGCGAATGGCGCCGTCACGCGTGGGCGCACACACGATGAGCTTGCCGAGCATAGAGTCGTAGTACGGCGGAACTTTCGCACCGGTAAACATGGCGGAATCCCAGCGTACGCGCGGACCACCCGGCACACGCAACGCGGTGACCGTTCCACATGACGGCAGAAAGTCCGGCGTTTCGGCATTGATGCGGCACTCCATGGCGTGGTTGCGGACCGGCATGTCCTCCCGCTCAAAGGGCAGAGGCTGGCCGGCTGCCACGCGCAGCTGCCACTTGACCAAGTCGGTATCGGTCACAAACTCCGTAACCGGATGCTCTACCTGCAAGCGTGTGTTCATTTCCATAAAGTAGAAATTGCCGTCGTCCGAATACAGGAACTCGATGGTACCGGCTCCTTCGTAGCCAACGGCACGAGCCAGGTCACGCGCTGCCTTGTGCATGCGAGCACGAATGCCGTCGTGTCCGTCGAGGCACGGCGCGGGGCTCTCCTCGATCAGCTTTTGGTTGCGGCGCTGCACCGAGCATTCGCGCTCGCCGAGCGAAAACACATGGCCCTGCTTATCGGCCATAATCTGCACCTCAACGTGGTGCGCCGGCGCGACGAACTTCTCCATGTAGCACTCGCCGTCGCCAAAAACGGCCTCGCCCTCGGCACGCGCCTCGATGAACGCCTTTGCCGCATCTTCCACACGCTCGACCTTGCGAATGCCGCGGCCGCCTCCACCCGCACGCGCCTTGATGAGCACGGGACAGCCAATGCGCTCAGCCTCGGCCGTTGCCTCCTCGGGACTTTTGAGCAAATCGCAGCCCGGCACGATGGGCACGCCCGCCGCGGCAGCCGTTCGACGTGCGGCGTCCTTGTCGCCCATGCTGTCGATCACCTCGGCCGAAGGGCCGACAAACGCCAGACCATACTTGTCGCAGTCGCGCACGAAGCTCGCCTTCTCGGAAAAAAAGCCATAGCCGGGATGAATTGCCTTAGCTCCCGACTTTACGGCACAGGTGAGCACGGCATCGTCGTTGAGGTAACTCTCGGCAAGACGCGGGCCGCCGATGCAATACGCCTCGTCGGCAAGCTGCACGTGTAGCGCGTCCGCATCGGCCGTGGAATAAACGGCGACGGTCTTGATGCCCATATCGCGGCACGCGCGGATAACACGGACCGCGACTTCGCCGCGGTTGGCGATGAGCACTTTGTCGAACATGAAGCCTTCCTTAACTTTCGTGCATGAGTGCAAAAGACATATCGGCGCGGCAGCAAACCTCACCGTTGACGCTCGCAGTACCCGTCGCAAAGCGGAACGGCCCGCGCGCACGCGTGATGGAGCACACCAGATCAACCGTGTCGCCCGGGCGCACCGGACGCTTAAAGCGCACCTTGTCCAGACTCGTGTAGAACGGCGTCGCGCCGCGCGCTTCCTCATCGCCCATCAGCAGCACGCAGCAGTTTTGGGCGAGCATCTCGCACTGAATCACGCCGGGGACCACCGGGTTTCCCGGAAAATGCCCCTGCAAAAAGTACTCGTCGCCCGTGATCGTGATCTTGCCGTGGGCCTCGTCGCCCACCAGCTCGGCCTCGTCGAGCAAAAGCATCGGTTCGCGATGCGGCAACAGTTCCTTAAGCTCTTCTTTGTTCATGGATATCACCTATCCGATTCTCATGAGGCAGCTGCCAAACTCCACGAGGGCGCCGTCGGCCACGCAGATCTCGAGCACCTCGCCGTCTGCCTCGGCTGTCACCTCGTTGAGAACCTTCATAGCCTCGATGATGCAGAGGGTCTCGCCGGCCTTGACCTTGGAGCCCACGCGCACAAACGGCTCGTCGCCCGGCGCTGGGGCAGCATAGAAAACGCCGACCATGGGAGCGGTCACCTCGGTGCCCTTGGGCTCCGGTGCGGCAACAGGTGTCTGCGCGGCGGGCTCCGGTGCGGCAGGCGCGACTGTGGGAGCTGCAACTGGAGCGGCCATAGCGCTCGGCATGGGCATGGGCACGGCAACCGGCTGTGCGGCGCTCGCGCGCTCGAGTTCGACCGCGGTGCCATCGGGCTCCTCAACGCGCACGCGCGTGAGGCCGCGGTCCTCCATAACATCGGCTATCTCGGCAAGTCTTTTGGAATCCATGCTCTAGCTCCTCGTATATCTACGCAGCGCGATGGCGGCGTTGTGTCCGCCAAAGCCCAGGTTGGTCGAAAGCGCCCAGGTAAGGTCGGCGCGAACCGCGCGATTGGGCGTGTAGTCAAGATCGCAGGCGGGATCGGGCGTGTGGTAGTTAATGGTCGGCGGCACCACGCCCTGCTCGAGCGCCATGGCGCAGGCCATGACCTCGATGGCGCCCGTGGCACCGATCATGTGGCCGGTCATCGACTTAGTCGACGAGACGTGCGCGGCGCGCGCCGCGTCCTCGCCGAGCGCACGCTTAATGCCCGCCGTCTCGGACGAATCGTTGAGCTTGGTAGATGTGCCGTGGGCATTGATGTAGAGACCCTCGGAAGGCTTGACGTCGCCCTCGGTCACCGCCAGCGATATCGCGCGGGCAATGCCGGCAGCCTCGGGATCAGGGCTCGTGATGTGATAGGCATCATCGGTGTTGCCGTAGCCCACGACCTCGGCATAAATGTGCGCACCGCGCGCCTGCGCATGTTCTATGCTCTCGAGCACGAGCACGCAGGCGCCCTCGCCCATCACAAAGCCGTCGCGGTCTGCATCGAACGGACGGCAGGCCGTCGCGGGATCGGGGTTGGTGGTCAATGCGCGGCAGGACGTAAAGCCCGCAACGGCATCGGGGATAATTGCGGCCTCGGCGCCGCCCGCGAGGATCGCGTCGGCATAGCCGTGCTTGATGGCGCGGAACGCCTCGCCCACCGCATGGGCCGAGGTCGCGCACGCGGTCACCACGGGCAGGGTCGGGCCCTTTGCCTTGTGGCGGATTGCGATATTGCCCGATGCCATGTTGGGGATCATCATCGCGATCATATAGGGCGATGCACGGCGGGGCCCACGTTCGGCAATCGTATGCACGTTGTCGACGAGCGTCGTCATGCCACCCACGCCTGAACCCACGTAGACGCCCAGGCGCTCGCGATCGATGGCGCCTTCGACATTAAAGCCCGCATCGTGCATGGCTTCGTCCGAAGCCGCCATCGCAAACTGAACGCAGGGGTCGAGATGCTTGGCGTCACGCTTGCCAAAGTACTCGTTGCCGTCAAAGCCCTTGACCTCGGCTGCCACCTTGACGGCAAACGCATCGGTATCGAAGTGCGTGATCGGGCCGATGCCGCACGTGCCGGCGCACATGGCCGCCCAGGTGGCAAGCGCGGTGTTGCCGAGCGGCGACACGGCACCGATGCCGGTGATTGCAACTCTCTGTTCCATCATGGTCTCCTCATCCAAGCCGTTCTTCGGCCTTGGTTTCTACATCGCCATTCCGCCGTCGACGCGTACGACCTCGCCCGTAATGTAGGCAGCCGCATCGCTCGCCAAAAAGCGCACCACGCCGGCCACTTCCTCGGGGCGCGCCATGCGCTTTAGGGGAATCTGCTCCTCGGTTGCCGCGCGAACCTTCTCCGAGAGCTTTGCCGTCATATCCGTCTCGACAAACCCGGGGGCAACCGCGTTCACTCGTACGCCGCGGGGCGCAAGCTCGCGCGCTACCGCCTTGGTCAGGCCGATGACGCCCGCCTTGGAGGCAGCGTAGTTAGCCTGCCCGGCATTGCCCATCAGGCCCACAACCGAGCTCATGTTGATGACGCAACCGCCGCGCTGGCGCATAAAGGTCTTGGTGAGTGCGCGCGTCGTATTGAACGTGCCCTTGAGATTGACATCGAGCACGCGGTCGAAGGCATCGTCACCCATACGCATGAGCAGGCCGTCGCGCGTGATGCCGGCGTTGTTGACGAGCGCCCAAATGGAGCCAAAGTCGTTGAGGACCGCTTCCACGCACGCATTGACGGCAGCGGGGTCTGCCACGTCGCATTGATATGCGCGAGCTGTGGCACCAGCGGCCTCGCAGGCTTCGCACGTCTCGCGCGCCGCATCGACGCTGCCGGCATAGACGACGGCGATATCAAAGCCGTCCTCCGCCAGACCGACAGCGCAGGCGCGGCCGATACCGCGCGAGCCGCCCGTGACCAGCGCCACGCGACGTGAGTCGTTGCGCTCGAGCGCGCCGTTGTTCAAGTTGCCCATGTCATTCCTTTCGGGTTACAGCCCTGTGGACTATGCGAGCTCGTCGGCAATAGCTGCGACCTGCTCGGCCGTTTCGCACGAATACACGCGAACGTCGCTCAGCGTACGCTTGACCAGGCCCGACAGCGTTTTGCCAGGTCCGACCTCAATAAACGTATCGATGCCCTGATCTTGCAGAGTATGCAGCGTGTCGACCCAGTGCACGGCATGGCTCACCTGGTTGGCCAAGACATCCGATGCCGCTCGCGGGTCCGCCGGATAGGGCGCCGCTGTCATATTTGCCATGACCGGAATCAGCAGCGGAGACGGCTCGTGGCCGGCTTGGATATACGTCGCCAACCCCTCAGTCGCCTCTGCCATATAGGGGCTATGAAATGCACCCGACACCGCGACCTTCATGGCGCGGCCGCCAGCCTCTTTTACTAGGACATCGAGCTCCTGCAGCGCCTCGGGCGCTCCGGCAACAACCGTCTGCTGCGGACTGTTGTAGTTGACCGGCCAGCAGTCCTCGCCGGCCTGCGCAGCCAGGTTCTCGACTTGCGCAGCATCAAGTTTGATGACGGCGCGCATGCCGCCGGGGTGACGCTCGGCCGCCGTGGCCATCAATGCAGCGCGCTCACACACGAGCTCAAAACCCGCTCGCGTATCGAATGCCCCCGCAAAGGTGAGCGCGGCGACCTCGCCCAGCGAGAATCCCGCACAGGCGGCAGGTACTACGCCGCGCTCGCGCAGGGCGGCAGCCGCTGCCAGGTCGTGAACGAACACGCACGGCTGCGTGTTCTCGGTCTGCGAGAGCTCCTCCTTGGAGGCGCTCCGGCACTGCTCACTGGTCCCCGGGCGCACCTCGTCGGCAATGGCAAACACTTCGGCGGCCGCCGGCGATGCCTCGATCAGGTCGACGCCCATCGCGGGGTGCTGGGCGCCCTGACCGGCAAACAGAAACGCTACGCTACCCATGCGGACGCACCCTTCAGGACGCGCTCGGCACCATCGACCAGGTCGTCGACGATTTCACGTGCGCTCTGGCGCTCGTTGACCATGCCGGCAATCTGTCCACACAAAAACGAACCCTCTTCGTAGTTGCCGTCCTTGGCGGCCTTACGCAGCGCACCGGTTCCCATAGCACCGAGCTCCTCGGCACTCGCACCGGAACCCTCGCTCTTGGCATAGGCGTTGGTGAAGGGGCTCTTGAGGGCGCGCACCGGATGTCCCGTCGAGCGACCGGTCGCACGCGTCGAAGTGTCGTTGGCCTTCAGGACCATCTCCTTGTACTGCTCCGAGACGGTGCACTCGTCTGCGACCAGAAAGCGTGTACCCATTTGCACGCCTTCGGCGCCCAGCATAAAGGCGGCCGCCACGCCGCGGCCGTCGGCAATACCGCCGGCGGCCACGACGGGAATGTCAACCGCATCGACGACCTGCGGCACCAGTGCCATCGTCGAGGTCTCGCCAATATGGCCGCCCGATTCGGTACCCTCGGCAACAACCGCCGTGGCTCCACGACGTGCCACGAGGCGCGCCAGCGCCACCGAGGCAACGACCGGGATGACCTTGATGCCCGCCTCGTTCCACGCCTTCATGTACTTGGCGGGATTGCCGGCGCCCGTCACGACGACCGGCACTCGCTCGTCAATCACGACCTGCGCGACCTCGTCGGCAAACGGGCTCATGAGCATGACGTTGACGCCAAAGGGCTTATCCGTCTTGGCGCGCAGCTCATGAATCTGGTCGCGAAGCCAGTTGGCGTCGGCGTTCATGGCCGCGATGATGCCTAAGCCACCCGCCTCGGACACTGCGGACGCCAGCGAGGCATCGGCAATCCAGGCCATACCGCCCTGGAACACGGGCTTTTCGATGCCGAGCAGATCGCAGAGAGGAGTCTTGAGCATCTCTACTTCTCCAATGCCGCCTCAACCGTATCGGCGAACTCGCCGACCGTCTTGGGGTTCTCCTCGGTATCGAGCTGGATGCCAAACTCGTCCTCGACGGCAACGAGGATCTCGACGGTGCCCAGGCTGTCGAGACCAATCTCCTCGAGCGTGGACTCGGGCTTCATCTCGACATCGTCAAGACCGGCGGTCTCGC
Source organism: uncultured Collinsella sp. (assembly GCA_902493895.1). GTDB lineage: Bacteria > Actinomycetota > Coriobacteriia > Coriobacteriales > Coriobacteriaceae > Collinsella. The sequence continues at coordinate 3,689 of CABUQW010000041.1, read as the reverse complement.
GGATAACGTCGCAAACGCGCTCGAAGGTCTTCTGATCTGCCATGGTAGTTCTCCTTTGTTTGTGCCCTAGGGGCGTTTTTATTTCCTATGTGCGACTACTTCCAACGAAGCAGATAGCCACCTATATCCAGACCGGCGCCAAATCCAACGAGGGCGATGGTGTCGTCCTCATTCAGTGCGTCGGTACGTGCCAGCCGGTCAAGCGCAAAGGGAATGCAGGCGCTCGAAATGTTGCCGGTCTCGCGTAGCGTTCGAACCACGCGCTCGTCTGGCACGCCGAGACGCTTGACCGCCTGACTCAGGATTCGTTCGTTAGCCTGATGGAATACAAAATGATCGATGTCTTCGACCGAAATGCCCGCATCGCTCGCAAGCTTATGGACCGTGTCGCAGATGGCGTTGACGCCGAACTTGAACACGCGGCGACCATTCATGGACAGCACGCTCGCGCTATCTGCGGAGTCCTTAAACGGCGAGGTGCCGACCAGACCGGGAACGCGCAACGTCTCGACGTCGGGCGCCGTCGAAAGCTCAACGGCAAGGGGGTTGTCTCCCCCAGCCCCTATCACTGCAGCGCCCGCGCCGTCGCCAAAGAGCACGCACGTGGCGCGGTCTGACCAGTCAAGGGCGCGCGTCATCTGCTCGGAGGCAACGACAAGCACATGCTTGGCTCGTCCTCGAGCGATATAGCCCTCGGCGACATCGAGCGCAAATACGAAGCCGGCACAAGCCGCCGAAACGTCGAAGGCTGGACATGTGGCACCCAGGCGCTCAGCAACGGCGCACGCTTCGGCAGGGACGAGATGATCGCCCGTCGTCGTCGAGCAGACGATCAGATCCAGCTGGCTCGCATCGAGTCCGGACGCCTGGAGCGCTTGCTCGCTCGCTGCCACGGCAAGGTCGTCGAGTGACTCGGCGGTGCACACATGGCGGCTCTTGATCCCCGTACGGGTAAAAATCCACTCATCCGAGGTGTCCAGGAACTCGGACAGCTCGTCGTTGGAAACGCTGCGCTCGGGAAGCGCCGAGCCCGTTCCCAGTATCGTGAAACCCATCACTAACCTCCTTTGAGTTGTTGACGTGTTTACATCGACCAAGAGAGGATAGCGCATTTTAGTCATTGTTGACGTGTTAACATTAAATTGTCCAAATGCGACAAAGGCTTCACATTGTGTCTGCCTCACGACACTATTGCGTTATTCACTTATTCATTAAGGAGGTAGCAGCCGCTATGGATGCCAAATTAACGATAGTCGACGTAACCGGATCGACCAACGATGACCTGCTCGAAGCAGGAAAACAAGGAGCGCCGCACGGCACAGGACTTGCCGCCCGGGCTCAGACGGCAGGACGCGGCCGGCGCGGCCACAAGTGGGATTCAACCGCCGGCAACCTATTGCTTTCGATTGTCCTGCGTCCATGCGTTAATCCTGCAAAGTACTCTGGTCTTGCCGCCGTCAGCGGCCTAGCGGTGCTCGAGGCGCTCGAAAAGCAGGGTCTTGCTAACGAGATCGGCCTCAAATGGCCCAACGACCTCGTCGCACGAGGACATAAGCTTGGCGGCATCTTAGTCGAGGCGGCTCGTGACAACGAGGGCGGGCCCTTCGCCGTCTGCGGCATTGGCGTCAACGTAAACTACACGCCCCAGGAGGTGCCCGATGGCGGCCTGGCGGCAATTGGCCTCTCGGACCTTAACGAAAACGTTCCTACCGTCGACATGCTCCTTGATGAGGTCTATCACGCCGTTATAGACGCCGTAGATGCCTGGGCAGAACGCCTCAACTCCATGGAAGAAAACACCGGACCGCTCGCGCCCGTCCACGGCGAATATGTCGCTCACCTCAATTGGATTGGAGAGCACGTTATCGCCCGCTCCCCCGCTGGAGACGAGCTGGCGCGAGGCATCTTTAAAACGGTCGATGGCTTTGGTCGCGCGTGCATCGAAACGAAAGACGGCTTGCGTTTCTTCCATTTTGAGGAGGCGTCTTTGCGCCACTTAAGCGATTAGGGCGCCGCAGCCATCGGCTCGGCAGCATTACCCGGCAGTCCAAACCATCATTCAAAACAAAAGGGCCCCGCTACCGTAACGGCAGCGGGGCCCTTTAAGCTATGAGCGATATCGCTTAGAGCTTGATGTCAATGTCGACGCCAGCGGGGAGGTCGAGACGCATGAGCGAATCAACGGTGCCCGAGGTGGGGTCGAGGATGTCGATGAGGCGCTTGTGAGTGCGCATCTCGAACTGCTCACGGGAGTCCTTGTTCACGTGCGGCGAGCGGATAACCGTGTACAGGTTGCGCTCGGTGGGCAGGGGGACAGGACCGGAAACGCGAGCGCCGGTCTTCTGAGCGGTCTCGACGATGAGCTTCGCGGACTGATCGACGACCTCGTGATCATAGCCCTTGAGGCGAATGCGGATCTTCTGGGTAGCCAACTTAAACCTCCAAAGAGTGCGAGAGATGTTCTCGCGGATAACGTAACAGGGAGCTCGAACTTAGGCGTTCTTGCTCATGACCTCGTCCACGATGGACTTGGGCGCGGGCTCATAAGAGTCGAACTGCATCGTGTAGGATGCACGGCCCTGGGTCTGGGAGCGAAGGTCGGTAGCGTAACCGAACATCTCGCCCAGCGGCACCTTGGCACGGATGAGCTTGCTGTTCTTGCGATCCTCCATGCCCTCGATCTTGCCGCGGCGACCGGAGAGGTTGCCCATAACGTCGCCCATGTACTGCTCGGGGGTCTCGACCTCGACAGCCATGATCGGCTCGAGCAGCTGCGGATCGGACTTCTTGAGGGCGTCCTTGATAGCCATGGAACCGGCGATCTTGAAGGCGGCCTCGGAGGAGTCGACCTCGTGGTAAGAACCGTCGAACAGGGTGACCTTAACGTCGAGGACCGGGAAGCCGGCGATAACACCGGTGTTCAGGGCCTCCTGGATGCCCTTGTCGATGGACGGGATGTACTCCTTGGGCACGACGCCGCCGACGATAGCGTTGACGAACTCGTAGCCGAAGCCCTCCTCCATCTTCTCGAGCTTGATGACGGCGTGGCCATACTGACCGCGACCACCGGACTGACGGACGAACTTGCCCTCAGCCTTCTCGACGTCGTGACCAGCGGTCTCGCGGTAGGCAACCTGGGGCTTACCGACGTTAGCGTCAACCTTGAACTCGCGGAGCAGACGGTCGACGATGATCTCGAGGTGCAGCTCGCCCATGCCGGCGATGATGGTCTGGCCGGTCTCGTGGTTGGTGGACACCTGGAAGGTCGGGTCCTCCTCGGCGAGCTTGGTCAGAGCCAGGGACATCTTGTCCTGCTCGGCCTTGGTCTTGGGCTCGATGGCAACGTCGATAACGGGCTTAGCGAACTCGATCTTCTCGAGGACGATCTCCTTGCCCTCGGCGCACAGGGTGTCACCGGTGGTGGAGTTCTTGAAGCCGACGCAAGCGACGATGTCGCCGGCGGCAGCGTCGTCACGGTCGATACGCTCGGCGGCGTTCATCTCGAGGATGCGGCCGAGGCGCTCGCGCTGACCGTTGGAAGCGTTGACCACGTAGGAGCCGGACTCGGCACGGCCGGAGTAAACGCGGACATAGGTGAGCTTACCGACGAACGGGTCGGTCATGATCTTGAAGACCAGGCCGGAGAAGGGCTCGTCGAAGGAAGGATGACGCTGGATCTCCTCGCCGGT
>CABUQW010000040.1 GCA_902493895.1 uncultured Collinsella sp. | reverse complement strand
CCATATGAGCGAAAACGCCCCTAGGCGAGCAAGGTGACGTGAAAGAGGAGGGAAGCGTACTTTGGGTACGCGACCGACGACTGAACGTCAGATTGCCGCTCTCGGCCGTTTGCAGCGTCGAGCTGTTACGCGGTTTGGCAAAACCGCGTAACTATATACCTACAGCAATTCGATTTTTCCGTCCTTCACCGTCAGCCCCATATTGCCGGAGAGCAGATCGTCCAGGCGCGAGCCCACAAGCTCAAAGCGCCAACCTTCGCGCAGGCGGCTCTGCTCGGGATGCTCAATGTAGTCGGCCAGGTCATCGCGCGAGGCAATGACCGAGGTCGCAACGCCTGAGCGCTCGGCAACCAGGCGGATAAGCGCATACATAAGGTCAGTCACGCTCTCCAGCTCCGGCGAAATCTGACGATGTCCGCGCACCAAGAGCGGCAGGCGATCGTGCGGACAGCTCGCACCGCGCTTGATGGCCATGAGCGCACCGTCCACGTCGCGCTCCCCCAATTGATCGGTACCGCGAATGCTACGGAACTCCTCAACGCGCACGGGATTGCGCTTAACGAGCGCTAGCAGCGTGTCGTCGGACATGACCCACTTGCGCGGGATGTTACGGCGCTCGGCGCGGTCCTCGCGCCAGGCGGCGAGCTCGCGCGCGATACCCAGCTGATGACGGCTGCACGAATTGATGCGCTTGACCTTGCGGAACGCCTCGTGGCGATCGGCGCGATAGTGCGACTCGTCAGCCAGCGGGCGCAGCTCGTCGAGCACCCAGTCCACACGGCCCAGCTCGCGCAGGCGGCTCATCATCTCGGTATAGGCGACGATCAGGTACTTGACGTCATCGATCGCATACTCAATCTGCTTATCGGTCAGCGGGCGGCGCGACCAGTCGGTCAGTGACTCGGTCTTGGGCAGCGATACGCCGCAGAACGTCTGAACAAGCGCGCCATACGAAATCTGCTGGCGCTCGCCCAAAAAGGCGGCGGCGACCTGCGTATCGAAAATCGGTCGTGGCAGCACGCCCACGGTATGGAGCATGACCTCCATATCCTGCGAGCACGCGTGGAAGACCTTGGTCACGCTCTCGTCGGCCATAAGCTCGGCCAGCAGCGATAGGTCGTCGATTACCAGGGGATCGACCGCGACGCTCTCAGCAGGGGTGGCAATCTGAACCAAACATAGACGCGGATGGAACGTGCGCTCGCGCAAAAACTCGGTATCGACGGCAATCGCGTCGAACTCACGGGCGCGCTGGCAAAAGTCGAGTAGAGCCTGATGTGTGGAAATGTACATATCAACCCATCGAATAAGGTTAGGCCCGAAAAACACGGGTAGGATATCGGCATTGCCTTACAACTATACTCGGTTAGTCACAGAACGGGAACGTAAGTATGCGCTGCCTTATCATCCACAACCCGGCATCGGGCCCCAGCTCAGATGAAATCTACGCATTCACGCACGCCCTCGCGCAGGGCGGCGACGAGGTCGTGATGCGTTTTATCGGCGATGGCATGGAGCCCGAGGATGCCGTGGCAGACGTGCGCGAGTTTGACCGCGTGGTCGTTTCGGGCGGCGACGGCACCGTCTCCAACGTGCTCGACCAGATGCGCGGGTGCGGTGTCCCCACGCTCGTCTTCCCCTCCGGCACAGCCTGCCTGTTCTTCAACAACATCGGCAATGCCCCCGAGGCAGCGGCGCTCGCCAAGGCCTGCCGTGCCGGTCGCACGGTCAAAGTCGACATGGGTGAGCTCTTTTGGCTCGACGAGAACGGCAACGAGAAGCGCCACGGCTTTATCATCATCGCCGGCTCGGGCTTCGACGCCGAGATCATGATGAAGGCCGCCCCCACCAAAAACGACATCGGCGAGATCGCCTACTTCCTCTCCGCGCTCGCCACGCCCAATCCCACGGTGGCGCACTTTACGATTGAGCATGACGGCATTGTCGAGGAGCTCGACGGCATCTGCTGCATGGCCGGCAACACCTCGGTCATCCAAAACGACATCAACCTGTTCCCCGACTGCCGTATGAACGATGGCATGGTCGACATTGCGGTCATCGAACCCGTGCGCACCGTGCAGCTGCTACCTACCGTGATCACCGCCGCACTCGACCCCGCCGGCAAGGTACTCGGGCGCCCGCAGTTCAAGATCATCCAGACCAAGGAAGCCAAGATCACCTGCACCCCGTCGCTGGGCATGCAGTTCGATGGCGAGATTATCTCCAGCAATTCGGGCGTCTTTGGAGCCCGCGCGCTTCCACAATGCCTCGACCTCATCGTCGACGAATTCTCCCCGCTCGGAAAATAGGAGGACCCTATGAACGACAATCCCCTGCTCGGCTTTATCATCATCGTTTTGGCCATGCTCGTCGGCTATGCGATCAACGTGATTCACCGCCGGAAGAAGTAATTCCACATTGGTATGATATTCATCCAATTATCGTCTCCCCTGCTGTTTATGCATTTGCCAAACAGCAGGGGATTTTCATTTCAGGCATTCCCAGCTACTTTATTCGGCTACAGTAATTACAGGGCGTCTTTATTAAAGTAAAGCTACAAACTGAGTACAATTAACCGCTCGTCGCATATTTCATCACGCTTATCGAGTAAGTGTCTTTCATAGATGAATATTGTTTCCAGTTCGTTACGCTAATGGGGTGTCTTTATTGGCTGAAGCCCTCTGGCGACAGAGGGCTTTCGCACGCTGGGAGGGAAATGAGGAAAACTCACCCCGTCAACGCGCTCAAGAAGCTAGGCATAGGCCTCGCCTTTGGAGCTGCAACCATCATGTCCATGCCGACATCTGCGCTCGCCTGCACGCAGATGTACATGGGCAAAAACTATACGGCCGACGGCAATACGTACTACGGCCGCGCCGAGGACTTTGGCAAGCGCTATCTTAAGCACTACGGCATCGAACCTGCCCGCGAACCTGGCTTTAAGTACAGCTCTATTGAATCTGCTTTTGAATACACTTCGAACAAGCCTACCTATCGTTACAGCTATGTACGCGACCACCCCTCCAACTGGATGGGTCGCACCGACGCCTATTCCGAAGCCGGAATCAACGAGAAGGGCGTCTCCTGCTCTGCCACGCTAAGCACTTCCTATAACGAGGAGGCCGATGCAGCAGACCACATCGATGAGAAAGTGGGTCTGGGCGAGTACAGTTACGGCAGCATCATCCTGGGCGAGAGCGCCACGGCCCGCGAGGGCGTCGAGCTTCTCGGCAGACTGATCGATGATCAAGGCGTCTGCACCAACGACCAGATCATCATCGCCGACAACAACGAGACCTGGCTGTTCGCCACACTTTCCGCCCATCAGTGGATCGCCATGAAGCTCGCTGACGACGTCGCGTCGCTCAACCCTAATATCGGGAGCCTCAACTACGATGTCGACCTTGATGACCCCGAGAACTGCCTACACTCCGAGGGCATCGAGTCCATGCCCGTGGAGAAGGGCTTCGCCAAATACTCCGCTGACGGCAAATTCGATGTCGCCCAAACGTATGGCGAGAGCCTCGCCGATTCCGGCGTAAACCAGTGGTCCCGCTATGTGCAAGGCCGCGATTATTTTGGTAGTCAGCTGACCGAAGGCACAGATTACGACATTATCACAGTAAAGAAGGATGGAAAACCTGACCAAAAGGGAGCCATGGTCAGCGAAATCCAGCCCCTGTTCTTCAGGCCTGGCAAGTCTGGCTGGAGCACCTTTGAGCTGATTCGTGCCTTTGGCAACCGCGGCGAGAACGTCCCTGGCCTCAACGCGAACACTGATGGTGTTTATTGCATCGGCAGCGAGCGCAACACCGAGATCAACCTCTTCCAGATTCGTCGCGGGTATGACCCCGAAGTCGCTACCATCCAGTGGGAAATGCTCTCCCGCGCCGCGTACTCCGTCGCCATCCCGTTGTACTCCGCTCTGATAACTGAGGTCAGCCCGTACTTCAGCGATCAGACCGTCTCCTTCGATCACTGCAACCAGACTGACGTCGTGTACAACGAGGAGCCCGAGAACTCAATCAACTACGTCCTCATGGACATCAGCTCGCTCTGCTTCGAGAACCCTGACACCCTTGGTGTCAGCGTCCGTGCCTACCTCGATGCGCTCCAGAACGAGCTTATCGAGCAGAACAAGGAAGTTGACGCCGCCATGCTGGCCGAGACGACCACCGAGGGCCGCACTGCCCTGGCCAACAAGGCCGGCAAGGCTGCTACCGAGAACACCTACAAGAAGTGCAAGGCACTGCTCCAGGAGATGCGCGCCTATCAGAAGGCCGAAAACTTCGACCAGCCCTTTACCCCAAGCGACCTGAACACCGAGACCAACGGCCTCAAGGTGTCCATCACCTACGCCAAGGATGCTCTTGCCACCGATCCGGTCACCCCGGATCAGCCCGGCACTCCTGAGCAGCCTGGCACTCCCGAGCAGCCCGCTAAGCCCGAGCAGCCGGCCGCCAAGCCTGAGAAGCCTGGCAAGTCCGACACCACGACCACGGTAACCACTAACAAGACGAACACCAAGGGCGGCCTGCCCACCACTGGCGATCGTTTTGATGGCCGCATGGTGGCCGCATTCGCCATCGCTGGCGTTGCCGTCATCTCCGCGGGCGGTTACTTCCTCTACCGTCGCAATAAGGAGTAACGTCTTAGCTGAGCGGGCAAGGCAGCAATGGCAGCCTCTCGCCCGCTCAGCCCACTCTTTTGACCGGCGGGAAACCCGCCTGAAATCTTTTCAAAAAAGATTTCCCCGCACACACTTTGCTGTGCTATAGTGCAGCGCAACAGCAACTAGGTGCGACCGCGCCATGGCATCACGAAAGGAGCCACCGACATGAAGAACACGATGAAGTCTCTTAACAACTGGTGGTGGCGTGATGCGAATACGATCGGTCGACAGTGAGTCCCTCACGCCTGTTTTTACGCTCTAGGTGATTGAAAGGCCTCCGGTTTCGACCGGGGGCCTTTTTCTATCTCGAGCCCGATCGCATTCGCATCACGCGCCTCCGCTTTTCTCTTGCACTCCCATTCCGAAAGGATTTTCACCATGTCTCAGAACACCACCGCCGCCCAGCCCCGCACCGTCCAGACCGCCGACCGCGGCAAACTCGACGTCCGTGCCCTCGTCCTGCTCGCCATCCTGCTCGCTGCCGGCTTCATCCTCAACTTCACCGTCGGCAAGGCAATCTCGGGCATCTCGGGCGGCATGATCAGCCCCGAGTTCATCATCTCGGCCTTCTGCCTCACCATCCTGGTCGTTCGTCCCAACATCGGCCAGGCGCTCGTTATTGGCCTCATCTCGGCTGCCGTGATCCAGATCACCACCACTTCGCCGTTCGTCGATTTTGCCGCCGAGGGCATCGCCGCCATGCTCATGGCCGGCATCGTCAACGCCGCCGGCAAGAACGGTCAGGTCAAGCCCGTCATCGCTATTGTCGCAACCTTCCTGACCACCTTTGTCTCCGGCGTCATCTTCATGGTCATCAAGATGGCCATGCTCGGCGTGGTAGGCGAGCTCGCCGCCGCCATGCTGCCCGTCGTCGCCATGACCGCCGTCTTTAACGCCATTCTGGTCGGCGCCCTCTACCTGCCCATCCAGAAGGCCCTTAGGCTCAACTAACCCGCTCGGCTTTACGAGCCACCCCATCTTGGCGTTCATTCGTCGCTCGCGTACCCAAGCACGCTTCACTCCTCTTTCGCGCCAACCTGGGGCCCCTCGTAAAGCCGTCTCCGTGCTTCACCACCAAAGACCGTCCCAAACAACGAGCTTTTTTGGGACGTTCTTAAACGACTGGTCATTTAAGAACGTCCCCAATGACTATGAAAGGTATCCATGGAAACGATCATCAACGTCGACGATGTCTCGTTCTCCTATGGCACGCAGACCGAGCAGGCGCTCAGCCACATCTCGCTCAGCGTGAACAAGGGAGATTTCATCGGCATCATCGGGCCCTCGGGCGCCGGTAAGTCCACGCTTGCCGCCTGTCTGTCGGGTGCCGTGCCCCACCACTACACCGGCACGTTCTTTGGGTCCGTCATGGTTGACGACCACGACACCTGTGAAGTTTCGCTCACCGATGTGTCGCAGATCGTCGGCAGCGTGTTGCAGGACATCGACACGCAGATGGTCGCTTCGGTCGTCGAGGACGAGATGCTCTTTGGCCTCGAGAACTTTGGCGTTCCCCACGACCAGATCGAGCAGCGCGTGAGTGAAACGCTCGAGACCGTCGGCATCAGCGACCTGCGCGACCGCGAGATCGCCACCCTCTCGGGCGGACAGAAGCAAAAGGTAGCCATCGCCGCCATCCTCGCCATGCGTCCGCGCGTCTTGGTTCTCGACGAGCCCACCGCGGCACTCGACCCCGCTAGCTCCACGTTGGTCTTCGAGACGCTGCGTGAGGCAAACCGCGCACTTGGAATCACCATCGTCGTCGTTGAGCAAAAGGTCGCCCTGCTCTCGGAGTACTGCAACTGCGTGTTCGTGCTCAACCATGGCGAAATCGCGCTGCAGGGCGAGCCACACGAGGTCTTCGCGCATACCGACGAGCTCCGTGCCATCGGCGTCGACTGCCCTCGCGTCACGCGTATCTTCAATAGCCTCGAAACCGATGGCCTGGTAAGCGGTACCCCTTGCTTGGATGTCGATGAGGCCGAACGCCTGATTTCGGGCATCGTCGACCCCGCACACGCGGTCATCGAAGCCCAGGCGCCCGCCGGTTCCCCGCATGCACCGTCATTGCGCCCTCATGCCAAGGACGCCGAACCCGTACTCACCTTCGACCATGTTGAGTTTGCCTATCCCAATGGCGGCGCCGCCGTACACGACCTTAGCCTGACGCTCTATCCTGGCGAGCTCGTGGGCATCGTCGGCCAGAACGGTGCCGGCAAGACCACGCTCACCAAGCTGCTCACAGGCCTGCTTAAGCCCGCCTCGGGCAGCGTGCGCGTCACGGGACTGGATACCGCAGCCGTTCCCACGAGCCGCATCGCCCGCGAAGTCGCAACCCTCTTCCAAAACCCCGACCGCCAGATCTGCAAGGACACCGTGCTCGACGAGGTCGCCTTTGGCTTGGAACTGGGCGGCATGGACCGCGCCGAGGCTCTGCGTCGCGCCCAGCTGGTCATCGACCGCTTTGGTCTGCCCGCCGACGAGGCACCGTTCTCGCTTTCGCGCGGCCAGCGACAAATGGTGGCGCTTGCCTCCGTCGTAGTGGTTGAGCCCAAGATCGTCGTGCTCGACGAGCCCACGAGCGGCCTTGATTACCGCGAGTGCATGACCGTCATGGAAACAGTGCGCACCATGGCCGAGCGCGGTTGCGCCGTTATCATGGTCTGCCACGATATGGAAGTCGTCTCGGATTTTGCCGAGCGCATTGTGGTAATGGCCGACGGTCGCATCCTCGACCGCGGCCGCACGCACGAGCTATTCTCGAACATCGATCTCATGCGGCGTGCCTACGTGGAGCCTCCCCAGGTTATTGAACTCTCGCGCCGTCTGGCATCTTCCGTCTCGCCCGTTTTTGCGCAGGTGAGCGAGGTCACCGATGTCGTTCGAATTACCAAGGAGATGGTCCACCGTGGTTAACGTCATCGACTACATGCCGGGCGATACGCTGCTGCATCGCCTGAATCCCGTCGTCAAACTGGGCCTCGCCGCCGCCATCATCATCGGCATCTTTTTGTCCGACACCTACGTGGCGCTGCTGGGCTTTCTGGCGCTCACGCTCGCACTGGGAGCTTATGCCGGCGTCGTCGACCGTCTGTTCTCGCTGCTCAAGTTGCTGATTCCGCTCGCGCTTATCATGCTGGTGCTCCAGCTGGCCTTTATGCGCGATGGCAACGTGGTGTGGGGCTTTATCACCGACACGGGCCTCATCACAGGATCGAAGGCCTGCCTGCGCCTGCTGGGCGTGGCGTTACCACTCATCCTCATGCTCATGGTGACCAAGCTCAACGACCTTGCCAACGCCTGCGTCGAGGTGCTGCACGTGCCGTATCGCTATGCCTTCACCTTTACCACGGCGCTGCGCTTTGTACCGGTGTTTGGTCAGGAGATGAACGCCATCATGGAGGCGCAGACCGCACGCGGCGTCGAGTACGACACCAAAAACCCCATCAAAAAGCTCAAACTCATGCTGCCGCTATGCGTGCCACTGCTTATCTCGAGCGTGGGCAAGACCGACGCCACCGCGCTTGCCGCCGAGCAGCGCGGCTTCTACCTGCGCACGCGCGCCAGCTCGTACAAGCGCTATCCCGTCAAGGGCCTGGACATCGCCGTGCTCATCGTCAGCATCGCCCTCATCGCCATCGGCTTCCTGTTCTAGTTCACCACCGACATCAACCGCCCAACGCAAAAGGCCTCGACTCGCACCAAACGAGTCGAGGCCTTTACTGTTTCATCAGATAAAACCTACCAAAATTAACCTGTCCCTTTTTGGCGGGTCGGAAGCTAGAGGCGGTAGGGAGCGCCGCTGCGGATGATGGATTCGCGCACCAGGACATCCATGGCGTCGAGGGTGATCTCGGGCATCTCTCGGTACTTCTGCAGCACCGATAGCTCGGTGCAGGCCAGAATGACGCGGTCGCAGCCGCTACGGGCGAACTCCCACATCACGCGGTCGAACTTATCCATATCGGGCTCACGTCCGGCCTTCACATCATCGTAGATAAGCGACATCACATCGTTCTGACGTTTCTCGCTGGGATAGACGACCTCAACACCCGCAGCCTCGCATTCGCGGCCGTAGACGCCCGCGCCCACGGTTCCGTCGGTTCCCATAATGCCAATCTTGTGCACCGGCTCGGCCGGCATACTCAAGTTGGGGTCGAACTCGCACTCCCCCATCACCGCACCGGCCAGAGCATAGCGCACCGACTCACGCGGCATGTGGATAATCGGCACCTTCGTAAACGACTGGATCTGGTCGTAGAAGTAGTGTGACGTGTTGCAGGGAATGGCAATGTGCGCACAGCCCAGCGACTCGAGTGCCTGGGCACACTCTTTCATGGTCGCCAGCAGCTTGGCATGCTCGCCGGTCTTAATGGCCAGCGTGCGGTCGGGCATGGTCGACTTGGAGAGCACCACCATGTCGATATGTTCTTGATCACAGGCAGCAGCCGTATGACGCACCACCTGGTCGTAGTAATACGACGTGGCCTCGGCGCCCATGCCGCCGATAACTCCCAGCTTTTCCATCGCCGCCTCCTTGGTGACGCTTGCGCAATTGCGCGTATCATACCCGCGCCCGCCCGATGTAAACCGGACGGGCGCCGCACTCATCTACTTGTAATACGTCTTGAACAGCTTAAAGTGGCGCAGCTTGGTGTGCCACATGCGCAGCCAGCGGTTAAAGACAAAGTCGCCCTTCATAAACGAAGGGTCGGCGCCCTTGCCTTCCTTGTCCAGGCGATGCACCTTAGCGCGCAGCTCGGGATCCTTGACGTACTTGTCGACGACGCCCATGGGAACGACCATCCACAGCGCCTCGTCCTGTGCCGTCACAAACTCCGGCTCAAACGGGCGGTTGAACACATACTCGTCCACCACATACTTGGCAACGTTAAAGCCACTGTTAGTGACGTAGTAGTTGCTGCGGCCCTGGCGCGTGTTGAAATCGAAGAACTTAAACGAGCCATCGCGCTCGTCGTACTTAACGTCAAAGTTGGAATAGCCCACAAAGTGAAGGTCCTCGAGCAACTTGCGCACGCCGCCCATGAGCTCGTCGTTAGGCTCGGTAATGATACAGGCATGGTTGCCGACACCGTGGGGCTGATGCTCCTCGAGCAGTACGTGACCCAGGCACATCATGCGCACCTTGCCGTTGCGGTCGGAATAGCTGGTGAGCACGCGCATGTACTCGTCGTTACCGGGCACGCGGTCCTGTAAGATCAGGTCGTCGGTGTAGCCACTAGCATACGAGTCGCGAATGACCTGTTCCAGCTCGGCACGGTCGGCAATCTCATAGGCCTTCTTCTGGCCCTCGAACTCGTGCTGCCACCACATGATGCCGTCAGAAGGCTTCAGAATCATCGGGTAAGGAAAATCGATCTGGTCGAGCACTTCGGCAGGCGCCTCACCCTGGGCATTGAGCATCGCCTTGGTAAAGGTAAACGTGTGCGGATAGGGCACGCCATGCTTCTCGCACAGCTCGTAGAAGATCTCCTTCTTCTGGCACTGCTCAAGCATGCTATAGGGAGCGTAAGGCGCGACGATGTTATCCGCCAACTCATGGGCATCCTTGGCTTGAGCCACGAGAGCGACATAGTTGTCACCACAGCCCACAAGGACAATCGTCTTATCGGCATGCGCTTGGGCAATGCCGTTGACGGTTTTGAGCATCACGGGCATGGTATCGATATCCACGTTGGGCGTGTAGTCGATAATCTGGCTGCGGTACGCGGGGCCCGTCTGATACTTGCCAAAGACCAGACTCTTGACCTGGTACTCCTCGTAGAAGGCGCGCGCCACCGAATAGGCGTTGATGTCGCCACCGAGCAGCACGGGAATGAACTCGCGCTCTGTAAACTGCAATGCCATGGAAACTTCCTATCATGAACTGCCCACACAACGGGCGGTCTTTGCGCAACTGGTTTATTCTAGCGTGCCAAGCCGCCGGCGCCCAAAGCTCCACCGTATCTATGGCAATCGACGTAATCGTCCAGCACGAAGACGGCGCTCACCGTTGTATGACAATGGGCAATGAACCTACCGTTGTTGTAGGATTCAGCGTATTGACATCCTCGAGCGAAAGGCGCGCACGTGCCCCAAGACCATCCGACCGATAATCCCATCCTCAATGCTGCGAAGCGCGAGCTGGCGGAACGTGCGAAAGCGACCGCTCCCCTGTGCACGGCAAACGACGCCTACGAAGGACCCGCCCGCATCGTCTCGATCAACACGTCGGCCCACAAGGGCACACGCAAGTCGCCCGTCGCCGATGGACGCGACACCGTTATAGAGCAATTCGGCCTCGCCTCCGACGCACACGCCGGGCATTGGCACCGTCAGGTTTCCTTTTTGGCCGCAGAGTCCATCCAGACGGCGCAGGCTCGCGGACTCGATGTGCGCGAGGGTGACTTTGGAGAGAACTTCACAACCCGGGGCATCAACCTGCTCTCGCTCCCCTTGGGCACACAGCTCAAGCTTGGCAGCGAGGTGCTTGTCGAAATCAGCCAAATCGGCAAGGTCTGCCACACCCGTTGCGCCATCTACTATCTCGCCGGCGACTGCATCTTTCCCCACGAGGGCATTTTTGGCGTGGTCCTAAAGGGCGGAGAGGTCCATACCGGCGACGACATCCATGTAGTCAAACTCGGCGACGGCTCCTGTTCGTTCACCCCCGCCGAGGCGCTCGAAGAGATTGAGCAGGCTCGTCAGGAGGGCACGCTGTAGTTGTAAAACCCCACGTTGAGATAGCTTTTACAGCCCTAAACTCCTCTCAAACAGGCCCCCGTAACGTTAAAGTTGAACTCTATGGTTTCTCAACATTTCATCATAACTGCAGGTCAAAGCCAAAGCCTCAAGTTCAACTTGACCCTTTGGAACCTTTAAGGTTCAAGTTGAGGTCGAAAGCAGTAGTAGAATACCGTTCGAACCATAACCTACGATTGATTGCAGAGGGACTGGATGCAGCATTCGAATCATCGCACCGCAGCGCTCATTGCGTCGAAGCCGGCTCGTATCATCACGAGCGCCGCGCTCGCCGTTGCGCTGACGGCCACGCCGATGCTCTCCCCCGTTGCGGCGTATGCCGCCTCGCAGGCAACGCAGGACCAGCTTTCCGCAGCCCAGCAGAAGATCGAAGCCGCCACGAGCGCCTACAACGACGCCCGCACCAAACTCGATGACCTGCAAAAGCAGATTGACTCCAATGAGGCAAGCATCGAGGAAATCGAGGCTAAGCTTCCCGAGCAGCAGGCCAAGGCAAGCTCCGCCATGCGCGATCTGTACAAGTATCAGAAGGGCACCAATCCCATCGTGAGCTTCCTGGTCAACGCGCAGAGCCTGGGTGAGTTCATCACGACCTGCAAATACACCAACCAGATCACGAGCTCGAGCGTCGACGAGATCGAACAGCTCAATAACATGCAAACCGAACTCGAGCAGAACAAGGCTGAGCTCCAGCAGGCCAAGTCTCAGCTTGAGGCAGAGCAGAAAAACGCCGAGGATGCGTTGGCTCAGGCCCAGCAGCTCCGCAGCGAGGCACAGGCAAAAGCCGAGCAGGAAAATGCCGCCGAGCTTGCCAAGCTTGAGGCCGATAAGGCCGCTGCCGCCGAGAAGCTCTCGGGCGAGGGCGTAAGCGGCAGCAATTCCAGCAGCCAGGCCACCAACACCAACACCACCATCGACACCACGGTGAACAACGCCAATACCGGTAGCTCCGATTACGATTCGTTCATTAATGAGTGGACGAGCCGCATCGACAATTATCTCGCCGGCTCCCCCATGGCAGGCCAGGGCTATAACTTTGCCGTCGCCGCTTGGAATACCGGTGTCGACCCCCGTTGGTCCCCCGCCATCGCCTGCATCGAGAGCACCAAGGGTGCTTATTGCGCCAATTCTTACAACGCCTGGGGCTGGAGTGCACGTGGCGGCGGCTGGCGCAGCTTTGGCAGCTGGAGCGAGGGCATCTCCGCTCACGTTGCCTATCTGGGCGCCAACTACGGCTCCACCCTTACCCCAGCAGCGGCCAAAAAGTACTGCCCGCCCACGTGGCAGGACTGGTACAACAAAGTCGCCGCTCAGATGAACCGCATCTAAGTGCAACTGCAAAGGGCCCCAATGGGGCCCTTTTCTTTTAGGTAGCGGAGGTATCGACGACGCCGGTCGCATTGGCAACCGCGACTATGACGATCATGCATAGGAGCAGCACACCCAATGCCTTGAGCCAGAGTTTCGCGAGCTTCTTGCCGCGATAGCTGTCGAGCAGTGCGAATCGCCGACGAAGACGGCGCTTATCGAGCAGCGCAAAATGCATAAGCACCATAAGGCCATCGACAAAGAAAAAATACTCGATTATGAGAAGCCACGTCGGGTAGCTTTGGTTTGCTCCGGTGGGATGAAAGACGGCAAAGTGACTACCGGCAAAGAACACAAGCAGCGAGAAGCAGACGAGCATATTCCAAATGCGCCCCAGAGACTCCGGAACGCGAGAGAGCAGACCGCATGCAGCGGAGGCGGCAGGGCCAGGAAGCCCTGCGGGGTTCTGGAGCCCTTGGGGCGTCAACACCGTCTCCGAGGCCGGAGTACGGACAGGCGCAGGCGCAGAAGGCCGCACGGGGCGACTCAGATCGTATGCCGCGCGCGTCGCCCGTCCCAATGCTTCCGCGCTCGCAAAACGCTTGGCCGGGTCGAGCGCCATCGACATGCAGACGGCATCGGCAAGTGGGGCGGGAATGCCGCGCGCCTCGCATTGCTCGCGCATGTCGAGCCCTGGTTTAGGGTCGACTCCCGTCAAGCAGAAGAACAACAGGGCGCCAAGTGCGTAGACATCGCTGCGCACACTCGTCTGCCCAAACCCATACTGCTCGGGCGGCGCATAGGGTCGCGTGCCAAACTTGACGGTGTCGGCATCGGCGCCATCGCGCCATACGCGGGCGATCCCCAAGTCGATAATCACCAGCGATGAAAATGTCAGGCCGTCATCAAGCGTATAGTTGGCACCCGTCACGATGATATTCGACGGCTTGAGGTC
This sequence comes from uncultured Collinsella sp., assembly GCA_902493895.1. Classification (GTDB taxonomy): domain Bacteria; phylum Actinomycetota; class Coriobacteriia; order Coriobacteriales; family Coriobacteriaceae; genus Collinsella. The sequence goes on along the minus strand of CABUQW010000040.1, from coordinate 2,140 downwards.
GCGATGGATCACCGGCGCCGGCGTCTCCCCCGCCATTGCAAAACCGGCGTGGAGCTCGCCCACGGCATCGCATAGGGCAGGATACAATTCACGCGCATAATCGGGAGTGGCTCCCAGACGGTCCACCAGCGCCCCGAGTGTCTCCCCTTCGATGTATTCCATAACCACGTTGAGCTCGTCGCCCACACGACGACAATCGACGATTCTGGGCAGGTGCTCAAAACGCCTGCCTGCCCGCTGAGCGGCAAACAGACGCTCGTATGCCCCGCCGATTTGAGCCGAAGCATCGATGCGTTTACGGACAAAGGGGCCGAGCGAACCACCGCCGGTTCCTTCAAAGCACACGAGCTCGGTTGTTTCAACGGACGAGCGCTTAAGTACACGCTCCACGCGATAGCTGTCGTCGCGATCGAGCGACGTCAGGTGCTCGGCAAGCGCTGCGGTCAACTCGTCATCGGAATATGTTGGGGTCTGAGTATCCATAGCCTCCATCATAGCGCAGGGCGCAGACACCCCATGGCATCCGCGCCCCGTTCGTTTGCATCGTTGTTCGACAGCTCCGCCGGCTCAGATATCAGCCGCTAACTCACCGTCTCCTCGCCAAAGCGATACAGCTCCTCGTTGACCTTTTGGAGGCTGCACCCGCGATCGATACAGAAGATGATGATCGCATCGCGACGGTCCTTACAATTGAGGATGTTGGCACCCGCCGCCGTCAAGGCGCGGTTGGTCTCCTTGAGCGTTAGCGCCATGGCGAAGGCAATCTGCAGCACCTTATTGCGACTCGGATGACGCGCACCGGTAAAGATCTGATAGCCAAAGGTCTCATTGAGATCGGCCATACGAACCACGCGCGAGCGCTCCAAGCCCTTTTCCTGCAGCAGCTGCTGCAGGTAGTCCGAAAGCGACGGGGTGGCAAAGTCGTGCTCCTTGATATAGCCATCGATGTTTGGCGCGTCGAGAAGCTCATTGAGTAACTCGTCAGTCAACTTTTTATCGGGCATACGACCTCACCTCCCATACGGCGCAACGGTAGCGACATGCTAGGCCAACACCCAGCTTGCAGTGGCAGACTTATCAAACATGTTGGCAAAATACAGTGCCTTCTTGATATCGCCATCAAAGTAGATATTGCCCGCCACAGAGCCACCAGCGGCAAGAGTACCAGACTGCAGCTCATCGGAGCCCTCGCTGTAGTAACCCTGATTCTGCTGAGCGCCGTTGGCGTCCTCGCCCTTCCAGTCGTAGATGTTGTAATCTGCGCCCTCATCGCCATTGTTGACGTACGTGACGTGAATGCCCGTCATGGTCGAACCGTCATAATTTGTGAGGCCGGGCTGGACGGAATCGACAACGACGGAAAGACCGGCAGGCGTGGCCACCGTCGCACCAACCGCCAGGTCAGTCGTAGACTGCTCTTCCTTCTTCGCCTCTTCCTTCTCGTCGCCATCGCCAGCGTCCTCGGTGACGGTCGCCTTATCGCTACCACAACCGGCAAGAAGACCGGCAGTCCCCAAGGCGACGGTGGCGAATGCGCCAAGTGCAGCGCGACGGCTCAGCAGCACTTCGTTTTCGAGCTTTTTCATTATGCATCCTTCCTACGATCCGGCTACCGCGCCGGCACACAGCACATCGTAGGAAGGATTAAACTTGAATTCATTAGCTGAGAGCTAAGGTTGCCGCATAGAAGAGCATGAAGCGCGTGTCCATCGCCGATGACACCTCGAGGCTTGCCAACATCGTTCTTAATTTTATAAACTGGAATTGTTACACTTAAAAAAGCGGAATTTCACCGTCATAGTTTTCTGCTTTTTCCAATAGCGGTCCTTTAGCCCCCATCGTAAACGCGATGTCGCTGCTGCGGATAGAGAGCAGCTCCATTCCGGGTCTCACCTTCAAAAAGTCCATCATTTTCTTCGTAAGAAGAATTTGCCCCTCCTGTGAAATCTCTATCCAGCAGTAGGAACGCCCCTTGTATTTAATAAATTCGCCAGAACCTGCTGAGTAGTCAAGCAACGGTGGAGTATCGTCCAAAATGTGACCAAGCTTTGACGGATGCAAAAGGCCTTTCCGGGTGACGCAGAAGCCACCGGTAATCTTACTTCCGGTAAAAAGATATACTTTTCCTTCATCTGCAATG